>DASUKS010000202.1:0-32005 GCA_036278595.1 Dehalococcoidia bacterium
GCGGCCTGGGCGCCGTCGAAGCGCTCGGGGAGCGGAGCGCCGTCGAGCGAGACGAAGTAGGAGTTGCATGCCGCATCGAGGTACTTCCGGCTGAAGACGGGCGTCTCGCCGTGATAGGCGCAAATGTCCATGACGAGGTCCACGATGTCGCGCGGGTGACTGCCTTTGAAGCCGCGGCCCGCACGCGTGTAGTACTGGTCAATGAGATACATCGCGGCGCTGGTGTCGAGGGGGATCTCGCGCTGCTGGCAGACGCGCGCGAGGATCTCGAGGAACTGCTCGCGCGTGGGGTCCGGGATGTGGATCTTGTGGCGAATGCGGCGGAAGAACGCCTCATCGCCGAGTTGCGCGGGCTGCAGGTTCGTCGAGAAGATGAGCAGCACGTCGAACGGGACCTCGAGCGTGTCGCCGCTGTGCAGCGAGAGGTGGTCGACGCGCTCCTCCATCGGCACGATCCAGCGGTTGAGCAGCTCCTTCGGCTGGATCATCTGCCGGCCGAAGTCGTCGACGATGAGCATGCCGCTGTTGGCCTTCCACTGGATGGGCGCGACGTAGAACTGCGACTGCGGCGAGAAGCGGAGCTCGAGCTCCTTGAGCGTGAGCTCGCCGCCAGCGGTGATCATCGGGCGGCGGGCGACGACCCAGCGGCGGTCGCGACGGCGCTCGCCGGTGGCGAGCGACGATTCGACGCCGCGGCGGTCGAGTTGCTGGTCGGCGGGAATCTCGTGATGCATGCGCGGGTCGAAGACCTTGATGATCGTGCCATTGATCTCGATCGCGTACGGAATCAGCACTTCGCCCGGCAGCATGCGGCCAATGGCGCCCGTGATCGTGCTCTTGCCGTTACCCGAACCCCCGTACAGAAGCATCGAGCGGCCGGAGTTGACGGCAGGGCCGAGCGCCTCCGGGACCTGGTGGTCGAGCACCAGGTGCGAGACCGCCTGCTCGACGTTGGCGGGTGAGACCCGGATAGACGTGATCGACTGCCGCTTCAGAACCTCGAGGTACTGCTCGAAGCGCACGGGCGCGGGGCCGATGTACTGGTTGCGGTTCAGGGCCTCTTCGGCCTTCTCGAAGCCCTTGTTCGAGAGTGAGTACTGGTAGAGCTGCTCGCCCATGCCGGAACTGCCCACGACTTCAGCAAGCTGCTGCTGCTTCATGAAGGCGAGGACCTGGTCGACGACCGGGAACCCGAGCGCGAGCTGGGTCGCGATGTTGCGCGCCGAAGGCCGCCCGCCGAAGTAGATCGACTTGATGACGAGGTCGAGGATCAACGAGAAGTCGAGACCGGACTCTTCGATCGTCTGGGGCTGGGGTACGAACGGGGCTGCGTGGGGCGAGAGCTCGGTGGCGGTGTAGGCGCCCTCGCCTGTGGCCGCGCCCGCCATTCTGCCCAATGTCGCCTCGGTCGTCATGCGCGGCTCTCCGATTGTCGGTGAGGGCCAGACATCCTCCCGCGACCGGCGGCGCCGGGCGCGGCCGATCGCATCGAGGCAGGGACGCAGCGGCGGCTCCCCCGTGCCCTCACGACAGAACTATCGGATCGGCGAGATCAAAGCTGGAGCGGGGAAGCGGCGCGAACTGGCTCGAATATGGCCAGACGGACCAGAGCGGACGGTGTGGGAATCGTGGGAACGGTGGGAGGAGGAACGGGTTGGGGCCAGGGGACGCCAGCCAGGCCCCGCCTCCTGAAAGCGCGTCCCCTGGGCCCTTGGCCCCAAATGGAGCCTTCCGCCGGGCGGAAGGTAGATATTCTCGCGCGTCAGGGCGCGCGGCTGGTGAACACGGATACGCGTGCCGCGCTTCCCTGCAGGCTCGCTGCGCCGCTCATCTGCGGCACGTTTGCTGTCGATACTACGGTCGAGACTGACTCCAGCGGTTGCCACCATCGGGCGCGTCAGCGGACCGCCCTGCCGGAGTGGGACGATTCTCCCATGCCGCTGTGAGGCTGTCAAGGGGTAATGATGCGGTTTCTATATGTGACCCGGACGGGGCGGCCAGCATTCCGTCCGGTGCGTATGTCCGGGCAACGCGGAGCGGTTGAACCAGCATGAGGCGCGCGTACCTCATCGCTGCGCTCGCAGCCGTTGTGGCGTTCCTGGGTGCCGTCTCCGTTGGTGCGCAGGCACCCGGCGCCTCGCTGCAGATCGCCAGCATCTCGGACGCCGGATACCCGAACGCGCAGGCGCTTGTGACGCTCGAGCAGCAGGGAGGCGGCACGGCGCCGGCGCTGACGCCCGCCGATGTGACGGTGACGCTCGGGGGGCAGCCGGCGAAGGTGCAGAGCGCGAAGCTGGCATCGAGCACGGAGAACCCGCTCGACGTCGTGATCGTGATCGACACGAGCGGCAGCATGGCGGGCCAGCCGATCGCGCTTGCGAAGCAGGCGGCGAAGGCCTTCATGACGCAACTGGCGCCGGAGGACCGCGTCGCGGTCGTGCGCTTCAGTAATGACGTGCAGCTCGCGCAGGACTTCACGACGGACCGCGCGGCGGCCGGCGCGGTGATCGATGGGATCGAGGCGCAGGGAAACACTGCGCTGTACCGGGCGACGGCCGCGGCGGCGCTGAAGGCGGGCGCCTCGACCGCGACGCGGCGCGCGATCGTGCTGCTCAGCGACGGGGCCGACTTCGGCACGGATGGCGCGACAACGCGCGACCAGGCGGTGCAGGCGGCGACGACGGCGAACGTCCCCATCTTCGCGATCGGCGAGGGGACGGACATCGACCGCGCGTACCTGCAGCAGATCGCGGACGTGTCGAACGGGCAGTACCTCGAGGCGCCGGACCCGCGCCAACTCGGTGAGCTGTACGGCGGCATCGCACGCCTGCTGCAGAGCCAGTACGAGATCACATTCGACGCGTCGGGCGTGCAGGGGACGGATGCAGTGCCTGTGGCGATCACCATCGACGCCGGCGGCACGAAAGCGATGGCGCAGTCCACGTACAAGCCGGTGCCCGCACCGGCGCCGACGGTCGCGATCGATGGGTTGAACGACGGCGGTTCGGTCAATGCGAAGACGACGCTGACAGCCAAGGTGGGCGGGACGGCGGCGGTGAAGGTTGTCACGTTCAGCATCGACGGCAGCGACGTCGCGACGCTCACGAAGCCGCCGTACGCATACATCTACGACCCGGCAGCGTTCGCTGGCGGACACCACGAAGTGACGGTGCACGTCGATTCGGCCGGGGGCGCGGCGGAATCCAAGATCGCATTCTCGTCGGCGCCACCCGCGTCGCCGGGCGGCGGCAGCAGCATGCTGCTGTATGCCACGGGCGCGGCGGCCGTCCTGCTGTTGCTTGGCGCCGGTGGCGGTTTCTGGTGGCTCCGCCGCCGCTCGCAACGGCCGACGCCGGTGGTGACGCACGTCGAGCTGGTGCGCGCGCGTGCGCCGGCGCTTCCGCCGCCGCCGGCTGACGAGTCGGACGGCGACGCCGGCCGCGAGGTGGTCGAAGAGGCGAAGGGCCTGCTCATCTCGCGTGCGGGATCGGACCTTGGCGCGGAGTACGTCGTCGGCGGATCGCCGGTGAGCATCGGCTCCGGGGAGCACTGCGCGGTGCGTGTCCCGGACCGCGGGCTGTCGTCGGTCGAGGCGCGGATCTGGGTGCGCGGGAAGCAGTTGATGGTGCACCGGATGACGAGCCTGAACGCACTGGCGAACGAGGGCGTGTCGGGGGGCTGGGTGATCCTCGATCCCGGCGACACGTTCGATCTCGGCCCGCACGAGTTCGAATTCCGGCTGCTGCCCGTCCCGGCGCCAGTCGAGGAGTCGGGCGACGTGCCTAACGTCCTCAGGGAGGCCCCTGAGCCGAGGCAGCAGGCTGCGCCTGGCGGCTTGTCCGCGGCGCCCGCGCAGGCGTCGCACCTGCGGCTCGTCGAACTGATGCCGAAGAACGACGTGCAGCAGGCGCCGGACAGCGGCGGCGAAGAGCGCGCGAGCTAGCTTCGGCGCCCGGCCTTCCCCGGACTGACCCCTCAAGCATCGCCCACGGGCTGCCGATTCTCCTTGGGACGTAAGGGAACCCCCTGACTCATCGCCAGGAATGCCCTGCTCCCGGTTCGCCGCGCTTCGGGCCCATGCCCGCGTGCGATGAGAGGGTCGCGTATGGTCAGCCTCAATGCACCGCTGCCGCGAGCTAACGATGACACGGAGCTGGTGCTGCGCGCGATACAGAAGGACGAAGAGGCGTTCTCGGAGCTGTACGAGCGCCATGTCGTGCGGGTGTACCGCCACATCTACTACATGGTCGGGAATGCCTCGGAGGCCGAGGACCTGACGTCGCAGACGTTCCTGAAGGCATGGGAGGCGGTCGAGCGATACCAGGTGCGCGGGGCACCCTTCGTCTCCTGGCTGCTGCGGATCGCGCACAACCTGGGCGTCAGCCACCTGCGGGCGAAGCGGGAGTCCTCGCAGCTCCACGACGGAATCATGGACGACAAGCCGCGGCGGGACCCGGAGTGGTCCTACCAGCAGGGCGCGGACGAGGAATTGGTGCGTGAGGCGATCCTGCGGCTCCGGGACGAGCAGCGGCAGGTGATCATCCTGCGCTTCATCGAAGATTTAGATTACCGCGAAGTGTCCGAGATTATTGGCAAGAGTGTCGCGGCGATCCGCGTCATTCAACACCGCGCGCTCAACGCACTACGGAAGCAGATGAAGCTGCTGGACCCGGCGGTGTAGGGCGGGCGTGGGGGGAGCGGGGCGAAGGCAGGGGGAATTTTTCCGGGCATCAGGGAGTTCGCGGTGGCGAAGTCGTAAAGGCGTATCTTCGCGCCGCCGATATCTAGCTAGCCCAGTGGGCCGTGCGGCCCGAGTTCAAGACGGGGGAATACAGCCATGGCACGATCAATAGCGGGTGGCGGCGCCGCGCCGAGCCGGTTGAACCGGAAGTTCCTCGTGGTAGCGGTGCTGCTCGCGGTCCTCAGCGCAGTGCTCGTATACGCCAGGATCTCGGCGCCGAGCGACTCGTCGTCGAGCAAGACGGGCGGCGTCACGCAGGCGGTCGTCGTGGCGAAGAGCGCGATCCAACCGCGCACCCTGCTCACGGCTGACCAGCTCGAGGTGAAGACGGTGTCGGCTGACTCCGTCGTGGTGGGCGCGTACGGCACGGTGGCAGACGCCATCGGCAAGACGGTGAAGTACCCGATCGCGGCGAACGGCCAGATTACGACGAGCAACGTGATCGACACGAGCAGGCCGTCGACCGACGCGTCGCTGTCGCTGGTCGTGCCGGCGGGCAAGCGTGCGATGTCGATCTCGGCGTCGCAGGTGAGCAACGCGGGCGGCCTCATCCTGCCGGGCGACTTCGTGGACATCATCTGGATGTGCTGTGACGGCACGCCGCTCGTGACCAAGACGATCCTGCACAACGTCCAGGTGCTCGCGGTTGCGCAGAGCGTCGTGGACGCGGGGCCGGTCGCGAGCACGACGCCGGGCGCGGGCCCGGACACGGCGCCGGTGGCGGCGGGGTCGGGCAAGCCGATCCCGGACGCTTCGACCGTGACCGTGCTGGTGTCGTCGAACGAGGCCGAGCGGCTGTTCATGGCGGAGCAGACGGGCAAGCTGCGGTACGACCTGCGTGGCGTGAGCGACCAGGACGTGACGGACCCGGGGCTCGTGAAGATTTACGACCTGCTCTCGCCTGCCGAGCTGGCGGGGCTGCCGGACAGCCTGAAGCCGCCGGCGTACAAGGGACAGTAAGAGCGAACGGACGCGGAAGAAGCGACGCGCAAGCGTAGGAGACGTGGGAGATGGCGCGAAACCCTGAGATTGTGACGGTCGACCCGGACCTGAGCACGCGTGCGGAGACGAAGCGCGCGGCGCAGATCGCGCACTTCACCGTGGTCGGTGAGGCGGGGTACGGCGTCGAGGCCGTCAACGTCGCCAAGGAGCACTCCCCCGACGTATTCCTCGTTTCGTTCGAGGAACCGGTCGCGCTGGCGGTACAGACCATTGAATCGCTTGCCGATGCGGCGCCTGGCACGCCGACCATCGTGTACTCGGCGCTGGCGGACGCGGCATCCGTGCGGCGGGCGATGGTGGCCGGCGCGCGCGACTACATCATCAAGCCGCTGAAGCCGGAGGACCTGAGCCGGGCGGTGTACGGCGTCCTGGAGCAGGAAGAGCGGAAGCGCATCCGCGAGACGGAGGGCGGGCCGGTCGCAGTGCCGCGCGGCACGGTGATCACGATCTTCGGTGCCAAGGGCGGCATCGGCAAGACGACGATCTCGACGAACCTGGCGACGACGCTCTCGAAGCTGACCGGGGCGAACATCTGCCTGCTGGACATGGACACGCGGTTCGGTGACGTGGCGATCATGATGGACATCGCGGTCGAGGCGAGCATCGCCGATGTGGCGCGCCACATCGACACGCTGGACCGCGACAAGGTGCGCGACTACCTGGTGAAACACCACAGCGGCGTGTCGATCATGCCGGCCCCGCTGCACCCGACGGAGTGGCGGAACCTGACGCCACAGCACATCGAGAAGATCGTGGACCTGCTGGCGCAGACGCACGACTTCGTGGTCATCGACACGCCAGGAACGTTCAACGAGCTGATCGCGACCACGCTGGAGCTGGCGAACCTGATCCTGCTGGTGACGAGCATGGACATCGCGAGCATCAAGGACACGGCGCTGGCGCTCGAGATGCTGCGGGCGGCCGGGGTGAGCGAGGACAAGGTCAAGCTGGTAATCAACCACTCGACCGCGGCGAACAGCCTGCGCGAGGAAGACGTCTCGCGCGTGCTGGAGTACGAGGTGTTCTGGCGGATCCCGCATGACCTGGCGGTCTCGAGCAGCACGCAGCTGGGACAGCCGATTGTCATCGCGAAGCCGTACGCGCGCGTGTCGCGGGCGATCATCGACCTGGGGCACACGCTGACGGGGACAAGGCAGGACAAGCGAGGATTCCTCGACCGGTTCCTGGGCCGATCGGCCTGATAGCGGCCGCTGGAGGCGAAGCATATGAGTCAGTTTCAGTGGCAGGCACGCAAGATCCAGCCCGGGAGCGGCGGGACGTACCAGCGCAACAACCTCTCGCAGAATGTTGTCGCGCTGAACGAACTGAAGTTCACGCTCCACCAGCGCCTGATCGAAGAGCTGGACCCGAACAAGCTCGAGGGTCTCGGCAAGGAGAAGGCGCGCGAGGCGGTCGAGCAGGCCGCGCGCACGCTGATCGCGCAGGAGATGCCGGGCATCGTCGGGACGACGCGCGACGAACTGGTCGCGGCGGTCGCGGACGAGGTGCTGGGCTTCGGCCCGCTGGAGCCGCTGCTGCGGGACGCGGCCATCTCGGAAGTGATGGTGAATGCGCCGGACACGGTGTTTTACGAGAAGGAAGGCCGGCTCTACCTGAGCTCGGTCCGCTTCCGCGATGACAACCACATTATGCGCATCGTGGAACGCATCGTGGCGCCGCTCGGCCGGCGCGTGGACGAATCGTCGCCGATGGTGGACGCGCGCTTGCCCGACGGCTCGCGTGTCAACGTGATCATCCCGCCGGTGGCGCCGAAGAGCCCGACGATCACCATCCGGAAGTTCCGCACCGACAAGATGACGATGAACGACCTGGTGGCAACGGGCGCGCTCACGAACGAACTGGCCGAGTTCTTCCGCGCGTCGGTGCAGGCGAAGCTGAACATCATCATCTCCGGCGGCACCGGCTCCGGTAAGACGACGATGCTGAACGCGCTCTCGGCGTTCATCCCGGACACGGAGCGGATCGTGACGATCGAGGACCCGACGGAACTGCAGCTGCAGCAGGGGCACGTGGTGACGCTGGAAGCGCGTCCTGCTTCGCTGGAGGGCCGCGGCGAGGTGGCGCAGCGCGACCTCGTCCGGAACGCGCTGCGCATGCGCCCCGACCGCATCATCGTCGGTGAGGTCCGCGGGTCTGAGGCGTTCGACATGCTGCAGGCGATGAACACCGGCCACGAAGGCTCGCTCGGCACGGTGCACGCCAACACGCCCCGCGACGCGCTCGCCCGCATCGAGAACATGGTCATGATGGCGGGCTTCGAGCTGCCTGTGAAGGCGATCCGGGAGCAGATGCAGTCGGCGATCCACGTCGTGATCCAGATCGCGCGCTTCCCCGACGGCACCCGCAAGGTGACGACGGTCGCGGAAGTGGCGGGCATGGAGGGGCAGGTCGTGACGATGCAGGACCTGTTCCGTTTCGAGCAGACGGGTGTGGACAGCGACGGACGCGTGCTTGGCGAGCTGCGGACGACCGGCATCCGGCCGCGGTTCACCGAGAAGTTCCAGGTCTCCGGCATTCACCTGCCGATGGACCTCTTCGCAATCGCGGGGGCATAAATGGACTGGCTTGCGGCGGTCGCCGCGTTCACGGTGATGAGCACAGTCGTGGTGGTGATGTTCGCGTTCTGGGGCGCGAGCGTCGCCGGCAATGCGAACATGCGGGGCCGCCTCGAGGGGCTGCTGTCCGGCACGTCAGTCGTCGACGTCTCGACGCCGGGCGCGTTGCGGCAGATGCCGACCGGCAAGAGCATCATCCGCAACCTCATCGGAGAGAACCTGCGGGACACGCTCGCGCTGCAGCTCGAGCGCGCGGACATGACGATTCAGCCGTCGGAGTGGGTGATCATTCGGCTCGCGATGGCGCTCGTCGGGCTGGCGGCGCCGATCGTGGTAATTGGCGGCACGTTCGGGCTGATCGCGGCGCTGGTGCTGGCGGTGGTGGGCTACAACCTGCCGAAGTTCTACCTGAAGCGCCGACGCAAGCAGCGCGTCGCGAAGCTCAACTCGCAGCTTCCCGAGGCGTTGACGATCATCTCGAACGCGCTGAAGGCCGGGTTCGGGCTGCTGCAGGCGCTGCACAACGCGGCGGATCAGCTGGACCACCCGATCTCGACGGAGTTGGGGCGCACTATCCACGAGATGAATATCGGGTCGAGCGCGGAGGAATCGCTGATCGCGCTGAGCGAGCGGTCCGGGAGTTATGACCTCGACATCGTCATCACGGCGATCCTGGTGCAGCGCTCGGTCGGCGGCAACCTCGGCGAGATCCTGGACACGGTGGCGGAGACGATGCGGGAGCGCATCCGAATCCGCGGTGAGATCCAGACGCTGACCTCGCAGCAGAAACTGACGGGGGTCGTGATCGGCTTCCTGCCGATCGGCATCGGCGTCCTCTTCCAGATCATGAGCCCCGGCTACATCAACCCGTTGTTCACCACAACGATGGGGAAGGTGATGATCGGCACCGCGTGTGTGTTGGAGGTGATCGGCGTGATGGTCATCCAGCGAATCTTGGACATCGAGGTGTAGGCGATGAACTTCGACGCTACGTCGGCGGCCGCCGCCGGCCTGATCTTCCTGACGGTGCTGTTTGTGCTGCTGGCCTTTGCCAACTCGCGGGGTTCGGGGAGCGCCCTGGCACGGCAGCGGCTCGAGGGGTTCACGCGCGGCATGCCGCAGGAGGAGCTGGGGCCGCAGGTCGACGGCTTCGGCAGCCGCGTGCTCGGCCCGATGCTGCAGGGCGTCGTGCGCGGATTCGGGGCGATCCTCCCGAAGTCGCTGCTTACCGGGGTAGAGAAGAAGCTGATGATCGCCGGGGAGCCGATGACGATGAGCGGCTTCCTGACGATGGTGGTGGTCTGCACGGCGGCCTCATCGGGCTTCGCGCTGCTGCTGCTGGTCGCGGCCGGCTCGGCGGGGCTGTCGCTCATGACGGTCGGGATCGTCGTGCTGATCGCGCTGGTCGGCTTTTACCTGCCGTTCTGGATCGTCAACTCGCGTGCGGGTCAGCGGCAGCACGCGATCGTGAAGTCGCTGCCTGACGCGTTCGACCTGATCACGACGTGCGTGGAAGCGGGCCTCGGCCTCGATGCGGCGCTTTCGCGCGTGGCGGAGAAGGTGCAGGGACCGTTCGCGCAGGAGTTGTCGCGGTCGCTGCGCGACATTGCGCTCGGAAAGTCGCGGCGCGACGCGCTGAAGGAACTGGGCGACCGGACGGCGGTGCCCGACCTGATCCAGTTCACGAACGCGGTGATCCAGGCCGAGGCGATGGGATCGTCGATCGGCACGGTCCTGCGCGTGCAGGCGGACCAGCTGCGGGTGAAGCGCCGCCAGCGCGCGGAGGAAGCGGCGTACAAGGCGCCGGTGAAGATGCTGTTCCCGCTGGTGCTGTTCATCTTCCCGACGCTCTTCATCGTCATCCTGGGCCCGGCAGGGATCACGATCTCGCAGGGATTCCCGAAGTAGCCGCATATTCAATCGCCCCGTCCGAAGCGGCCGCGCCACCTGGTGCGGCCGTTTCGTTGTGTCTGGCTTATGCTTACGGGACGGTCGAGTAACTGATGCATGCGCGGAGGGTGTGATGTTCATCGCGATGAATAACTTCAAGGTGGTCGCGGGCAAGGAAGGCGAGTTCGAGGACGCGTGGCGCGGCCGGCAGTCATACCTGCAGGGCGTGCCGGGCTTCGTGCACTTCGCGCTGCTGAAGGGCGACCAGTCGGGTGAGTACGTGAGCCACAGCACGTGGCGCGACCGCGACGCCTTCATGGCATGGACGAAGAGCGAGAGCTTCATCGCGGGGCATCGCGCGGGCGGTTCGCTGATGGGCGTGCTCGAAGGGCCGCCGGCGGTGCGGCTGTACGACGCCGTGATCGAGGAGCCGGCGAAGGCGTCAGCCAATCCGTAGCGGCAGCCGGCCATCCGGATCGATGGTCGGCTTCCGCTTCTTCGGCGTACGCCGCGCGGGGAGCTTCGCCGGGCGGGCGTAAGCGCGGGCGAGGCGCACGGCTTCGCGCCGCAGCTCGTCGCGCAGCTCTTCGGGCTCGAGCACCTCGACGGCATCGCCCCAGCTGCGCACCCAGCGTCCGACCTCCATCAGGCTGGCGACGGTCAGCGTCATGAGGCAGCCGCCGTCCGGCAGGTCATCGATCGACTGCGTGGGATGCCAGCGCGACTCCTTCGCCCGCCAGGTTGCGGCTGGCGCGAAGCGCAGCTTCACCGTGTGGCCTTCGCCCCAGATGATCCCCCAGGCCGATGCGAGCAGGCTATCGACGTGCAGGTCGGGCGGCAGATCGAAGCTTTGCGGCAGCCGCTCGGCGGAGACGATGCGTTCCACCTTGAACGTGCGCATGGCGCCGTGCGTGTGCGAGTAGCCGATGAGGTACGTCGCGTAGCCGGCGGCGCTCGGCTCGAGGAAGTACGGGTCGACGATGACCTCGCGCGGGCGCTGGCGTCCGGCCGAGCGGTAGCTGAGCCGGAGGGAGCGCCGCCGCGCCCAGGCATCGGTGACGACGGAGAGGTTGCGGGAGAACCCGGTATCGAGCGGGCGGCGCGAGACGGCCTCGGCGGCCTCGCGCACCTGCTCGCGGACGGGGCCGGGCATGACCTCGGCGAGCTGGCGAAGGGCGGTCGCGGCGTAGGGGTCGCCTTCGT
Source organism: Dehalococcoidia bacterium (assembly GCA_036278595.1). GTDB lineage: Bacteria > Chloroflexota > Dehalococcoidia > DSTF01 > JACRBR01 > JADMII01. The sequence goes on from DASUKS010000202.1 coordinate 11,413, forward strand.
CGCTGTAGCGCAGGAAGAGGCGCGTGGCGAGCAGCAGCGCCCGTGCCTCCTGCAGCGTGAGCCGCATCGGCGAGAGGCGCTCTTCGACAGCGAGGAAGTAGCGGCCGTGGTCCTCGGAGAGTGGCACCTGGCTCTCGGTCTGCAGGACGAGCAGATCGCGCTGGATGGAGCGGACGCTGACGCCGGTGAGGTCGGCGAGCTCGCGCGCGGTGTAGCCGGCCTTCCGTCCGCGGAAGAGCTCCTCCAGATTGTTGAGGCGCACGGAGCGCCGCTGAGGCGTCATGAGATGCATCGTATGCCACGGGGGATCTTGACGAAAAGAATCATCCGATCGCGCGACACCGTTTGTCGCAGGCGCCGCATACCGTGAGGACAGGCGGGGCAGAGCGATGCCGCGCCGGAGGTGCTATGGAAACCGCGTCGCAACCCGGACAGTACGCGTACGCTCGAGGCGAAGAAGTGGTCGCGCGGCTGACGGGGACGGACGTCTACCACGTACAGGGCGGGGGACACCTGGGCGAGGCGTGTGTCCCGGGCTGGACCATCGGGAAGATCATGTCGAAGCGGCGGCAGCACGCGCGGCCGTCGTATCTGTTGTGGTTTCGCCACGACGACTGCGACTGCTTCTGCTGGGTCAACGAGTCATCGATCGACGGAGTCTGCTGACCGCGGCTGGCCGGCCGGCTCGATCAACTCGCCTTCTACACGGCACGCACGAGCAGGCGCCGGTAGCCGGCGCTGTCGAAAAGCACCGTCATGGTGCGTTTGCGTAGTGCTGGACGGTGCCTTCCCCCCAGCGCTGATGGCGCACGCGCGCACCGAGCTCTTCGGCAGCGGGTGCCGCGCCGAGGCCGCCATTGCAGTTGTCGCAGTTCCCGCAAGGTCGGCAGCGGGTGCCGCACCGAGGCCGCCATTGCAGTTGTCGCAGTGCGCCCGCGCGCGGCTGCGCGCCTGGAGGTCACCACCTCGACTCGCCGACGTCCTGCCCCTCGATGCCAATCGCCTGGTCGGGCCGGGGGGTGATGAGGGGTGAGACGACCACCGTCGGACCGGTGAGTTCGCGCGCGGCGAGGCGGTAGATCGCGGACTTGCGGGCGCGCTGCCGCATGACGACAAGCATGTCGTGTCCGGACACCAGCCGCGCCACCGCTTCCTCCTGCTCGGACGTCAGGCGCTCGCCGAGGGGCTCGCGTGCGTCGCGCTGGAGCCGCTGGTGGTCGGATACCGGCATACCGCGGGCATCATGGGGCGACGAGGCATCGCGGGAGCTCACCCGAACAGCGCGGCAGGCGAGCGGCGGCGCGTATCTGGCATCTCCCACGCATTTGCAAGCCGGGCACAGTGGGCTTCTTACGCCGCTGCGCTGGAAGTGCGGCTACGATCACACAAGAAAGTTGAGATTGTGCAATGTCATCGCTCGTTGATGGCGCGCGTACGCGCGATGAACACCACGATGTGCTCGTCGTCGATGACGACCCGGCGATCGTGCGGCTCTTGAAGTTAACGCTGCGCGGCGGCGGCTTCGACGTCACGGGCGCATCCAACGGGGAGGAAGCGCTGGAGGAAGTCGACCGGCATGCGCCGGAAGCGATCGTGCTGGACATCGACATGCCGGTGATGAACGGCCGCGAGTTCTACGAGCGGTTGCGGGCCCGCCATATCCATATCCCGGTCGTCATCCTGTCGGCGTACAACCCGCGGCGCGTGCAGCGCGAGCTGGGCGCGCAGGCATACATCGGCAAGCCGTTCGAGCCGGACGAGCTGATCGACATCGTGTGGCGCGTCATGTGAGCAGCACGGCGTGGAACGCCGTGCGATCAGTCCGCGCATCCTTCACACCGATCGCACGACGATTTACGTCGGTGCAAGCGACGGTTGCCCATACTGTGCAGTTGTCAAGCCGGATGTTTGCAAACGGGGAAGGAGGCCCGCCCAATGCCTGACGCGCTGCAACTGTTGCGAGAGCAGCACGACGAAGTGAAAGACATCTTCCACCGGTTCTCGGACAGCGACGACAGCAACACCCTGAGGGATCTCGCGCAGCAGGCCATGCTGAAGCTCGAGGTGCACACGAAGCTGGAAGAGGAGATCTTCTACCCGGCGGTGCGCAGTGAGAGCGGCACCAACTTCATGATGAACGAGGCCGAAGAGGAGCATCACGTCGCCGATCTGCTGATCGACGAGCTGCGCAAGATGGCCCCCACAGACCCACACTACAAGGCGAAGTTCGAAGTGCTGGCGGAATCGGTCCGCCATCACATCCAGGAGGAAGAGTCAGAGATCTTCCCGAAGGCCGCTGAACTCGGTCAGGAGCGATTGATGGAACTAGGACGCGACATGGAGACGCGGAAACCGGAGCTGACGAAGGATGCGCAGCGCTCGCCGCGGCGCCGGACGACGTCGCCACGCCGGACTTCGACCGCGCGTCGCACGACCTCGCGCGGCACGGGCACGACGCGCGCGTCGCGCCCGCGGTCTGGGACGAGCACCCCCAGCGGCGGGACGCGCAGCCGTGCGGCCGGAACGCGCGCGGCAGGCACGCGGTCCTCGGGCACCCGCTCGGCGGGCACGCGGTCGGCGGGCACGCGGTCAACGGGCACGCGGTCGACGGGTACCCGCTCGACCGGTACCCGCTCGACCGGTACGCGCTCGACGGGTATGCGCGGCACCTCGGGCACCCGCCGGACGACGAGCACGCGGGCGGGCTCGGCGCGGGGAACGCGCAGCGCGACATCGACCGGGCGGGCCACGGGCACGCGCGCGACTGGTACGCGGAGCCGGACCACCGGCACGCGGTCGAGCGGAACGCGCTCGACCGGCTCCCGCGCGACGGCGAGCACGCGGACGACCGGCACGCGCGCAAGCGCAGCGCGCGGTCGCAGCACGACGGGCACGCGCACCGGAACGAGCCGCACGACGCGCAGCACGCGACCGACGGCGGCGAGCCGATCGCGCTCAACGAGCGGGCGGACGACGCGAACGACGCGAACGACGCGCACATCGGCGCCGTCGCGGAGCCGCCGGACTTCGACGACGAGCCGGCGCTCGAGCTAGGTGGCGGTCTCGAAAGCCGCAAGAAGAAGCCCCGCCGATTCGGCGGGGCTTCTTCTTGCTCTTCCAGGTGCGGCGATCAGCCGCCGTTGCGATGGACGATGACGGGCGTTGGTTCGGACGGCTTCGGGCGGCCTGGATTCCGCCAGGCGCGGAAGAGGGTGCTGCGCGGAGCGGCGAGCGCCGGAGGCGCTTCGGCGATCCGCTCTTCCTCGCCGCGCGGCGCGAGGCAGTACGGGCACATCACCCAGGAGACCGAGAGGTTGCGCCCGCATTCCCGGCAGGGGGATGCGAGCGACGCGCGGCAGTAGGGGCAGGCGGCGAAGGTGTCCTGTACGTCACGCTCGCAGTCCGGACAGTGCATCTGCGTCGCGGCCTCGCGGGAGAACGCATCGATCTCCATCTCGAGCTCGGCGCGCTCCATCATCGTCAGCTGCGGACGGAGGATGAGATACAGCAGCAGTCCGGGCAGGTTGAGGAAGAAGACGAGGGCGACGCAGATGGCCTGTGAGACGACATCGTGCGTGCGGGAGCGGATGTCACGCCAGGTCCAGAGCAGGGCGGCGAGCCAGATCACGAAGACGTAGGCGGCGATCAGCGCGCCGACGGCGATCGCGGTGTTCGCCCACACGTTCGAAACGCCGAATACGAGCAGGTCATGGGACATCGTTCGACTCCTCAGGAACCAGGTGACAGGGGCACGCCGCGAGGGCGCCAGCGGCACCAGTATCGGCGAGCGGGCCTTGCGCACCGATAAAGGCCGGGACGGGCGGCGTGTCGATGCGCTGAAAGAGGGACGCGGAGACCGGTAGGTACCCAAACCGGAAGCACGGCGCGAGCAGGGCTTCGCGCTCTGTTACCCGGCTGTGACCGGTCGCGTGCGACGATGGGGTGCGCCCTGCCGTCGCAGGCGCGAGGAGGTTGACGATGGGAACGCGCAGCGCGAATGAACTGATGTTCTTCCCGGTCATCTCAACACGCGAGGGTCGCGAGGTCGGACGGGTAAAGGATGTGGTCTTCGATCCGGGTAAGCACGAGCTCCTGGGGATGATGGTGAGCATGGGCTCGTCGGATGCGGAGCCGACGATGTTCCTGCCGAGGACAGCCATTCATAGCATCGGCGACCACGCCGTGACGGTGGACAGCGAGGAGAAGCTCACGAGCGCCTCGTCCTACGAGCGGGTGCGCGAGGTGCTGGATTCTGGGATTCACCTGAAGGGGTCGCGGGTGCTGACCGAGGATGGAGACGCGATCGGCAAGGTGGACAAGATCCTGTTGGACGATGAAGGGCGGGTCGCGGCGTACGAGGTCTCGCACGGCCTCCTGTCGTTCATCAATCGCAGGCGGATCCCGCCGGACGGCGTGATCTCGATCGGGCAAGACGCGGTCATCGTGTCCGCCGCCTACGGCGAGGAAGACGATGACGAGGACAGCGACCAGCACGGTCGCCCGCCAGAGGCTGCGGGCGAAGCGCCGACGGATGGTACCGGCGAGGAGTCGCCGCACGGCGCGTCGCGACTCGAGGAGTGATTCGCACGTAGGCGACGCAGGGACGCCTCGACATCCTTTACGATTTTGAAATTCGAGCAAGTGTTGCAAACAGCAGAATGAGTGCGATCGTGCGCGCGCGGTGCAGCGTCGCGCTCGAAACGTGCCCTCCTCCCCGGCAAATCCCCTTGTTCCTGTCCTAGTTCGCGTGCATCAGTGTGAGCGCGACGTTGCTGCGCGATTGGCGTAACAAACCGGCGTCATCCTGCGGAAATTCATAACAAACCCGTTGATTTCTCGGCGAACACACGGCTATAGTGGCCGCTGTCACGCACCCCTACCCCTGAAGTGACTGCCGTCACAGCTTGGCCGGGAGTTTCCGCCGATCGTGTTCGACGCACGAATTGTACGAACGTACCTGATCCTTGCCGTCGTCATTGCCGCCGGTCCGCTCATCGGCCTCTTCGCATCTTCCGTGACGGGCCGGGCGGCGAAGCTTCCAGTCGAGCTTGCCGTGGCGAGCACGACCGCCGATGCGATGCGGACCGGGCTGACCGCGCCGGCTGACGCCGCACACGCGGCCGTCGCCAGCGCCACGCCGACACCGCCGCCGCCGACCGCGACGGCTGTGCCACTGACCAGCACGCCGACACCACAACCGCCGCCGCCGAAACCGCCCCGCGGTCCTTCGCTCTTCGCGAACAGGCAGGTCGTCGCGTTCTATGGCTCGCCGATCTCCGCGCAACTGGGTGTGCTTGGCCGTTACCAGGGGGATGACCTGGTGCGCTGGCTCAAGGGCGAAGCGGGCATCTACGACAGCATGAACGGCGACCGCGGCGTCGTGCCGGCGATCGATCTGATCTACGCGCAGGTGCAGTCCGACCCCACGGACAACGGCCTCTACCTGCGATATCTCGACGACTCCGACGTACAGAGCTACATCCAACTCGCGGAACAGAACGACCTGCAAGTGATCCTGGATCTCCAGATCGGCCGCGGCGATGTGCTGACAGAGGTGCAGAAGGTGCAGCGGTTCCTCGAGAACCCGCGCGTGCATGTGGCGATCGACCCGGAGTACGCCGTCGGCCCGAACGGCATCCCTATTCAGACGCCGGGGGTGATCACCGGCGAGCAGATCAACGCCGTTCAGCTGTACCTGAGCGACCTCGGCAAGTACATGAACATCCCGCCGAAGGTGCTCGTCATCCACCAGTACATGGACGGGACGGTGATCGACGGCGGTGCGGTGCAGCGGTTCGACGACGTCGACCTTGTGTTGAACATGGACGCCTTCGGCTCGCCCGCGGACAAGCTCGCGAAATACCAGCGGTACGCGTCGGAGCCGTACGCGGAGCACCGCTCGTACAACGTCTTCCTGCAGCACGACTGGCCCGTGCAGAACGAGCAGCAGGTGATGAACCTGGACCCGCAGCCCGACATGGTCGAGTACCAGTAGCCGCGAAGGAGCGACCCGCATGAGGACGATGCGATCAGCCGGCCGATTGTTCCGCGAAGCCCGACGGATGGTGGTGCCGCTGGCGGTGGCGGCGCTTGTGTTGGGAATCGTCTTCGCGGCGCCGTTGCCGGCCGCGCACGCGGCGCCACCGCTCGATGTGCCATCGTGCGCGTCCGGCGTAGCGCAGCCGGCGGACTTCGCGACAGACGTGCCGGTGAGCATCCCGAACGCGGCGCCGGCGCCGGCGGTGACGGCGCGGAACGCGGTGGTCATCGACGGCGACACCGGACGGGTGCTGTACGGTCTCAGCGAGCACGAGCGGCGGCCGCCGGCGAGCACGACCAAGATCATGACGGCGATCCTCGCGATCGAGCACGGTGATCTCGGCCGGACGGTGGTTTCGGATGTGGACGGGAGCACAATGACGGACAGCTCGATCATGGGGCTCCGGATCGGCGTGCCGATCACGATCGAAGACCTGCTGTACGGGCTGATGCTGCCGTCCGGCAACGACGCGGCGCTGGTGCTCGCGGAGAACACGTCGGGCAGCGTGCCGGCGTTCGTCGATGCGATGAACCAGAAGGCGGCGGCGCTCGGACTCAGGGACACGCACTTCGTGAACCCGCACGGGCTCGACAACCCGGACCACTACTCGTCCGCGTACGACCTGGCATGGATGGCGCGATACGGGATGAACAACCCGGAGTTCGCGAAGATCGTCGGCACGCAGTACTGGCACCTGGCGCCGCCCTCCGACTACGACCTGCACAACGGGAACTCGCTGCTCGCGACGTATCCGGGCGCCGACGGGGTGAAGATTGGCTGGACAGATGCCGCCGGCTGGACGTTGGTGGCGTCGGCGGTACGTGACGGGCACCGGCTCTTCGTGGCCGTGCTCGATACGCAGGACCGTGACGCGGACGCGACGGCGCTGCTGGACTGGGCGTTCGGCAACTTCCGCTGGCTGGGACTCGGGAACAAGACCGTCGGTCAGGTGCACCTGGCCGAGCGGCTGGGGCTGGGCACGGCGCTGTTCCGGTCGATCACTGTGTGCGCGTAAGGCTCGGACGGAAGTCACCTGGATAACGCAGAGGAGCTCTTCGCGAGCTCCTCTTGCGTTTCACATCGTGCGCTGTGTCGGTGTTACTGGTCGCGGCCTGACCGGAAGGCGATGACGCTCGCAGCGCCGCCTGCGAGTAGCACCACGAAGGCGATACCCAGCAGGTACCACTGCGTGTTGCTGCCGCCGCCGGAGCCGGTGTTCGGCAGTGCCGCCGCACCCTGCACCTGCCCGCTCGGCGTCGAGACGGCCGCTGCCGCCCCGCCTGACGGCGTGTTGGTAGCGATGCTGGTCGCGGTGTTCGTTGCCGTGTTCGCCGGCGTGTTGGTCACCGCTGCTGGCGGCGTTGCCGTCGTGCCGCCCGCACCGCCGCCGGGCGTGTTGGTTGCGGTGGCGGTGTTCACAGCGCCGGTCGCGGACGCGGTCGGCGTAGCAGTGTTCACCATGGCCGTCGACGTGCTCGTGGCCACGGTGGTGGTGTTCGTCGGCATGGGCGTGTTGGTTGCGGCCGGTGTGTTCGTCGCCGCCGCTACCGTCGAGGTCGGCGCCTCGGCCGTGTTCGTCGGCACCGGCGTCCCGGACGTCGCGGGGCAGCCCGTGGCCGGCGCCGGGATGATGTCGTTCGGATGGCTCGCGTGGCCTTCGTCGTTCGGGTTACCGTCGGCGCCGCGTACGTTGACCGTGATGGTGATGAAGCTGCCGCCATGCGCGGGCACCCAGTGGCAGAGCGTCACCTTGTCGTGTGCGGATCCGTTGTTCCCGTTGTCGTTGCCGTTATTGCCGTTGCCGCCCGCCTGGGCGACAGTCGCCGCACCGAGTGCGAGCGCGGCGAGCGCGACGAGTGCGCTGAGTATCGCGATGATGGGTCGGAATCGACCTGATTCCCGCATAACGCCTGGTTATCCCGTGAGTTCAACGTGCGTGCGGCGTCCGGCGCCGCCCCGCCTCCCCAAGCGATCCACCATGCATGTGTTTGCGGCTTGCGCACGCTCCTTTCCCGGGCCGGCCGGTGGGTCAGGTGCCGACAGTGCCTTCACGGAGGCGAAACCGCTCCTTCGGCAGCATGACCGGCGAGCTGGGCTCGCGCGTAGCGCGTTCCCAAGATCCAGCGAGGCGGTCCAGCAGGTCTTCGATTCCAAACGGCTTCAGCAGGAGGCTGCAGTGGCGGTCGACGAGGAAGCCGACGCGACGGCCGAGCTCGCGGTGCGCACCGCTCGTCACGATGAGCGGGAGGGCGGCGGTGGCGGGGTCGTGGCGAAGCGCTTCGATGAGGCGAAACCCCTGTGGGTTGCCGTACATGTAGACGTCAACGAGCGCAGCACTGCACCGAGTGAGCGCGACGACGCGGACGGCTTCGTCGACATCGGGCGTGGTTACGGGCTCGACGTGGATCCCTTCGGAGCCCAACATGCGCTCGACCATCCGGATGAACTTGATGTCGTCGTCGAGCACAGCGACGCGTTCCGGCATCCTGTCGTTGATCACGGGTGTCCCTTCCCCACTCCCCCTCCGCAGCCCAGAAGCAGCTAAAGCAACGAAGCCACGGTAGCATCGGCTCGCGATCACAATCGAAAAGCAAGGATTCCGGCGGCTGTTGCAGCGGCATGCAGAACGGCCGCGGGTTAGCCCGCGGCGTCAAGTTCAGCCCGTGATGCGTAGCGAGCGAGCCGCTGAGCCGGCTTCTCAGGGGAGGCGCCCGGAAAAAGCGCCCGTGCGAGCGATATGCGGATCTGCGGCGACGGCGTGAGCCGATCGCGTCCCCGCTTGATGCCGCTGTTATGGAATTGTTACCCGCGTCGCATCGATCTTTGCGCCGGTCCAGACATGGGTTGGTAGCATCTGTGTGCACGCCCTCGCGAAGCGGTGTCATAGCTTTATGAACGCCCGTCGCGGCGGATCCCGGGGAACGACAGATGCGAACGGGGTACCGGTGAGGGGCGAGGAAAGGCACAGGAGGCGAAGGCGATGAGCACCGAACCACTCGTACTTGCCGTCGACGACGAGGCCGGAGTCCTGCGGTTGATCAAACTGGAGTTGACGACGCAGGGTTTCCGCGTAATCACCGCCGGTGGTGGCGAGGAAGGCCTTCGGATGGCCGAAGAGCAGCGGCCGGACATCGCGCTGCTCGACATCGTCATGCCGGACATGACGGGGCTGGAGGTGATGCGCCGGCTGCGCGAGCGGACGAGCATCCCGATCATCCTCTTGACGGCGAAGGGCGGTGACGCGGACAAGGTGCGCGGGCTCGAGTTGGGCGCGGATGACTACCTGGCGAAGCCGTTCAGCCCGGAGGAGTTGAGCGCGCGCGTGCGCGCAGTGCTGCGCCGCACGATCGGCTCGTCGAACGCGGAGAACATCGTGCACGTCGGGAACATCGAGATCGACCTGAACCGCCGGCTGGTGAAGCGGGATGGGGAGATCGTGACGCTGACGCGCACGGAGTGGCTGCTGCTGCAGGTGCTCGCTTCGAACCCGGGGAAGATCATGCTAAACCCGGAGCTGCTCAGCAAGGTGTGGGGCCCCGAGTACCGCGATGACCTGCAGTACCTGCGGGTGTGGGTGTCGCGCCTGCGCCGGAAGCTCGAGGTCGAGCCCTCGAAGCCGCAACTGATCAAGACGTTCCAGGGCATCGGCTACATGCTGGACATCCCGGGCGAGAGCGAGCCGGCCAGCGAAGAAGGCGATGAGGCGACCGAGGACGTGAACGAGGACGTCGAGATCCGCACGTAGGCGATCGACGACGCTTCGACAGACACTAAGAAGGGCGGCATACGTGCCGCCCTTCTTGGTGTGCTGCGTGAGCGCGATGTCAGCTCGCGCGCAGTGGCGCCGTCACATCGGCCGCGAGGGAGTAGATCAGCAGGTTCGCTGACCCACATCGGCACCGCGTCGACTCGAATGACTTGATCGGCACGACACGCGAGTAGTGGCCCTTGCATGTGCGGCAGAAGTACTCGATTTCGACGCTGGTGGTCCTGCCGATCCGGCGCGCCATGCTGAGCTTGCCCGGGATGGTGGGAGTTGTGGCCTGCATCGTTCTCTCCTTTGGCCGGGGCGGGCGTTGGTACCCGCTTCGTTCGGATGTGCCGTGATCCTACGGGGCATGAAGGCGCGCCGAGCTAAAACCGGCGCTGTGAGCCCGTTACAGTGAGCTAACATCGGCCGTTCGTCCCCGCATTGCGTAGGACTGTCCTGATCGGGCGTCGTTGTCATAAGCCGCCGCACGAACGAACTTCTCTCTTGCGTCATCGCGGGTTGCCGTCCGCGCGATCGTCGTCGGCGCGCACGGAGCCGGTCTGTCCCGCTGTCGTGGCTCCGCCGATCTGCTGCGCGGACCGCGGGCGCAAATCATTCGGTGTCTTGCGCTCGTCGAGATCGGTGATCCAGCCGTGACGCTGCAGCGTCGCGTTCATCTCGCCACCGAACAGCAGGATCGTGTTCGTCCAATACAGCCAGACGAGCAGGATGATGACGGCCGCGATCGAGCCGTAGACCTTGTCGTAGCTGGCGAAGTTGGCGAGGTAGTAGCTGAAGCCGATCGAGAAGATGATCCAGGCGAGCACGAAGAGCACGGCGCCCGGCAGCACCGTCTTGAGCCCGACCTTTGTGTTGGGACCCTTCCAGTACAGAAGCGCGACGGCGCTGAGCGCGAGTGCGAGCGCGAGGAGCGGACTGAACAGGTTCCACAGGAAGGCAAACCACGGGTTCCAGCCGAAGAGGCCGCCGACGCCCCCGGCGAGCCACTGTCCCGATCCGAACAGTAGCGTCGCGACGAGAATGAGCAGCGTGAATACGATCGTCATGCCGATCGCGAAGATCTTGCTGCGTGGGAACTTGCGCGTCTGGACATCGTAGGCGCGGTTCAGGCTTTTCATGGCTGCCTGCACGGCGTTCGAGGACGACCAGAGGGCGCCGCCGAGACCGAGGAGGATCGCGATCCAGCCGCCGCGCGACGTGACCAGCGGCTGGGTAAAGCTGCGAAGCGTGTCCTGCGCGTTCGGAGGCATCACGTGACCGGCGAGGTTGACGATCTTGTCGGAAAGGTCGGGGATGTTGAACACGGTGTCGATCACGGACGTGAGGCCGGCGAGGAAGAAGAGGAACGGGAAGATCGCGAGGAGCGCGTGATAGGACATCTGCGCCGCCATGCCCATGCCGTCATCCTCGACGAAGTGTGTGATCGTCTCCTTCACGGTGCTCTTGAGTTCGATCTCGCCGACGTGCAGCTCTGGGATCTTTTCGAGTACTGCCGCCACGTTCAGCTCCCTTCATCCAGCGCCCCCGTACGCAGTCCGGAGCGGCTGCTCAGGAAAGTGTGGCAGCCGTCCGCTTGCGTCCGCGGCCCGTGAGGCCCGTGGAGGCTTGCAGAAGTCAATAGACCGGCGTGGAACGCAGTGGCTTAGACGAACGGAAGGCGCGTCCCGAGGTAGGCGAGCAGGAGGCCGCGCACGACCTTGCCGGCCACGGACGCGACGAGGAAGCCGCGCACGGAGAGGCGAGCGGAGCCGGCGCTCAGGCCGGCGACCTCGAACAGCGGGTTTGGGATGGCGGCGAGCATGAAGATGGTCGCCATGCCCCACTTCCGCATCAGCCAGGCGATCGCATCGATGGCAGCCTTCACGATGGCGCGGAGCCACCGAGGGCCGCGCATCTCGCGCCCCTGCACCAGTTCGGCGCCGAGGTAGCCGGCGTAGTAAGCGGTGACTTCGCCGAGCCCCATGCCGATGCCGCCAACGATGCCGACGAGCCACGGGAGGTCGGAGTGCGCCGCCTGGCGGACGATGAGTAACTGGGCGGTCGCGGTCACCGCGGGGATCGGAATCGCGACGGTCGACGTGCTGATGAGGTTGATGAGGAAGATCCCCACATACCCCGCGCCCTCGAGGCCATCGGTCAGGTCGGGGCGCACGAGCAGCGCGATGCCGAGCACCACGGCGACGCCGACGACGGCGGCAATGAGGAGCGCGCGCAGGCGCGGGTGCAGCGCCAGCCAGGCACCGGCACGCAGGATCGCGCGGTCGACGCGGGAACGCTGCCGCGCCTGGGACACGGCTTCAGGGCGAGCGTCGTCGCCGGCGCCCTCTCGTACGGAACTCTGGGCCATCGCGTCAGTGTAGCGGTGCGTGCCGGGAGCGCGTCGCGGCGCCTGGCGGAGCGCGTGACGATGTGAACGCGGGCGCATTTGCGAGAGGGAGAGAGTATACGGGCGTACGGGCAAGGATGCGGGTGACTGATCGCTGCTTGGCGCCATTGCGCGTACTCGCCGTCGCCACGAGAATGCGCGCAACCCGTTGTCAAGCAGCCCTCGCTCTGGAAGGCAGACGATGTCCACGCGAATCATACTCGCGGCGGCGCTCGCAGCCGCATGTCTCCTGGTCCTCGCCGGTTGCACACGAGAGCAGGTATCGGAGGTGACGACCTACTCCGGGATCAACGCGATGCGGGCGGAGCACGGGCTGCCGCCGCTGCGCGCGGACGCCGGGCTCGTGCAGGCGGCACGCCTTCGTAGCCAGGACATGGCATCGAAGGGATACTTCAGCCACTACCCGCCGGACGGGTGCAACTTCGCGTGCCTCATCGACGAGTACGAGGGATCACATGGGTATGCGGGCGAGAACATTGCCTGGAACACGTACCCGTGGTCGCAGAGCGCGGATGTCGCGGTGTTGATGTGGGAGAACAGCCCTGACCACCTCGCGAACATCCTGAACTGCCACTATGAGCGCTTCGGCACGGGGGTGGCGCAGGCGGCGGACGGGAAGATCTACTACACGATGCTGTTCGACGGGATGAGGAGTTGCTAAGGAACATCGTGCATCGCTTCGGTGTTGGCGAGCGATCGTGCGCGCTATAATCGCCGTGGCAAAACGCGCTTCGATCGTGTACTCCGGCTTTCGATGAGGCGCGATCGATGACGGCGGCCGGGGTGAGGAGGTCGAGGATGTTTGGCGCCGCCATCTGTATCTTCGCCGTGTTCTTTGGACTGTGGACGGCGCACGGGAATCACCCGGCGGCGGCGCGCAACGTACTCCTGCAGCTGTTCGTGGTGGCGGTGTGCGTCGGCGTGGCGCTCGCGCTGTTCGGGCCCAAGGGAGCTTGACGTCCGCGCGGGCGCCCGCGCGTTTCCATAAGCACATTCGTTACCTATAATCCCCTCGCCATGGCCGACGAGAAACTGCGGGTACTGATCGCCAAGCCGGGGCTCGACGGGCACGACCGCGGGGCGAAAGTCGTCGCGCGCGCGCTCCGTGATGCCGGCATGGAGGTGATCTACACCGGCATCCGCCAGACGCCGGAGATGATCGCCGAGGCCGCGCTCCAGGAAGACGTCGACGTCGTTGGGCTGAGCATCCTCTCGGGCGCGCACATGGAGTTGTTTCCGCGCGTGATCGCGGCCCTCAGGGAGCGCGAGATCGCGCAGGACGACGTGCTGCTGTTCGCGGGCGGGATCATCCCGGACGCGGACATCCCGAAGCTCAAGGAGATGGGCTTCCAGGCGATCTTCGGTCCGGGGACTTCGACCGAGGACGTGATCAACTTCGTCCGCGACTGGGCGCGCACACGTCCGGTCGGCGCGGGCTAGCGTGGGCGACCCGGTCGAGGTGCTCGTCGAGCGGCTCCTCGACGGAAACCGCCGCGCACTCTCACGTGTTATGACGCTCATCGAGCGCGATTCGCCGGAAGGGCGGCGGGCGCTCGCACTGCTCTATCCGCGCACGGGTAAGACACACACGATCGGACTGACGGGGTCGGCAGGGTCCGGCAAGAGCACGCTCGTCGGCGCCCTCGCGCGCGAGTACCGGCTGCGCGGGCGGACGCTGGGCATCGTCGCGATCGACCCGACGAGCCCGTTCAGCCAGGGTGCGCTGCTGGGCGACCGGATCCGCATGCAGGACCTGACGGCCGACCGCGACGTGTTCCTGCGAAGCATGGCGACGCGCGGCAGCCTCGGCGGACTGGCACCGACGACAGCGGGCGTCGTGAGCGCGCTCGACGCGTTCGGGAAGGACGTCGTGCTCGTCGAGACGGTGGGCGCGGGGCAGGATGAGGTCGAAGTGGCGGCGATGGCCGACACGACGGTGGTCGTGCTGACGCCGGGCTCGGGCGACGACGTGCAGGCGATGAAGGCCGGCATCATGGAGATCGCGGACATCCTGGTCGTGAACAAGTCGGACCTGCCGAACGCGGATCTGCTGGCGCGGCAGTTGGCGTCGATCATCGATGCGGGGGCGCACGGCAGGCGGCGGACGCCGATCGTGCGCACGGCATCGGCGCGCGACGAGGGGATCGCGGAGCTCGTGGAGGCGCTGGACGAGCACGGGGCATACATCGCGCAGCCGGAGGTGCAGCGCGCGCACCGTGAGAAGCAGGCGCGGCACCAGGTGCTGGCGCTCGCGCGGCAGGCGCTGATGGAGCGCGTCGTCGCAACGCACGCGGACGGGCGGCTCGAGGAGCTGATCGCGGACGTCGCGTCGCGGCGCATCGACCCGCACACGGCGGCGGACGCGCTGATCGGGGACTGAGCGTGCCGCGACGGCTAATCTACCGACTGCACGCAATTCAGCGCCTGAACGAGCGAGGTGTCAGCCTCGAAGCCGCCCGCCAGATCATCGAGACAGGCGAGATCATTCGTCACTACCGCGACGCGAAGCCATTTCCGAGCCGTCTCATCCTCGGCTGGGTGGGAGACCGGCCAATCACATCCTCGTCGCGGATCAGCCAGACGGCGATGTAACATACGTCATTACCGTCTACGAGCCGGACCCGTTGCTGTGGGACGAGGTGTTCCGGAATCGGCGGAGGATGCGATGACCTGCCCAATCTGCGGCCTTGGCGAGCTCCGGGATGGAACCGCAACTGTGACACTCACATCTGGAGCGATGACGCTGGTGTTTCGCAGCGTCCCGGCGCTTGTTTGCGATAACTGTGGCGAAGAGTTCGTCGACGAGTCTGTCTCTGGCAACCTCCTCCGCGTCGCCGAGGACGCCAAACGCTCGGGGATCCACGTCGACGTCCGCGGGTATGCCGCCTGAGCATCAACACGATCCTGTTTGATGTCGGCGGGCCGCTCGATACGGAGATCATCTACGAGCAGCTGGTCGACCAGCATCTCCGCGCGGCGCTGGCGGCCGAGGGCGTCGCCCTTTCCGACGACGAGTACGCGGACGCCAACCGGTGGGCGGTCGAGGCGTTCGCGCCGAACGCGTACACGGCGATCATCTGGCGGCTGAGCGGCGGCGACGCGGAGCTGTCGCGGCGCGCGTACGCGCGGGTGGCGGCGCGCGGGTCGGAGCGGCAGGGGGCGCGCGGCGGCTTCGAGCTGCGGCCGGGGATCGCGGAACTGCTGGCGGACCTGCACGGACGTGGCGTGCCGCTGGGCCTCGTGGCGAACCAGCCGGCGGACGCGCTCGACCGCATGGAGGCAGCAGGGATCGCGCGGTACTTCGCACATCGTGACGTTTCGGGCACGCACGGGTTCCGCAAGCCGGACGTGCGGGTGTTCCTGCACGCGAGCGAGCATCTGGGTGTGGCGCCGGAGCAGTGCATCGTCGTGGGGGACCGCATCGACAACGACATCGCGCCGGCGCGCGTGCTCGGGATGCGCGCGGTGCTGTTCCGCACCGGGCGGCATCGCGCGCAGCAGCCGCGGTCGTGGGAGGAAGTGCCGGACGTGGAGGTGAGTACCGTCGCGGAGCTGGGGGCGGCGCTCGGCGGGCTGCTTAGCGGCGGGTGATCAGCTTCGAGAGATCGGGCGTCGCGCGCGGCTTTGGTTCGATGCCGGGCGCGGGGTAGCCGACGACGACGAACGCCTGCGCGATGTATTCGGCGGGGAGGTCGAGGGCGTCGCGCACGGCTTCGGGCGCGAAGAGCGGCGCGGAGATCCAGTACGACGCGAGTCCGAGCGCATGCGCGCCGAGCATGATGTTCTGCATGCCGGCGCCGATGGACTGCTGCGCCATCGCGAACTCGTTGCGGGCGCGACGGTCGTCGGGCCAGTCGCGCAGGCCTTCGTGCGTGAGACAGCCGAGGATGAGCGCGGGGGCGCCGGTGATCTGACGCCGCGATTTGCGCAGCAGCTTCTCGATGAGCGCCGGCGGATGGCCGTCGGATTCAAGGTCGCGGCGCCATGCTTCGCCCATGCGCGTCGCGAGATCGTCGCGGCGGTCGGGGCCGATGACGACGTAACGCCAGGGCTTCGTGTGGTGCGGCGCGGGCGCGAGGCAGGCGAGCTCGAGCAGCCGCGCGATGATCTCGTCGGGCACAGGGCGAGCATCGAGCTGGCGGAGCGAGCGACGGGTGCCGATCGCCTCGAGCGCGTCCATCAGCGTGCGCCCTGTGAGCGCCGGGCGAGCTCGTGCGCGCGGGCATCGAGCCAGCCGCGCGTGGCGGCGCCGGCCGGGAGCGCGTCGAGTGCGCGCAGGTCTTCGGGTGAATCGACGTCGAACCGCAGCGCGGGCACGTTGAGCACGATGGGCTCGACGCCGGCATCGATGGCGGTGCGCCGGTGAGCTTCGGCGCTGTCGCGGCCGAAACGCATCGGGATCAGCAGCGGCGGGCGGAGGGCGAGCGCGTTCGTGCCGTTGTCGGCGGCGGGCGCGATGACGACGCGGGGGCCGTCCGCGCCCGCGAGCGTGTCGGCGACAGTGCGGATGTCGGCTGGCAGCGCGAGCGGAATATCGGCCGGAAGGATCACAAGCTCATCGACGCCGACGCGGCGGTGGAGGTAGCGCGCGGCGAACGTGAGGCCGGTGTTGAGCGCCTCGGCGCCCGACGTGGCGTGGAGGGCCGCCGGCTCCGCGATTGGTCTGGCGCCGAGCTCACGCGCGTGCCAGAGCGCTTCCGTGTCGCTGCTGACGATGGCGATGACGTCGAAGGACGCGCTGTCGCCGCAGGCGGTGATCACGTCGGTGAGCATGGCCAGGGCCAGCTCGGACCGTGCGCGGCGGTCGAGCACGTCGGCGAGGCGCATCTTCGCCTGTGCGAGTTCCTTGACCGGGATGAGCGCTGCCCTCATGGCGTCATTGAACCGCGGCGAGCACGGCTTCGGCCAGCGCGCGCTTCTCCGCCGGGCCGCTCATGATCGTCGGCGCGACCACCGCGCGGACGCCGGCGGCCTCGATGACCGGCGCGAGGGCGCGGTCCTCGTCATCGATCACGAGCACGTCGAGGAAGTCGGCGTATGCGGCGGCCACGCCGCTGGCAGTCGGCTCCATGCCGAGCGCGGCCATCATGCGGTCGGCGGGGCCCTTCACGGTCTTGCCGCCGATGATCGGGCTGACGGCGACGACCGGCGCGTTCGTCGCGCGCAGCGCATCGCGAACGCCGGGCACGGCGAGGATGGGGCCGATGCTGACGACGGGGTTGCTCGGAGCGACGATGACGGCGTCTGTGGCGGCGAGCGCTTCGAGCACGCCGGGGGCGGGGCGGGCGGCCTCGATGCCGTCGAAGCGAATGGCCGTCACCTCGACCTCGGTGCGGTGCTTGACGAAGTACTCCTGGAACGCGAGCGTGCCCGCCGCGGTCTCGACGAGCGTGCGGATGCGGTCGTCGGTGACGGGCAGGAGCGTGAAGCGCAGTCCGAAGGCTTCGGCGACGCGGCGCGTGGCTTCGCCAAGCGTGGCGCCGCGGCGGAGGAGGTCCGTGCGGAAGAGGTGTGTCGCGATGTCGGTGTCGCCGAGGTTGAACCAGGTCTCGTAGCCGAACCGGCGCAGGGCATCGAGCGTGCGGTAGGTCTCGCCGGCGAGACCCCAGCCCTGCACGGGGTCGATGGCGCCGGCGAGTGTGTAGATGACCGTGTCGATGTCCGGCGAGACGTGGAGGCCGAAGAACTCCTCGTCGTCGCCGGTGTTCGAGATGACGGTGATGTCCTCCGGCGGCAGGACCTGCACGAGGCCTTCGAGGAAGCGCGCGGCGCCGACGCCGCCGGCGAGCACGGTTACGCGCATGCTCAGACGAAGAGCGGCGCCATGCCGGCGCGCTCGACGAGCGCATCGAGCTGCGCGGCGGACGGCTCAGCGCCCGACGAGCGCGACGCGGCATCGAGGATGCGCGGGAGCAGCGTGACGTCGCTGGCGGTGTTGAGGAAGACGTTCGGGCGCGCGAGCACGAAGTCGACCGCGATATCGACCTCGCCCTGATCCTGCAGCGGCTCGTACCAGGTCGTCGTCGTGTGCTCCTTCTCGCCCCAGGGACCGAGCGTGATGCCCTTGATCGTCTGCATCGCGATGTTGCGTTCTTCGCACACCTTCGCAAGCTCGTTGAAGTCGGCGGCGTACTGCCGGTCGCGCATCATCGTGATGTTGTAGGGGAGCAGCACGGAGTCGAAGGGGAAGCGCTCGAGGCTGCGCAGGTGCATCGCGGCGACAGTGACGCCGTGGCCGGTGACACCGATAAAGCGCAGCTTGCCCTGCTCACGCGCTTCGAGCGCGGCCTCGAGCGCGCCGCCGGGGCCGAGCGCGGTGGCCCACTCGTCGGGGTCGACGATGTTATGGAGCTGCAGGAGGTCGACGGAATCGACGTTCATGCGCTCGAGGGAATGCGCGAACTGCGCGGCCGCCGCCTCCCTCGTGCGCTCCCCGGTCTTAGTGGCGAGGAAGAACTCCGGGCGGTGTTGGGGGAACCAGCTGCCGAGGAGCCGCTCCGCGCGGCCGTAGCTCGCGGCCACGTCGATGTGGTTGATGCCATGCTTCTTGATGATGTCATACGCACGAGCGGCCATGTCCACATCGCCGCCCCAGAGCGCTGCGGCTCCGAAGATGACGCGGGTGGTGTCGTGGCCTGTCTTGCCGAAGGGCATCGTGCCGATCATGGTCGCCTCCGTCCGGTGCTGTCGATGCGGGCATGATCGATCGTTGGGGCGCGTGGTTCCAGTGCCCGGGGAGGTCTGGTCGGTGGTTACCTGGCTCGGCCGGGCTGATCCATGTGGGAGCGGCACCCTGCGCGATGAAAACGTCACTTCGGCGCGATACGCGAGAGATTCTTCGCTTCGCTCAGAATGACAGTGATGGCGGCACTCCGCACAGGTGGATGCTCCCACTTGTTGGCGAAAAGAGCGGCCGGCTGGCGGACGGGGATCCGGGAGCCGGCCGCGAGGCGACCGCGTTGCTACATGCAGCTGTTCTACATGATGCGGTACGGGTGCGGCCCGAACTCCGCCTCGTAGAACGGGGCGACGGACTGGCCGCGGCGGGCGAAGCGGTCGATGCGCTGGCGGTCTTCGTCGGTGATCTCGACGTCGAGCGCCTTCATGTTGTCGTCGAACTGCTCCATCGTGCGCGGGCCGATGATCGGGCTCGTGACGCCGGGCTGGCTTACGCACCACGCGAGCGCAAGCTGTGACATCGACACGCCCTTCTCGCCGGCGAGATCGCGGAGGCCATCGACGACATCGTAGATGCGGTCGTTGAGGCGGCGGCGATAGATCGGGTTGTTCTGGTCGGCGAAGCGGGCGCCCTCCGGCGGCTCCTGACCGCGCTGGTACTTGCCGGTGAGCAGGCCGCCGGCGAGCGGGCTCCAGGGGATGATCGCGAAGCCGTACGTGCGGGCCATCGGCAGCAACTCGCGCTCGATGCGGCGGTCGAGCAGGTTGTAGGGCGGCTGATCACAAACGAAGCGGTTGAGCCCGAGCTCCTTCGCGACCCAGAGCGACTCCACGAGCTGCCATGCCGCGAACGTGCTGCTGCCGATGTAGCGCACCTTGCCGGCGCGGATCAGGTCGTCGAGAGCGCGCAGCGTCTCGTCGATCGGGATGTCGGGCTGCGGTCGATGGATCTGGTAGAGGTCGATGTAGTCGGTCTGGAGGCGGCGCAGGCTCTGCTCGCACTGCTCGATGATGTGGCGGCGGCCGTTGCCGGACTGCAGCGGGCCTTCTCCCATGTTGCCGTGGACCTTCGTGGCGAGCACGACGTCGGCGCGCTTGCCGTTGCGCTTCAGCGCCTCGCCGGTGACTTCTTCGCTGCGGCCGAGGCTGTAGACGTTGGCGGTGTCAATGAAGTTGATGCCGTAGTCGAGCGCCTTGTCGATGATGCTGTACGAATCTTCGGGCGCGGTCTTGCCGCCGAACATCATGCATCCGAGGCAGAGCGGGCTGACCTTGGCGCCGGTGCGTCCGAACGCGCGGTATTCCATCTGGTTCTCCTGTCTGATCTGCTCGAAGGGACTTCGATCGTACGACCCTAGGGTGCGAGCGGCCAGCAGCGTGATTGTTGGATATATCTCAGGAAGTGCGAGCGGCCGCGGCGCGCGCGACGAGGGACGCGAGCGAGGCGCGGACGAGCATGAGGGCGCAGCGGGCGGCGATGCCGGCAGCCGTGACCGCGTCGCGAAGGGCGCCGCCGCGCAGGTGCTTGCGGTAGTACCGCCACATGCTGCGGGGGCGCGCGACGATCATCTTGCGCGATGCGCTCTTACTGACGCCGATCGTGTGGTGCACGACGGAGCGCGGATCGTAGACGACGCGATATCCGGCGTCGTGTACGCGCCGGCACAGGTCGACGTCCTCGTTGAACATGAAGTAGCCGGCATCGAAGCCACCGATT
>DASUKS010000203.1:0-9613 GCA_036278595.1 Dehalococcoidia bacterium
TCAACAACCAGGACGGCATCGCCCACAACCTGCACCTGTTCAAGGGCAACGATGACAGCGGCCAGAGCATCGGCATGACGCCGATCGAAGCGGGCCCCGTGCAAAACTCGTTCACCGCGAACCTCGCACCCGGCACCTACCTCTACCAGTGCGACGTCCACCCCGACCAGATGCACGGTACCCTCGTCGTGAAGTAACGCTCATCGACCATCGGCGCGAAACGGGCGGCCCCGCGGCCGCCCGTTTTCGTTGGCGCCGGCGCCGGCCTGTCACCACCGTCACGCGAGCCGCGCTGCAGTTTGGATTTCGCCAACACGTCTGGTGTTGACACGCATGATGGACGTCGTACGATACTCGCGTGCCTCACGCGACGTTTCGCGCATCGGTGACACTCGGCGCGCTTGTGCTGCTCGCCGGGTGCATAGTCTCGTGCGGCTCACCATCGTCGTCGGCGCCCGGCGGGGCAACAACGACGCCCGCCCCTGCCGGCACGTCGCCGTTTCCCGTGATTCATCCGCGCATCGTCGGCTCGACGGACAAGGGCGATGCGATCACCGCGCTCGCGGCGCGCGACACCACCGTCTGGATCGATGTCGACGACAACCTGCTCGTCAGCATAGATAAAGGGGCGCACTGGTCGTGGCGCGCGATGCTCCCCGCCGACGTCACGAGCCTCGCATTCGGCTCGTCGCAGGACGGCTGGGCGGCATCGCCCGACGGCCTGATCCATACGATCGACGGCGGTGCGTCGTGGCAGCCCATCGCGCCCGTGCGCGACGCCGTCACCCGCGTTCGCTTGGTCGATGCGACGCACGGCTGGATCACGACGAAGAGCGGCGGTCTGCAAAGCACGTCGGACGGCGGCGCCACGTGGACCACGGTCACGGATCCCTGCACGCTGGACGGGAACAACGTCGGCGGCGGTCCGCTGTTCTCGTTCTACGACGCAGAGAACGGGTGGGCCGTCTGCCTCGGCGAACCGACCGGCGGCTTCCAGGCGAAAGATCTGTTCTCGACTCATGATGGTGGAATGCACTGGGGTCGCACGTCCTATGTGCACTGGGGCAGCGATCCCACGCCGTCACCGCTGCCCTTACCGAGCGGCTACGGCAGCGACCTCTTCGTTCTCGACGCCCAGCATGCCTGGATCAGCCAGGAGCGCGGCGACCTGATGGAGACCGACGACGGCGCACACACCTGGCGCGACGTTGGTCCAACGGAACTCGAGTCCGTCGCCTTCGTCAGCACTACGGAGGGCTACGCGCTCGGCGGCGGTGGCGTGATCTCCGTCGGCGGCAACTCGGCCCACGGTACGATTTACGCGCTGCCCGATGCAGAGATATTCAGCGACTTTGCGGCACGCTTGACCGCAGTCCCGGGACTGCCGTCCGGATACAATCCCTCCTCCAGCCTCACGATCGCGAATGACCGGTGGGTGATCGCTGAGCGTTGTGTTCCCGCGACTCTGGAGCCAGCGCTCGCGACGAAGCTCGCGGGGAACATTCCCAATCCACGGAAGGTCTGCGCGACGAGCGTCCTGCTCCATTCGGACAACGCCGGCAACTCATGGGAGCAGATCGACCTGCCGGACCGGCTCTTCGGTTGGCTGTTCGCATCCAGCGGCCATGTCCGCGTCGTTGGCGATCGCGTCACTCTCGAAACAAGCGACGGCGGCCGCACCTGGACTCGCATCTGGCCCGCGCTCGTGCACCACAACTAGACCTACTAGAGCACCCGCCGCCCACTCGCCCATCGCACTCCCCTTCCCTTTAGCGGAAGGGGCCTGGAGTGAGGTCTCACCGTATACTCCCCCCATCGCCACAACCCGCGCACGGCCGCGCGCACGCAGACACACACACCGCATGCAATACGAACCCACCCGCGCCTCCGTCCGAAGCCACACCGCGCCGGCGTGGCACCACGACGGCAAGTTCGGCATCTTCATCCACTGGGGGCCGTTCAGCGTCCCCGCCTACGCGCCCCTCGGCCATGGCGACATCAACGAGCTGCTGCGCAACGAGGGCTACCGCTCGCTCTTCGCCAACATCCCCTATAGCGAGTGGTACATCAACTCCATCCGCATCAAGGGCAGCCCCGCCTACGAACACCACGTCCGCACGTATGGCGAGCATGCTTCGTACTACGACTTCGCGCCCGAGTTCAAGCGCGCCAGCGCCGGCTGGCAGCCCGAGCCGTGGGCCGACCTCTTCCGCGATGCCGGCGCCCGCTACGTCGTGCTCGTCACCAAGCACATGGATGGCTTCCTCATGTGGCCGAGCGCCACCCGGAACTACGCGCACGCCGGCTACCAGATGGACCGGGACATCGTCGGCGACCTCACATCGGCCGTGAAGGCGCGCGGCATGCGCATGGGCGTCTACTACTCCAGCGCGCTCGACCAGTCGCTCACGACGAAGCCCATGACCGACGTCGCCGGGCTCTTCAGCGAAGGCGGTCCCATCGACCGGAACTACGCCCGCTACCAGGCCGCGCACTGGCGCGAGCTCATCGACCGATATGAGCCGTCGCTCCTCTGGGGCGACATCTGCTACCCGCCGCGCACCAACCTCTTCGCGCTCTTCGCCTACTTCTACAATCGCATCCCGGAAGGCGTCGTCAATGACCGATGGGGCCAGCTCCCGCCCTGGCTGCATCGCATCATTCGCACGCGCCCCGGCCGCGCGCTGCTGAACGCCCTCGCGATGCGCGCCGTCCGCAACGGCCAGGCGAGCAACCTGACGCCGCCGCACTTCGACTACCGCACGCCCGAGTTCGCCGTCATGGAGGACATCCGCGCGGAGAAGTGGGAGACATGCCGCGGAATGGGCCACGGCTTCGGCTACAACGCGCAGGAGCGAGACGAGGACTACATCAAGCTCCCCGAGCTGATCCACATGCTCATCGACATCGTCAGCAAGAACGGCAACCTCCTGCTGAACGTCGGCCCGATGGCCGATGGCACGATCCCGCGCGTGCAGGCGGACCTCCTGCGCGGCGTCGGCGCCTGGCTCGCGACGTACGGCGACGCGATCTACGGCACCCGCCCGTGGCGCCGCGCCGAAGGCACGACGGCAGCGGGTAGCCGCGTGCGGTTCACGCGCAAGTCCTCACCCGAAGGCGACACGTTGTACGCGATCTTCCTCGATCCCCCCGCCACCACCGAGGTCACAATCCGCGACCTCCGCCTCGATGGCGAAGCCACCGCACACGACGTCGCCACCGGCGCGCCCGTCACCATGCGCCAGGACGGCCCCGACCTCACGCTCACGCTCCCCACCCCACCCGCCGACCCCATCGCCCACGCCATCGCGATCACGTCGCGCGGCGTGTAGGGACGGGCCATTGACCATGTTCGTCCGGCGCTCGTGATGCTGTCATCCTGAGCGAAGCGCCTCTCGTATCCCCGCATCAACACGGGAGCAACTCACCTTTCGCGATCTAACGCCAATGCACCCGGCTGCGCCGACGCGATCGCGCGCGTAAAATCGACACGATGATTCCCGGAAGCAGCGCGCATTCGCGTCCGAACATCGTGCTGATCGTCGCCGATGACATGGGCTACGGCGACCTCGGCTGCTTCAACTACGGCGCGTCCGACACCCCCGCGCTCGACCAGCTCGTGCGCGAGGGCCTCAGCCTCACGCAGCACTACTCGGCCTCACCCGTGTGCGCTCCCGCCCGCGCATCGCTGCTCACCGGGCGCTACCCGCATCGCACCGGCGCCATCGACACGCTCGAGATGCGCGGCCTGGACCGCCTCGCGCTATCCGAGATCACGCTCGCCGACTGTCTTCGAAACGCCGGCTACGCGACGGGCCTCATCGGCAAGTGGCACAACGGCGCGCTCGACCGCCGCTACCACCCGAACGCCCGCGGCTTCGATGAGTTCGCCGGCTTCTGCGGCGGCTGGTCGCCGTACGTTGACTACCACCTCGATGTCAACGGCGCCGTCCGCAAGAGCGACGGCACCTACATCACCGACGTCTTCACCAAAGAAGCAGTCGCCTTCATCCGGCGGCACGCGCGCGAGCCCTTCCTGCTGATGCTCACTTACAGCGCGCCCCACTTCCCGTTCGAGTCGCCCGAAGACGACCTCGCCGTCTTCCGAGACCGCGGCGCCTTCACGACGGTCGTCAGCCAGATCTACGGCATGATCCGCTGCATGGACCGCGGCGTCGGCCGCGTGCTCGACCAGTTGGACCGCGATCACATCGCCGAAAATACGATCGTGCTCTTCACGAGCGATAACGGCCCGCAGTTCAGTGGCGCAGGCGACATGTCGTCGCATCGCTATAACTGCGGCTTCGCCGGCGCGAAGCTCTCGGTCTACGAAGGCGGCATCCGCGTGCCCGCCGTCGTCCGCTGGCCCGCGCGCCTCGCCGGCGGCCGCCAGGTGCACGAGATGGTGCACTTCGCCGACTGGCTGCCGACGCTCCTCTCCGCCGCCGGCGTCGCCCCGCCCGAGGGCGTCGCGCTCGATGGCATCGACGTGCTGCCGGCCCTTGCCGGCGAACCCGCAGTCGCGCCTCCGGAGCGCTTCTGGCAGTGGAACCGCTACACCCCCGTCGGGAAGAGCAACGCCGCCATGCACGACGGCGACTGGAAGCTCGTCCGCCCGCAGATCGATGAAGTGATGCGCGTCTCCAACGAGGATCTCGTGATCGATATCGACGCGAAGTACCACCCCGAGCGCTATAGCGATATCGTCCGCGAAGCGGAGCCGCCTCGCGACGTGCCCGCCGCGCACCCGCCGCGGCTGTTCAACCTGCGCAGCGACCCGCTCGAACAACACGACCTTGCGGCCGAACAGCCGGAACGCGTCGCGCGCATGGAAGCGGCGCTCACCCGCTGGTTCGAGGAGGTCGAAGGCGAACGCCGCCGCATCCCGGACGCACGCACGTAGAAGGAGGCCTGATGTTTCGGCTCGATGGCAAGCACGCTGTGGTGACCGGCGCCGGCTCCGGCATCGGCCGCGCGATCGCGCGCACGTTCGCGGCGCAGGGTGCGCGCGTCTCCGTGCTCGAGCGCGACGAGTCCGCCGGCGCCGGGACGGTCGATCAGATCCGCAGCGCCGGCGGCAACGCCGAAACGATCGCCTGCGACGTCTCGATCGCATCGTCTGTAGCATCGGCGTTCGGCTCCGTCGCGGGTCGCATCGATATCCTCGTGAACAACGCGGGCGTCTCGCACATCGGCACGGCGACGACGACAAGCGAGGCCGACATGGACCGCCTGTACGCCGTCAACGTCAAGGGCGTCTACCTCTGCTCGCAGGCCGCCATCCCGCGGATGATCGATGCCGGCGGCGGCGTCATCCTCAACCTCGCGTCCATCGCGTCACTGATCGGCCTCGTCGACCGCTTCGCCTACTCGATGACGAAGGGCGCCGTCCTCACGATGACGCGCTCGATCGCCGTCGATTACATCAAGGACGGCATCCGATGCAACTGCGTCTGCCCCGCGCGCGTCCACACGCCGTTCGTCGACGGCTACCTGCGCGACGCCTACCCCGGCCGCGAGCAGGAGATGTTCCGCCAGCTCTCCGAGTACCAGCCGATCGGCCGCATGGCCGAGCCGGAGGAGGTCGCCGCCCTCGCCCTCTATCTCTGCTCCGACGAAGCCGCCTTCATCACCGGCCAGGCCTACCCCATCGACGGCGGCGTCCTCGCCTTCTGAGCGCTTTGTGTTCGCATGCAGCTCCCCTTCCCTTTAGGGAAGGGGCCGGGGGTTAGGTTCCCCGTGCGACGCAACTCGTTCCTCACCTCGCGCGCTGCACCGGCTATGCCATCTGTGCCATCTGTGTCACCTGTATGAGAAGAGAAAGATCCATGAAGCGCTATGCACGCACCATCGATCTCAAGGACGACCCGCAGATCATCGAGCGGTACGTCCAACATCACCGCGCCGTCTGGCCCGAGGTCGAGGCCGGCCTGCGCGGCATCGGCATCGAACGCATGCTCATTTGGCGCCTCGGCCGCCGGCTGTTCATGCTCGTCGAGGCAATCGACGGCTTCGACTGGGATCGCGACTTCGCGCGCTACATGGAGCGTGGCGGCCGCATCCCCGAGTGGCAGGCGCTCATGGACTCCTTCCAGGAGCCCGTCGCGGACGCGAAACCCGGCGAGTGGTGGGCGGAGATGCAGCAGGTCTACGCCCTCGAATAAGCGTCGCGCAGCGCCACGCCAACTCCATCTTCCATCGTCTGTCTTCGTCTGAATATGCCGACCGCC
This sequence comes from Dehalococcoidia bacterium, assembly GCA_036278595.1. Taxonomy (GTDB): domain Bacteria; phylum Chloroflexota; class Dehalococcoidia; order DSTF01; family JACRBR01; genus JADMII01. The sequence continues at coordinate 6,231 of DASUKS010000203.1, forward strand.
TATCGGCACCTCCACCTGTGTCCATCTGTGTCCATCTGTGGATAGACGACGGTCAGCGCCACGCCGCGCCGTTCGGGAACTCGAACTCGTCCAGCGACTCCGGCCGCATCGTGATGCTGAACCCCGGCGCCGTCGGCGGCACGTACGCGTTACCGCGCACCACCACCGGGTCGATGAAGTGCTCGTGCAGGTGGTCGGCGAACTCGATTGCCCGCCGATCGAGGCTGCCGCTTACGCACACGTAGTCGATCAGCGAGATGTGCTGCACGTACTCGCACAGCCCGAGCCCACCGGCGTGCGGACACACCGGCACCCCGAACTTCCCGGCGAGGAGCAGCACCGCGAGCGCTTCGCTCAAGCCGCCGAGGCGGCAGTTGTCGAATTGCGCGAAGTCGATCGCCCCCGCCTGCATCAGCTGCTTGAAGATCACCCGGTTCGCCGCGTGCTCCCCCGTCGCTACCGGCACCGGCGCGATCGCCTTCCGGATCGCCGCGTGCCCCAGGATGTCGTCCGGGCTCGTCGGCTCCTCGACCCAGTGCAGCCCGAAGCGCGCGATCGCGCGCACGTGCTCGATCGCCTCGCCGACGTCCCACACCTGGTTCGCGTCGACCATCAGCCAGCCGTCCGGCCCGATCTCCTCACGCACGAGCGCGCAGCGCCGCACGTTCTCCTCGGCGTCGCGCCCCACCTTGATCTTGAAGCGCGTCCAGCCCGCCGTCAGCGCCTCGCGGCACAGCGCGCGCACCTGCTCGTCCGGATACCCCATCCACCCCGCCGACGTGATGTACGCCGGATAACCTTCGCGTTCGACGTGCGCGATGCGCTCCCCGCGCGTCGGTTCGAGCCGCCGCAGCATCTCGAGCGCTTCCTCGCGCGTGATCGCGTCGGTCAGGTACCGGAAGTCGATGCAGCCGACGAACTCCTCCGGGCTCATGTCCGCCACCAGCCGCCAGACCGGCTTGCCTTCGGCCTTCGCCCACAGATCCCACACTGCGTTCACGATCGCCGCCGTCGCCAGATGCACCGCGCCCTTCTCCGGCCCCAGCCACCGAAGCTGGCTTTCATTCGTCAGCAACCGCCAGAACGAGGCCATGTCCGAAGTCAGCGACTCCAGGGTCTGCCCGACGATCAGCGGCGCCAGCGCCCGCACGCCCGCGACGCACAGCTCCGTCCCGCGCCCGAGCGTGAACGTGATGCCGTGCCCCTCGAGCCCGTCCGGCGCATCGGTGTGAAGCACGAGGTATGCCGCGGAGTAGTCCGGGTCCGTGTGCACCGCGTCGGATCCGGCGAGCGTGCGCGACGTCGGCGTCCGGATGTCGCGCACGGTGAAGCCGGTGATCGTGATCGTCATGGTAGGCTGCCTCCCGACGCTGCCTGCGCGATTGTAGGCTCGGTGCGCGTGTGGCGGAATCGTCCGCCGCACGCATGGTGACGCGCCCTTGGGCGAGCTTCCTGCCGCGTTTCGCGACCTGGCCCAACAGTGGCCGCGCCCCGCCGTGCCGCGGCCGATCGTCGTGATCGGCGCCGGCAGCATCGTCCGCGACGCGCATCTCCCCGTGTACGCACGCCTCGGGTTCCTGGTCGCCGGCATCTTCGATGTCGAACCCGCGGCCGCGCACGCGCGCGCGGCCGCAGCCGGCACGCACGCGTTCGCTTCGCTCGAAGAAGCCGTCGCGATCGCCGGCGCCGTCTTCGATCTGGCGGTGCCGCCCGGCGAGATCGCCGGCATCCTCGAGCGTCTCCCGCGCGGCGCCGCCGTGCTCATCCAGAAGCCGCTCGGCCGCGACCTCGATGAGGCGCGACGCATCCGCGACGTCTGCCGCGAACGCAACCTCGTCGCCGCAGTCAACTTCCAGCTCCGCTTCGCGCCGAACGCGCTCGCGCTGCACGACGCGCTGTCGCGCGGAGCGCTCGGCGAGCTTGCGGACGTCGAGGTGCGCATCAACCTCCACACGCCGTGGGACTACTGGCAGTTCCTTAAGGGCGCGCCCCGCCTCGAAGTGCTGATGCACTCCATCCACTACCTCGACCTGGTCCGCCGCCTGCTCGGCGAGCCGCGCGGCGTCTACTGCCTCGGCGTCCGCCATCCGGCGCTCGAAGGCTATCCGGACGCCGGCACGAGCATCATCCTCGACTACGGCGACCGCATCCGCTGCAGCCTCACGATGAACCACACGCACGTCTTCGGCCCGCGCTTCGCCGTGTCGCAGCTGAAGATCGAAGGCACGCAGGCGGCCGCCGTGATGAAAATGGGCGTCAACCTCGACTACCCGCGCGGCGAGGCCGACGAGCTGCTCGTCGCCACGCCCGGCGCCGGCTGGTCCGAAGTCCCACTGCGCGGTTCCTGGTTCCTCGAGGCGTTCGAAGGGCCGATGGCCAACCTGCAGCGCGTTGTCGCCGGCGAAGACGAAGCGCTCGTGTCGCCTGTCGAGGACGCCTTCCGGACGATGGCCGTCGTGGAAGCCTGCTACGCATCGAGCGCGCACGGCGCCACGCCCGTGCCGGAGGACTGACGCGATGCGCATCGACGCCCACCAGCACTTCTGGCGCTACCGTCCGGACACCCACGCCTGGATCGACGCCTCGATGACGGCGCTGCGCCGCGACTTCCTCCCGCACGACCTCGAGCCGCTCCTGCGCGAAGCCGGCTTCGATGGCTGCGTCGCCGTGCAGGCGCAGCAGGATGTCGGCGAGACGGAGTGGCTGCTCGCGCTCGCGGACCGGCACCCGTTCATCCGCGGCGTCGTCGGCTGGGTCGACCTGCGCGCACCCGACGTGCGCGACCGGCTCGCGCGCATCGCCGCGCACCCGCGGCTGTGCGGCATCCGCCACGTCGTGCAGGACGAACCCGACGGCTTCATGCTGCGCGACGACTTCCAGCGCGGCATCGCGGCGCTCGCCGAGTTCGACCTCGCCTACGACATCCTCATCTACGCCCGCCAGCTCCCGGAGGCCGCCCACCTCGTCGAAGCATTCCCGTCGCAGCGCTTCGTCATCGACCACATCGCCAAGCCCGCCATCCGCAAGGGCGAGATTGACCCGTGGCGGCGCGACATCACCGCCATCGCGCGGCACCCCAACGTCTACTGCAAGCTCTCGGGCATGGTCACGGAAGCCGACTGGCGCTCGTGGACCGCCGCCGGACTCGCGCCCTACATCGATGTCGCGCTCGACGCATTCGGCCCCGACCGCCTGATGCTCGGCTCCGACTGGCCCGTCTGCACCCTCGCCGGCGCCTACAGCACGGTGCTGTCAGTCGCAGCCGATCGCATCGCCGCCCGCGCGCCAGCCGCCCTTGCCCCCGTCTTCGGCGAAAACGCGGCCGCGTTCTACCACCTCGACGCGCCAGCGTAGGGGAGTTCGGCAACTCCCGCTCTACACCA
>DASUKS010000204.1:0-3762 GCA_036278595.1 Dehalococcoidia bacterium
CTCGAAGACGGCACCACCGGCGAGCTCACCGAGAGGTGGCAGGCCGAGCAGGCGGCATCGGCGGGCAGGCCGTCCGAGGACGGCATCAACGGCATCCTCGAGCGCACGCGCCGGCCGCTCGTGCTCGAGGAGCTGGCGAGCGACGAACGGCTGACGGAAACCCAGCGGCTCGTGCTCAAGTCCGCCGGCCTGCAGTCCGCCGTCGTCGCGCCGATGCTGTGGAACAACGAACTGATCGGCACCCTCGCGGTGGCGCGCCGCGCGCGGGCCGCGTTCGATGCGCGCGATGCGCAGTTCCTCGCGGCGGTCGCGAACCAGGTGACGGCGATCGTGCGCATGGCCGGCCTCGTGGACAGCCTGCAGAAGGCGACCGACCGGCTCTCCGGCTCGCAGGCGGAGACCGTGATGATGCTCGCGGCCGCCGCCGAAGCGCACGACCACACGACGGGGATGCACCTGCAGAGCATCCGCTCGCTCAGCGAGGCGATCGCCGCCGAGTTCGGCTACTCGGAGGCGGCCGTGCGCGAGCTCGGCCTCGCCGCGACGCTGCACGACATCGGCAAGATCAGCGTGCCGGACAGCGTGCTCTCGAGCCCGCTGCGCTTCGACAGTGACGACTGGGAGATCGCCCGCATGTGGCAGACGATGAAGCGCCACAGCATCTGGGGCGCGGAGTTCCTCGCGGGCAAGCCCGGCTTCGAGCTGGCCGCCAGGGTCGCGCGCTGGCACCACGAGCGCTGGGACGGCGGCGGCTACCCGGATGGCATCGCCGGGGACCAGATCCCGGAGGAAGTCTCGATCGTCACGGTCGCGGACGCGTTCGACGCCATGGTGCAGGACCGCCCCTACCGCGCCGGGCGTCCGGCCGCCGAGGCGATCCAGGAGCTGCTGCGCTGCCGCGGCGAGCAGTTCAACCCCACCGTCGTCGACGCCGTCGTGCGTCTCTACGAGCGCGGCGCCCTCCCCCTCCCCGAGTCCGAAGAGCGCCTCGCCGCGTAGCAGCCCCTTCTCGACCACCTCGCGGCCGTCTCGCCAGCGCGATGCTGCCGCGCCCTGCCTACGACCTGCGACCCGCAACCCGCGACCTCAACGGGGGCTTGACATGTGACAATTCGATCACATATCATCCGCCCCAGTGGATGACGACGACCGCGTCTTCAAGGCGCTCGCCGACCCAACACGCCGGCACCTCCTCGACCGGCTCTTCGAGCGCGACGGCCGCACGCTCGGGGATCTGGCGTCGGGCGAGGACATGACGCGCTTCGGCGTGATGCGGCACCTGCGGGTGCTCGAAGACGCCGGCCTCATCGTCGTGCGCAGGTCGGGGCGCGAAAAGCGCCACTACCTGAACACCGTGCCGATCCAGCTCATCTACGAGCGCTGGATCGACAAGTACCGCGCCGGGCGCGTCTCCGCCCTGGCGGATCTGAAGAAGGGACTGGAGGCATAACGTGGCGGCAGAGACGACGCAGGTCTACCAGCTCTACATCAAGGCGTCGCCCGAACAGGTGTGGGAGGCGATCACCTCCAACGAGTTCCGCGGCAAGTACTTCCACGGCAGTATCGTCGAATCGACGTTCAAGCCCGGGAGCCGCATCCGCGCCTGGTCGCCCGACCACAGCGCGTTGTGGAACGACAACGAGGTGATCGAGAGCGATCCGCCGCGCCGTCTCGTGCACACGTGGAGCAGCCTCTACGACACGGAGATGGCGGGCGAGCCCGAGAGCCGCGTGACGTGGGAGATCACGCCGCAGGACGGCGGTATCTCGAAGCTGACGCTCACGCACGATCAACTCGACCGCTCGCCGAAGACCGCGGGCAGCGTCTCCGGCGGCTGGATGCTGATCCTCTGCGGGTTGAAGACGGTCGTCGAGACCGGCGAGCCGCTCACGGCGTCGCTCGCCGGCATGCAGCGGACCCAGGCGGGATGACAGAAGGAGTGATCACGATGTCCTACACAAGCGAAGCCGACCTTCCGGCGCTGACCGAAGAGGAGTTCACCGCGTTCCGGGGCAAGGCGCGCGCCTACACGCTGATGGTCCTGCGCGCCGGCCCGAACTTCGAGCGTCCGGACCCGAAGTTCGAGTCGCCGGTCGCCCGCACGATCTGGGCGCACGGGAAGCGGAACGTCGCCCTGCACGAGGCTGGCCTGATGCGGGTGATCTGTCCCGTATCCGACGGCAGCGGCCTCTGCGGCATCGGCGTGTTCGATGCAGAGCCGGACGAGGTGACGCGCATCATGGAGGCCGACCCTGGCGTCGTCGCTGGCGTGTTCACCTACGAAGTGCACCCCACACGCAGCTTTCCCGGCAGCACCCTCTGACAGCGCGCCGCGAGCATCTGGCCGGCACACATCGCGTTGCCCGCCGGACGCCTGCGCGGCGCACTTTGCCTTCCCGCGACCGCTTCCGCAACTCCCCCTCTCCACCCCGTTGGAGAGAGGGCTGGGGGGTGAGGTCCGTCAAGAAGGGCTTGACACCTTCCATCCCTGCGACTATGCTCAATCCAGCATATACGCATACAGAAGAGGCGAGCATGGCCATCCAGGTAGACCGCCCCGCAGCCGCCACCGGCATCGAGTTCAGCACCTCCCCCGTGCTCGACCTCGTCAACGCCATGTACTTCACCGCGCTCGCAGAAACCCAGGAAGGGGTCGACGAGTGGCCGAAGCGCACGCGGGCGGGCATGGATCGCGCCCTGCGCGCCGAGCTCGACCTGCTGTTCACGTTCCCGCGCAGCGAGCCCGGCATCATGGGCGCCCTCAACGACACGCTCTTCTTCCATCGTGAGGCGTGGAGCGACGTCGATGCGCTGCTGGATTTCGTCCGCACACTGCCGGCCGATGGGACGCCAGACCCGCGCGAGCCCGGCATCCAGGGCCTCGCGCTGTACGCGCTCAGATGGCCCGGCCACAACGAGCCGTACGTGCTGCAGACGGGTACGAGCATGCGCTCGGCGCTGGCTGACGCGCTCGATGCCGGCCCGCCGGAGATCGACTGCGCGTCATCGCCCGACAGCCACTGTGATCCCGCGACCGCCCTCGCGTTGTTCGATGATCCCGAGAGCCTGCGCGCGCGCATCCTGCAGCTCATTCGCCGCTTCTATGACGAGCACTACCGGCCGGACGAGACGCGCCGGCAGGCGAGCATGCGCCGCAGTGCGGAAGCACACGAGACTGACCGCTCGCGGGACGCTCGCGATGTGGCGCGCATCGTTCAAGGGCGAAACAGTTCGTGTCTCGAAACGGTCTGCACCGGCGACTACAAGACGCACGTCTTCGTGCCGTCGCTGGATGTCGGCGTCTACAACTCGTGCATCGACTACGCGGCGCTGCACGCGCTGTACTACGCGTGCGAACCCCGATACCGCGGCGTCGCCGAAGACGACGAGGCGGTCGCTCGCCTGGCGCTCGTATATCGCGCGCTCGCCGACGAACAGCGCCTGCGCGTCCTTCGCCTCCTTCGCGACGGTGAGCTGTACGCGCAGGAGATCGTCGAGCGGACGGGACTGCACCAATCGGTGGTATCCCGCCACCTGTCGTTCATGAAGGCGGTCGGGCTGGTCAACGCGCGCCGCCAGAACAACATGAAGTTCTACTCGCTGAACAGGGACGCGGGAGAGGACCTGCGGCAGGCGGTGGAGTTGCTCCTGCCGGGCGCGATGGCGTCCGCGCGTTAGCATCGCCGCAATCGGCGCCAGTCACGAGGATGAGGTGACAGCCATGTTGGACCGGGAGATGTACATCGCCGAGAAGCTGAAGGA
>DASUKS010000205.1:0-2317 GCA_036278595.1 Dehalococcoidia bacterium
ACGATCATCTGCGGCACCGGGACGCCGGGCCCGGCGTCCGTGACGCCGACGCCGACCCGGACACCCACATCCACTCCGACATCGACGCCGGGGTCGTGCGGCGAGGCGAGCCCGCCGTGCGAGCCGACGATCCCGCCCGGAGGCTGCCCCGCGAGCCCGCCGCCCGAAAGCCCGCCGGATGCGACGTGCGGGCCGCAGCCGTTCAGCGTCGAATTGAGTGCCTCGCCGAACCCCGTACTGTGTGACGGGCAGAACCCAACAGTCATCGCCGTACACGTCCGCGACGGGAGCGGCAACTACGTGCCCGATGGCACGCACGTGACCATCGAATGGCCGATCGCGTCGAACAACTTTTCGTCGACCGTGCTCGTGACATCGCACGGCGTCGTGGCCACGCTGGTATACCTCGACTCCCGGTACCTGCCGGAGCGAGTTGCGGACGTCTCCGTATCGACTGGCAGCCTGTATACGACCATCCGCGTTTTCTGCAGGTTCGACTCGCCGGGATCGTGGTGGCCCATGTCGCCGCCGTGCTCGGACACGGGCGGCATCGGGTCGGACGGTGGGATACTCCTGCCTTGTCCGCCGACTCCGGCGCCGCCGTGCGACCCCGGCGCGAGCCCGCCGCAGTCGCCACCGTGCGCGCCAATCTCGCCGCCGCCGTGCGAACCGGTGAGTCCGCCGTCGATGTCGCCGGCGTGCGCAACGCCGACCGCGACGCCGGTGCACTGCCTGCCGGCCGGTGTGCCGAACCCTGCCGGGGCTTCGCCGCCGTGCGCGCCGATCTCGCCGCCGTCGTGCGAGCCGCAGAGCCCGCCATCGATTTCACCGCCATGCGCACCAACGCCGGGGCCCTGTCTGCCGGCGGGTGTGAGCGCGCCCGGCTCCGTGTCGCCGCCGTGCGGCCCGCCGCCGATGCCGTGTATGTCGGCGGGCGCGAGCGGGCCGGGTTCCACCATCTGGCCGCCGTGTACGCCGACACCGGTGCCGTGCCTGCCCGCCGGCGTCCCGAACCCGGGTGGCGCTTCGCCGCCGTGCGCGACGGCCACCCCAACGCCGACGAACACGGCGACGCGGACGCCCGTGCCGACGAGCACGAACACGCCGGCGCCGGAGGTGTGCGGCGATGTGACGGGCGACGGGCGGGTGACGGTCGCGGACGTGATGCGCGAGGAGGCGATGACGCGGCACAAGCACGCGGCCGCGAAGTACGACCTCAACGGCGACGGGCGCATCGACCAGCGGGACGTCGCGATCGTGATCTCGCAGTTGGGGCGGAGGTGCTGATCGCGGTCCGTTGGAGCTAGGAGGTAGGACGTAGGGCGCCGGTCGAGTCGCTCAGCCGGTCCCGAACCGGTGCGCCGGAGCTCCGGCCAGTCGGGTGGCTACGCGGGTCGCGTGATGCGATCGACGACGCCGAGGACAGATTCGACGAGGACAGCGTCGCCGGGCTGCGGGCCGTCGTAGATCATGTCGAAGGAGAGCCGCGCCTCGCGGGCCTGGTGCTCTTCGCCTTCGAGCCGTAGCAGGACGGCGTAGTAGCGCGTGCCGTGGAGCTCGTAGGGGCGCACCTGCAGGATCGTGCCGGGCTTTGGCGTCGGGCGCTGGCCGCCGCGGACGAACTTCGGCATCAGGCGGATTCGCGCGGCGTGAAGCGGATGATCGTCGTGTCGTCGGCGACATCGTCGAACACGGCCGCCACCGGCATGTCCACGCGCAGCTCGCTGTCCGGCACGCCGACGATGTTCGAAATCATGCGCGGCCCTTCGTCGAGCTCGATGATGGCGAACTGGTACGGCGTGCGCTCGGCGAACTGCGGGTGCAGCTTCTGGTGCATGATGCCGAAGGTGTAGAGCGTGCCGTTGCCGCTGGCCTGCTGCCACTCGGTATCCGTGGACCAGCAGTCGGGGCAGCGAGGGCGCGCCGGCAGGCGCCAGGCGCCGCAATTCTTGCAGCGCATCAGCATGAGCTGATGCCGGCGCGCGCCATCGAAGAACTCGCGCGACTCTTCGTCGGCTTCGGGGAGCGGGAGTCCATAGTCGGTCATCATCTGCCTCCGATTGCGGCGTGCGCGGCGAGCCGCTTCTTGCCCGCGAGCCGGCTCCACGCCTGTTCGATCAAGTCCTGCAGTTGCGCGCGGTCTACGGCCGACAGGCGGACGAGGATGGCCGTAAAGCCGCGGTAGTGGTTGGTGAGGAAGAAGGCCTCGGGCGCGGTGGACATGAGGAACTGCTGCTCGATGTCATCGACCGGCTTGAGGACGAGGACATCGTCTTCGCGCAAGCGTGACAAGAACTTGCCGCGCACCTTGAACGCC
>DASUKS010000206.1:0-2899 GCA_036278595.1 Dehalococcoidia bacterium
GGCGAGACGCGCGAGGAGCGCGTGGACTCGCTGCTCGCCATCCGCGACCTGCACGACGAGTACGCCCACATTCAGGAGGTGATCGTCCAGAATTTCCGCGTGAAGGACGACATCGCCATGCGCCATAAGGACGAGCCGAGCGTCTTCGAGATGCTGCGCACGATCGCCGCCGCGCGCCTGCTGCTCGGCGCCGAGATGAACATCCAGGCGCCGCCGAACCTCGCGCCCGACGCGCACGGCGCCTACCTGCTCGCCGGCATCAACGACTGGGGCGGCGTCTCGCCCGTCACGAAGGACCACATCAACCCCGAGCGCCCGTGGCCGAACCTGGCAGAGTTGCGCGAGACGACGGCCGACGCCGGCTTCGAGCTGCGCGAGCGCTTCGGCCTCTACCCCGAGTACGTGCGCGAGGACGGCCGCTTCGCCGGCTTCATCCCGGGCGCCATCCGCCCGGCGTTCGAACGGCTCGCCGATAGCGACGGCCTTGTCCGCCGCGAGGAGGAACGATGGTGACGAACAGCAACGACCAGCAGACCGTCGCATGGGACCGCGTGCCGCTCGCGATCGATCCCGCCGTCGCGCGCATCCTCGACCGCGCGCTGGACGGCGAGGACATCGGCGTCGATGACGCCACGCTGCTCTTCGACGCCGACGGCCCGGCGCTCACCGCGCTCGCGCTCGTCGCCGACGAGCTCCGTCGCCGCTCGGCGGGCGATGTCGTCACGTACGTCATCAACCGCAACATCAACTTCACCAACGTCTGCATCAAGCACTGCGGCTTCTGCGCCTTCAGCCGCGACCATCGCGAGGAGGAGGGCTACTTCCTGCCCGTCGAGGAGGTCGTGCGCCGCGCGCAGGAGGCGTGGGACCTCGGCGCGCGCGAGATCTGCGTGCAGGCGGGCCTGCCGCCGAAGCTCGACGGCTACTACTACGTCGACCTGACGAAGGCGATCAAGCGCGCGCTGCCCGACATGCACATCCACGGCTTCTCTCCCGAAGAGGTGCTGTACGGCGCCGTCCGCGCCCGCACGAGCATCGAGGAGTACCTGCGCGCGCTCAAGGACGCCGGCGTCGGCAGCCTGCCCGGCACGTCCGCCGAGGTGCTCGACCAGGAGGTGCGCGACCGCATCGCCCCCGGCCGCATCACGAAGGACCAGTGGGTCGACGTCATTACGACGGCGCACCGCGTCGGCCTCCGGACGACGTCGACGATCATGTACGGCCATGTCGAGACGTCGCGCCAGAAGGCGGCGCACATCGCGCTCCTGCGCGACATCCAGCGCGAGACCGCGGGCTTCACGGAGTTCGTGCCGCTGAGCTTCATCGCGTCCGAAGCGCCGATGTACGCCAAGGGGCTCGTTGAAGGCCTGCGCGGCGGCGCGACCGGCGCCGAGGTGATCAAGATGTACGCCGTCTCGCGCATCATGCTCAACAACTGGATCCCGAACCTCCAGGCCTCGTGGGTGAAGGAGGGTCCGAAGCTCGCGCAGATGGCCCTCAACGCCGGCTGCAACGACTTCATGGGCACGCTGATCAACGAGAGCATCTCGACCAGCGCCGGCGCCATCTACGGCCAGCGCATGGCCCCGCGCGAGATGCGCGCCCTCATCCGCGAGATGGGCCGCGTCCCCGCCGAGCGCAACACGCTGTACGGCATCGTCCGCGAGTTCGGCCGGGAGCCCGACGACCACCACGACCCGCTCGACCTCGTATCGGAGGCCGACGACCGCTTCGGCTCCTACGCGCGCCTCGCGCACGCGAAGGAGTTCCGCTACGCGCAGCAGCGCGAAAACCTCATCCCGCTGGAGACGGTGTGACGAAATCCGGCTTATTCGCGCGTCGTCAGGACCATCGAACCGGCACCCGCCCCGGAAGATCCGTCAACGGTCAGCTGCGCTCGTCCTGGCTCGCTGGATTTCAGCCGGAGAAGCGACCGCCTGAATCAGGCGACGATCCTGCTGCCCCAAGGACTGATCGAGCAGCCGCTCCATCCCGGTCCGTGTGATAACGCCCAGACCCGCGCGCCTATGTCGCTTTGTCAATTGGATGAGCGTCCGGAGGCGATCGTTTCGTAGGTGCTCGCGATGCTGGTGCCAACTATTCAGTGTGTATGCCCAGAGATCCGCAGCCTGAATCCCTTCGTGCTCATGGCTTAATGCCGGGGTGAGGTCGCCCAGTTTCTCTCGCAGGACCTGAGGGATCTCCGGCTGCGTCCTTGCACGGGCGTGCAGCTCGAGAAGACCGCGCTCGATGACCTTCACTTCATCCATGACGAAGTGCACTTTGCATCCGTCTTTCGCGTTCTCCAGTGCTTCGCCAATCATGCTCATGAACGGCAGCGTGTAGGTGCGCGTCGGCATTCCAGTTCGGACGAAACGTTTTCGGTTTACGTCCCACTGTCCGCCTGTGAGGTACTGCCGCTCGCCCCAAGTCAACGAGAACCAATCGCTGAGGCGCATGGCACAGCCGATCGGCGTTACGCGCGGGTGATCTAGACAGACCTGCACGAGATCGCTCAGGAATTGGTTCGCGGCCACGGCACTCCACTTTGCGAAGGGATTCTTCCTGCTGTTTCGCGCCTGCGCACGACCGAAGAACGGCTTGGAGCGAAACTCGATAACCGCGGGATCATCGGCAGCTGTGAGCACCGCGCGCCACGAAGTGTTGAAGCTGTCCCACTGCGGAGGCGACGCGATGTACCCAGCGACCACCACGTATCCCACGTGTTGATCGATGCCGCTCTCGTCCCCGTACACGAACAGCTCCGTGGACACGATAGCTCATTTCGTGGGTGGCACCGTCACCCTGCGCGGCGAGGCGCTCCGTGTGAACCGTGCCGGGATGCGCCAGAGTCTCCGCCTTCTTTAGGTAGCCCGCGAACCCGCCGGAGAAGGGGAGC
>DASUKS010000207.1:0-14247 GCA_036278595.1 Dehalococcoidia bacterium
GCGCACCCAGCTTCCGCCCGAGCGCGACCTCGCACACCAGCCCGTCGTGCAGGGCGAGCACCGCCGCGGCGGCGTCATCGACCGAACCGGCCCCCGCGCCACCCGCTGCCCCGGCGATCACGTGCCCGAGAACCGTGAGCCAGCGCCGGTGCGTCCTGCGCAGCCCCCGCGCGACGTCGTCCGAGCGCGCCGCTTCGGCCCAGAACTCGACCAGCAGCCGCGGCCAGCGGAAGTCGTCGTACGTCAGCAGCGCCGCCAGCGTCTCGCGCAGCCGGTCGGCCGGACCGCCGTCCGCATGGCAGGCCGCGGTCAGCCGCGCCGTGCGGCGGACAGACCAGATCCGCAACAGCTCGAGCAGGATGTCCTGCTTCGTCGTGAAGTGAAAGTAGAACGCGCCCTTCGACACGCCCGCCGCCGCCGCGATGTCATCGACACCCGCATGCTCGTAGCCGGCGAGCGCGAAGACGTCGAGCGCGGCCTCGATGAGCCGCGCCCGCGTCGTCGCGCGTCGCTCCCCCTGCCGCCGCGGGGCTGGTGCCCGCGGCGCGTGCGTGTCGCGTGCTTGCTGCACGTATGCCCTCGCGGCGCAAGCATCGGACGGAGGGTCGCCGGCGGTCAACGAAAAAATTGGCACATCCTGTGCCAATTTCTCCAATACTTGACTGGTGCATGCCCGCACTCACGGCGCGAGCACGTCCCCGACCGTCCCGAAGCTGTACCCCTGCGCCCGCAGACCATCGATCACCCGCTGGAGCGCCGCCGCGTCCTGCGACTCGGAGCCGACGTGCATCACGTAGATCGCGCCCGGCTCCGCCGTGGACAGCACGCGCTGCACGATTGCGTCCGCGCTCGCGCCCTGCCACCCGCGCGTGTCCACCGTCCACATCACGACGTACCGGTACCCGTCCGCCCCCACGTCCCGCAGCACGCCCGCATCGTAGTCGCCGAAGGGCGGGCGGAAGTACGGCATCGTGCTGCGCCCGGTCAGGTGGTAGATGGTCGTCTCCGTGCGCTGCAGCTCGAGCGCGCGGGCGCCGGCCGTGAGCGCGGTATCCGACGACGACGCGCCCGTGAACGACGGGTGGCTGTAGCTATGGTTGATGATCTGGTGGCCGCCGGAGGCGATCGCCAGCGCCAGGCTGTGGTGGTCCTCCGCCCACTGCCCCGTCAGCGAGAACGAGGCGCGCACGCCCTCCTGCCGCAGCGTGTCGAGGATCTGCGCCGTATAGCCGGCATCGCTGCCGGCGTCGAAGGTCAGCGCCACCATCCGGCGCGCCGTGTTGCCCCGCGTGATGACCTGCGCCGGGCCGGGCGCCGGCGTGCTCGTCGCTTCCGGCGCGGCCGTCGCAGATGGGACCGGTTCGACCGCCGGCGTGCCGGTCGCGTTCGAAGGGGCCGTGACGGCGGCACTGGGCTGGGCCGGGGCCGACCCCGTCGCCGTGGGCGCGGGCGGTATCGCCGTTGCCGGCGCTCCGCCGCGCCCGCCGCAGGCGGCGAGCAACGCCGACGCGAGCGCCAGGCACAGGGCCGCGCACGCCGCGCGTTGCACCGTTCGTCCTCGCCGCACGTCCCACTCCCTCCAGCGCGATCCATCATGGACGAAGCGCACGGACGCGGGCCAGTGCCATCGGTCATCGCGCGGAAGCCGCCCTCCCCCATCACCCGATCGGAGCGGCGCCAGGGTGGCTCCCTGCTATGGTGAACCGTTGCACTTCGCGGAAAGGAGCGGATACATGCTGACTGTCAGCGAAAAGGCCGCGGCCGCACTCCACGAGACGCTGGACCAGAACTCCACGGGGGATGGCGACATCCTCCGTATCGCGCAGACCGAACAGGGGCTGGCGCTCGCCATCGGCAAGGAGCACGACGGCGACCAGGTCGTCGAGCACGACCAGACGAACATCCTCGCGATCGAGCCCGACCTCGCCGACGCCCTCGATGGCGCGACGCTCGATCTCGCGGATACGCCGGAAGGTCCGCGCCTCGTCTTCGACGCCCCCGAACAGCTGTAACCCGCGGCTCGCAAGCTCAGAGCCCCGGCGCTACAGCCCCGGGTGCTCGACCACGTTCTGCGCGAACGACTTGCCGATCTCCAGGAAGAAAATCGCTCCGACGCCCACGATCCCGACGAACCCGGCGAAGAGCAGCACGGCACGGACGCTGATCCGCCCCTGCTCGAGCCAGTAGACGTCCTCGAGATGAAGCCAGAGCGCGAACTCGTCGAGCGTCAGCGCGGCGCCGATGCCGTACGCGATCGCGAACGCATATGCGTAGCCGTCGCGGATCGCCACGGCGAGGTACCCCACTACCAGCAGCAGCACGATGCCGGGGACGAGGTGGTGGATGTGCGTCCCGGCGGCCTCGATGTTGCGGATGAACGGGAGCTTCCGTCCGTCGCGGATACTGATCGTGATCGCCCGGACGACGAGAAACGTGAGCGTGAACGAGACGAAGATCAGGAACTGCGGCTGCTTGTCCGCATCGATGATGTTCCGCTGGTAGATGTCGGGCAACGAGCGGAGGAATTGCGAGAGGTCGAGGAGTAGCGGCGGCATCGTAGCGGCACGCTACTGCCGACCGCGCTGCTTCGCCATCTCCCATACGGCTCGCGGCCTGCGCCGGCCATGCCGGCGGCGCCGCGGCTACTTCCTCTTGGTGCGCTGACGGTACTCGCGGCCGTAGTCGCGCCGAGCTTCCTTCGCCTTCGTCCGCGCCTCGGCCGCCGTCTTCGCGACCTTGCCGCCTGCCGTCGGCGCCCGCGGCTCGTCGGTCGACTTCACCTTCGTAGTCGGGCCGCGCGCCGCCTGCGGGTCCGAAGGCCCCCACTCTTCCTTCTCCGTCCAGCGGTCGCCGCTCTTCTTGTACGCGTGCTTGAGCGCCGCGTAGGCGACGCGGTGCGCGCGCTGGCCTTCGCCGTACGTCTCGACGGCGCTGTCGTGCGCCTTCACCCAGATGTCGCGCGCGTGCCTCGGCGAGCGCTCGAGCGTCTTCGGAAGCTCCTTCTGCCCCGGCATAACCACCTCCGCGTGTTGCTACCGCCATCAGTCTCACATCGCCCGGCTAACACCGACGTGACGAGGACCGCGGCCGGCGCGAGAACCGGGTAACGAGGTCAGGGCCACCGAACTGCAGCGGATCCCGGTGAAGATTCGGGTAGCCATTTGGCAAATCTCTGCCACAGCGTCTCGCATCGCGACCGGGTATCTTGCGCCGGGTCACCCATCCTTCGACCACATCGCGAGTCTGCTGGAGGTCATCCGCACATGCCCCTGGACGGTATTGAGCTTGAACGCGGCGGCCACGCCTGCCACCTCTACCACAACTGGGCCGAGCGGCGAGACGTCACCGTTTCCTTCGTTCGCAAGGGTCTCGAACACCACGAGCACTGCATGGTCGTGAGCGACGAGGCCACGTTCGGCGACTGGCGCCGGGAGTTGGAGGACGCCGGCATCGATGTCGACGCCGAGGAGCGTCGCGGCCGCCTGCAGTTCCTGACCGGCGCCGTGTGGCGCACGCCCCTGGTCGCCGGCGGCTCGTTGGGCATGGCGCGGACCGCCCTCGCGTTGCTGAAGCCCCTTCGCGCAGAGTTCAACGGCGTGCGGATCATCGGCGACGCCGAGTGGGACCTGCCGCCATCCGTCCCGGCGGCGGCGCTGTGTCACTGGGAAGCGACCGCGAACGTCGTGTTCGATGACTCCGACGTGCGGGCCATCTGCCAGTACGCCGCGGACCACTACGCCCCCGACCACCTGCTTGCACCGCTGCGGACACACGCGTCGGTGATCTACGAGGGCGCACTGCACGCGAACCCGAACGACGACGCGGCGCGCATCCTGCTTTACGAGCCACATCTGAACGAAACGCCCTCGGACCCGGAGCTCCTGGAGACAGCGCTGGCCCGCCTGCATCGACGCGGCTGAACGCGACGTCCGCCCGCGGCTCGCGCGCAGTCGCGGACTACGCCGCCGACGCTTCGAGGGCGCCCGGCAGCCCGCCGCTCGTCTCGCCGGTGAAGAGGTAGAGCGCCAGGTCGTCACGGTCCTGCGGTCCGATCTCGGTGAACCGCACGCCGACGCGGTACGATGCCGCACCCCCGACCGGCACAGCGTTCATCACGAGCGCGTGCGCGTCGATGCGCCGCCCGCCCGGTAGCTCGAGCCCGACGGTCAGCGGCGTGCCGCGCGCCAGCGCCAAGCCGTGCGTGAACGACAGGCCGTCGAGCGTGACGTCCGTCGACGACGTCTGCCACGACGCGGCGCGGTCCGACGCCACCTCGATCGTCAGCGGCACCTGCCGCACGAAGCGGTACGCAGAGCGCCGGTGCGATCGCGCGAGCACCGCGCGCACCGCGAGGCCAATCAGCCCCGCGTTGTAGGCCGCCCACACGGCGGTCAGCTCGATGGCGAGCGTGTCCGCCCCGCTGATCTGCCCGAAGACCAGGCTGTTCGCCGCCCAACCGATCGCGCCGACACTCGCCGAGAGCAGCAGCAGGTGCGGCAGCGCGCCGAGCACCTCGCGCACCGGGCGGGCCTCCGTCGTCTTGCGCGTCACTTCGAACCGCAGCGATCGCGGCACGAGCAGCGCGAGCGACGCGCGGATGAAGGCAAACGTCTTCAGCAGGTTGAAGCGCTCGGTATCGAGATAGCGGCCGTAGCCGCGCGCGGACACCGTGTTCGCCACGATGCCGAGGATGAAGTACGGCAGGAAGTGCGCGACGAAGTTCCAGCCGAACGCCTGCAGCGGCAGGATGCCGGTCAGCAGCACGACGATCGGCGTCACCAGCAGCACGATCTTCTGGAATGACGACAGGTACGTGCTCATCGACGCCCAGTAGCTCAGCCGCTGGCGTAGCGAGAGCCCGCGCGCCCACAGCGGGTTGTAGCGGCTGCGCAGCACCTGCATCGCCCCGTTCGCCCAGCGCCGGCGCTGCGTCAGGAACGCATCGAGGTCGTCCGGCGCGATCCCCGTGGCCAGCACCTCGTTGTGGTACGCCGTGCGCCAGCCCGCGCCGTGGAGCTTGATCGTCGTCAGGATGTCCTCGGTGATCGTCTCCGTCGCCACGCCGCCGATCGCTTCGAGCGCTGACCGGCGCAATACGGCGCTCGTCCCGCACCAGAACGCCGAGTTGAAGCGGTCCTTCCCCGGCTGGATGACGCGATAGAACAGCGCCTGTTCGTGCCAGTGCGCGTCCTCCTCCGGCCCTGCCGAGGCGTGCTGAATCGAGTCGAGGTTATAGAACTCCTGCGGCGTCTGGACGAGCGCCACGCGCTCGTCCGCGAAGTACCCGAGCGTCCGCTCCAGGAACTGCGGGTGCGGCACATGGTCGGCATCGAGCACGGCGATGAAGTCGCCCGACGTCACGGACAGCGCGTGGTTGATGTTGCCCGCCTTCGCGTGGTCGTGCGCCGGTCGCGCGATGTACTCCGCCCCGAGGTCCTCGGCCAGCTCCCGGATCTCCGGCCGCCCACCGTCGTCGAGCACGTACGTCCGGTGCGGGTAGCGCACGTTCACGGCCCCGAGGATGGTGCTGTGCAGGATCTCTGCGGGCTCGTTGTACGTCGTGATGAACAGGTCGACGGTCAGCCCGCGCGGCGCCGGCACGATGCGCACCGGCGGCACCCGCCACGTCATGAAAAGGAACAGGACGAACTCGAGGAAGCCCGCGGCTTCGGCGAGTAGCAGCGGGATCGCGAGCCAGAGCGCGCCGAGATTCAGCGTCCAACCGGCTCGCCACACGAGGTAATAGCCGCCGTACACCACGAACGCCAGGCCCATGACCTGGCCCAGCAGCTCGATGTCCAGCGACTCGTACCGCCTGCGTAGCGCGCGTGTGCCCGGCATAGCGGAATATCGGCCGGACTCGACCCTCGGATGAGGGTTTCCCCGGTAGATGGATCCGCGAGGGCGAGTGGGAAAACGGGCGCTTCTCGGGTCGCGAATCTCGCAGGGCGATCGGCCCCGTGCACGCCCGGCTCCCGCATCGCCGCCGTCCGCGTCCGCAAGCCGCTACCGAGCCTTCTGGGATGGCTTTGGCCGGCGGGAAACGACGGGCGCGGGATTCAAGAACAAAATCGGCCGCCGCGAAGAGCCGCAGCGGCCGATCGAGTGCGATCTGGAGCCGGCGATGGGATTCGAACCCGTGACCTGCTGTTTACGAAACAGCTGCTCTACCGCTGAGCTACGCCGGCATGCGAAGCGCCCCGGATCGAGGCGCAGCGCAAGTATAGCGAACCCGCCCGCGCGCCCCAAAAGCGCACGGCCGGCGGCCTTCAACGTGCCCCTTGCCGCGCGGGACGCGCCTCGGCCGCCCGTCGGATCGACTATGCTCGTCGCGCCGGACGGACGCGCAGTTGAGCGCGTATGGCCCCCGACGGGCGCGAGGTGCGAGATGAGCGAGAGCGAAGAAGCGGCGAAGGCGCTGCTTGAAGAGTGGATGGCGGCGTTCAACGCCCGCGACCTCGTACGCTGGGCGGCCACGTTCAACTACCCGTCGGTGCGACTCGCGAGCGGCCGCGTGATCGTCCTCGAAGGCCCGCGGTCGCTACGGCCGAACACCTTCGAGCTGCTCGCACAGATCGGCTGGGACCGCAGCGCCTGGGACCACTATCGCGTCATCAACAGCGGTCCGGACAAGGTGCACTTCGACACGCGCTTCACGCGCTACCGCGCCGACGGCTCGGTCATCGGCACCTACGATTCCATCTACATCGTCACGAACCAGGACGGCCACTGGGGCGTGCAGGCCCGCTCGAGCTTCGCGCCGTAGCCGCAGCCGGCCGCTACCGCTGCTGCTCGCCCCGCCGCGCGGCGACCGCCGCCGCGCTCCACCCTTCGGCCCGCTGCTCGGCATAGCTCTGCCCGAAGACGAACGCGAACGCCCCGACGGCGATGATCGCGATGATCCCCGCCGCCGCCATCGGCCAGAAGCGCGTCGATGCCAGCCAGTCGATGCCCCGCGTCGCCGGCCAGACGCGCAGCGCCGTCGCCACGCTGAGCCCGATGGCCAACACCCACGCCAGCAGCCGCTCGCCGGGGCGCTGCAGGCGCCGGCCGGCGAA
Source organism: Dehalococcoidia bacterium (assembly GCA_036278595.1). Classification (GTDB taxonomy): domain Bacteria; phylum Chloroflexota; class Dehalococcoidia; order DSTF01; family JACRBR01; genus JADMII01. The sequence goes on from DASUKS010000207.1 coordinate 7,059, forward strand.
CTCCGGCACCACCAGCATCGCCATGCCGATGATCATCATCGTGACCACGCCCACCGTGACGGTGTGCCGCACCGCGTCCATCTCGAATTGGTCGATCGCGCCGCCGTCGCGAAGGTCGCTGATCGCATAGAACAGCATCAGCGCGCCCGCCACGGCCATCCAGCCGGCCGCCGCCTGCACCAGCCGGAACTGCGCCTGCGACGCGCGCGCCACGCGGTTGGCGACGGGGCGCAGCGCGCCGCAGAACCACGCGGTGCCGAGCAGCGCCATCGCGACGCCGATCAGCGCGATGTCTTCGAGGCTGCCGGTCGCCCGCACCGGCGCGCGGTACGCGGCGTACAGCGCGACGGCGGTGTAGAGCGCGACGCTCGCCGCCAGCAGGCATGCGATGACGCGCGACGCCGCGTCGGGACGCTGGTGGCCCGTCAGCGCCGGGATCGCACGCAGCCCGACGCCCATGAGAAAGAGCAGCACGAATCCGAAGAGCTGAAGGAACACCAGCGCCTCGTCCTCTGCGTGCGGCGCCAGGATCTCGCCGTCGCGCGCCATCGTGATGCAGATCGAAAGATTGAGCGCCGCCGCCCCGACGTACGCGACCGCCCCGAGCGCGAAGAACCAGCCCGTCGCTTCCGCGCGGCTCGCCGGATGCAGCAGCGAGCGCCAGATGATCGCCGCGAACGCGAGCGCGCCTGCGAGCAGGAGCGCCGCCGCGACGACCACGCCGGCATCGCGCGCGCCGCCTGCGAAGAACGGCTGCGCCACCGCGCGCAGCACGACCGCCACGGCGACGCTCACGAGCACGACCGGCACGAGCGCCGGGTACGGGATGTCCCGCCCGGAGAAGCGCGGCATCAGCCGCAGCGCCATGCCCATCACGAACAGCCCGGCGAACCCCAGCAACTGCAGCTGCCCGTGCGCCTGCACGAGCGCCGGCCAGCGCAGCCCCCAGTCCCACTCGAGCGCTCCCGCGAGCGGCAGCGCGACGGCCAGCGCGAAGCCGCCGCCCAGCGCGAGCGCGAGGCTCGTGAAGAGGAACAAGCGATAGGGGGCATCGTAGTGCTGACGAGGACGCGTCGCCGCCGGCTGCCCGACCGGCTGGATCGGCACGAAGTCGCCCTCGTTCATGCGCCCACGGACACCCCACCGGCGCGCATCGGTTCCCCGCCGCCCGCCGCCAGCTCGCGCAGGTGGCGCTCAGCGCACACCTTCGCGGAGTGGTCGGTGAAGTGCAGGTGCCGGCACTGCCAGACGACGTTGTCGCCGCGCTTGATCTGCGCGCGATACGCGCCGCCGCTCTGGAAGACGGCGGCCGTCAGGGCGTCGTCGGTGTCCGCTGCCACGGGCGCGTCCGCGGTGGTCATGCTCGGACCGCCCTTACGCTTCCGGCGCCGTGGCGGTGATCAGCAGACCGCAGTCGCTCAGCGCCTCCGCAGAATGTGGCACGCCGGCCGCGATGGCGACGACCTCGCCGGAGCCGAGATTCACTGATCCGTCCTCGAGCGACAGCCGCACACGTCCGCGATGCACCTGGATCGTCGTGGCACCGCCGACCTGGTGGGTCTGGAGAACGGTGCCCTTGCGCAGCGCCACCAGCGTGACGCGGATCTCGCCTTCTTTCACGAGCGTCTTCGCGGCGCGGCCGGCGCGCGCGTCCGCTGCCTGCGCACGCAGCCGCGCGTCCTCGGTGCGTAGCGAGAACTGCAGCAGCCTGCCGCTCAGCTGATGCGTCTTCAGGTACGTGTGCGTGGTGCGTGGCGGCATCGTTCCCCCTTCCAGGTGAGTCCCCGAGGTCGTGCTTTGATCCATCCTACCGCGATAAAGGCGACGGCGCGTCAGCCACCGGCCATCTGCATGACCAGCTCGACGACCTGCCCGTCGGCCAGCGTGACGTGCGGCTGCACCGCCTCCCCGTCGACGGCGACGAGCACGCTCGGGCCCATCACGTCGACGGCAGGGTAGGCATTGCCGAGGCTGTTCAGCAGCGTGTTCACCGTCGCGCCGTTCGGCAGCGACACCCGAAGCGCTGGCACGCCGAGCAGCATCTTGAGCGACGCCCCCAGCCGCACGTGCACGTTGACGGTTTCAGGCCCGAGGTCCCGGCCCGATGTCCGCTCGGCCGGGACCTGCACCTCGCCGGGCACGGTGTTCCCCGCGTGCTGCCCGGCCAGCACCTGCGGCGCCGTGAACGCGGCCCCGACGGCCGTGGCCATCGCGATGGGCGCGGCGATCACCAGGTATCGCGTCCGTCGATCCGGGCTGGCGTGCGCCCGTCCGCCCTGCTCCCGTGCCGCCGCCAACTTGCGATTCATCGCACCCGCACCTCGCGCGCCTAACTCACATCGATCACGCCGACTGCGCCCAGCCCCGTGTACGCGAAGCTGTGCGTCACGAACGGGTACTGCCCCGCATCCGGCATCCGCAGCTCGAACGTGGCGCCGCCCCCCGGCGGGATCGTCCACGTCTGCACGCCATGCATGACGTTCTGCGGGTTGCCGTCCACGTAGACCTTGTCGAAGATCGCGCCGATGACGTGAAACGCCGAGAAGAGCGTCGGCCCGGCGTTCACGACGTACAGGCGGATCAGCTCGTTCGGCGACGCCTTCAGCGGCGTCTGCTGGTACTGGTTCGCCGCGCCGTTGAAGGTGACGAAGTCCGGCTGCACGCCCTTCGCGCGGTCGAGATCCGTGTCCCACGTCGTGCCGTCGGCCGCCTGCTTCAGGTAGAACTCGCTCTGCACCAGCACGTACTCCCGCGCCGGCTCGAAGGGCTGCGCGGGATCGACGACAATCGCCCCGTACATTCCGTTCGCGAGGTGCTGCAACACCGGCGCTGTGCCACAGTGGTACATGAACGTGCCCGGGTAGTTGGCCTTCCACGTGAAGTTCAGGTCCTGCCCGGGCAGCACCGTCTGGTAGCTGATATTCCACGGCGTCTGCGCTGCGTGGAAGTCGATCGAGTGGCCCATCGTCGCGGTGTTCTTCAGCGTGAAGTTCACCGTGTCGCCCTGCCGCACGTGGACGACCTTGCCCGGCAGCGCGCTGTCGAAGCTCCAGGCGTTCATCACGACGCCGGCCGCGACTTCGTGCTGCTTGTGCGCCGTCTCGATCACCAGCGTGCGGTTGGGGTTGCCGTCGATCGGCGCCAGCGCCGCGTCGTAGACGCCCGCGAGGGTGCCGCTCGCCTTCGGCCGGTTGCCCGCCGACTGCGGGCTCGGCTGCGCCGGCGCGGGCGTGGTGGCGCTCACGAGGTGCGCCGACTGCGCCTGTCGCGTCCCCTCGTCGTACGTCACCTGGCCGGCGCCGGCATCGCAGGCGCCCGCGGCGCTCAGCGCGCCGACCGCCGCGAGGCCGCCGGTCATCGCCAGGAACCGCCGCCTCCCGACCGCCCGGGTTAGCGCGTTGTTCTCCACTTGCGGCCTCCTTTGCTTGCCTCTCGCCTCTGAAAGAAGCATCGCATTGCGGTAGGCCGTGGCAGACGGGCCGAAAGGCACATCGTCGCGGCCCATCCGTCCCGATCGAGGGTGACCCCAAAGCCGGGGCGCGCGGCGAATGCGGTAGAATCGCCGCACATGAAGAGCGGCTTGAAGGGCCTCGTGCTGAGCGGCGGCAAGGGTAGCCGCCTGCGCCCTCTGACCTACACGGGCGCCAAGCAGCTCGTCCCCATCGCCAACAAGCCCATCCTCTTCTATGGCATCGAGAACCTCTGCCAATCCGGCATCGAAGACATCACGGTGGTCGTGTCGGTCGAGACCGGCGAGCAGGTGCGCCAGGCCGCCGGCGACGGCGCGCGCTTCGGCTGCCGCATCCGTTATGTCGAACAGGCCGAGCCCGGCGGCATCGCCCAGGCCATCGGCCTCGCCCGCGAGGCGATCGGCGATGCCCCGTTCGTCACCTTCCTCGGCGACAACTTCCTCACCCACGGCATCGTCTCGCACGTCCAGGCCTTCGCCGAGTCCGACGCCGACGCGGCGATCCTCCTCAAGCGCGTGCCCGACCCCCGCGCGTTCGGCGTCGCCGCGTTCGACGGCGAGCGCCTCGTGCGCGTGGTCGAGAAGCCGCAGGAGCCGCCGAGCGACCTCGCCGTCATCGGCATCTACATGTTTACGCCGCGCGTGTTCGATGCCATCGCGCGCATCACGCCGTCGGCCCGCGGCGAGCTGGAGATCACCGACACCATCCAGCGCCTGCTCGACGACGGCTGCGAGGTGCGCGCCGACGTCGTCGAGGGCGACTGGATCGATACCGGCAAGCACGACGACCTGCTCGCGGCCAACCGCGCCATCCTCGAGCGCCTGCCCGATGACCGCGGCGGCGGCGCCGTCGACGAAGCGTCGACGCTGCACGGGCGCGTAGTCCTGCAGGCCGGCTGCACTATCGTGAACAGCGTGATCAGCGGCCCCGCCATCATCGGCGAAGGCACGGTCGTCCGCGACGCCTACATCGGGCCGTTCACATCGATCGGCCCCGCGTGCCGGATCGTGGAGAGTGAGATCGCGGGCAGCGTCATCATGGAGGGCGCCACGATCGAGCACGTCCCCCACCGGATCGAGAACAGCCTCCTCGGGCGCAACGTCGAGCTGCGCGCCGACGGGCGCAAGCCGCGCGGCTACGAGCTGGTGCTCGGCGACTACAGCCGCGCCCGCCTGCCCTGATGCGCCGCCTCTTCGTCGCCGGCGGCGCCGGCTTCATCGGCAGCAACTTCATCCGCTACCTGTTGCGCGCGCGCCCAGACGTCGCGATCGTCAACTTCGACGCACTCACCTACGCCGGCAACCCCGACAACGTCCGCGACGTGCGGGACGACGCGCGCTACGCCTTCGTGCACGGCAGCGTCGCCGACCGCGACGCGACCGTGATCGCGATGCGCGGCTGCGATGCCGTCATCAACTTCGCCGCCGCCTCGCACGTCGACCGCTCGATCGAAGACGCCGGTGATTTCATCGACACGAACGTGCGCGGCGCCCACAACGTGCTCGCCGCCGCGCGCGAGCTCGGCGTCGAACGCGTGCTTCATATCTCGACCGATGAGGTCTACGGCCCCGCGACCCGCGACGACCCCCGCCGCGAGCCGGACGCCTTCCGCCCCCGCAGCCCGTACGCGGCGAGCAAGGCCGCCGGCGACCTGATGTGCCGCGCCTTCTTCGAGACCTACGGCCTGCCCGTGGTGGTCGCGCGGCCCGCGAACAACGTCGGCCCCTACCAGCATCCGGAGAAGGCGGTGCCCCTCTTCGTCACGAACGCGCTCGCCGGCGAGCCGCTGCCCGTCTACGGCGAAGGCCTGCAGGAGCGCGACCGCCTGTACGTCGAGGACAACGTGCGCGCGCTGCTGCTGCTGCTCGAGCGCGGCGAGCCGGGCGAGGCGTACAACATCCAGGCCGACAACCACCGCACGAACATCGATGTCGCGCGCGCCATCCTCGACCTGCTCGATCGCCCCTACGACCTCATCCGCTTCGTCGAGGACCGCGCCGGCCACGACCAGTGCTACTACATGGACTGGTCGAAGATCCGCGCGCTCGGCTGGCAGCCCGAGCGGGACTTCGAGCAGACGCTCGAAGCCACCGTGCGCTGGTATCGCGACAACCCGTGGTGGTGGGAGCGCGTGAAGTCCGGCGAGTACCGCGACTACTACGAGCGCCAGTACGGCGAGCGCCTCGCCGGCGGCCGCGCCTACAGCGCCTGAGCGATCGCCGCGCTCTAGCGCGCCCGGCGCTGCAGCAGCAGCCTTCCGCTCACGCTCAGCAGCAGCACGAACATGATCAGGATGAACGACGACGCCCATGCCTGGTCGTGCTGGTACGGGAACGGCCCCGTCGCGTAGGTGTAGATCCGCAGCGGCAGCGCATCGATCGGCGAAAAGATGCCGGTGCTGTAGAAGTTGTTCCCGAGCGACGTGAACAACAGCGGCGCCGCTTCGCCCGCGACGCGCGCCACCGCCAGCACGATGCCGGTGAGGATGCCGCCGGTCGCCGCGGGCAGGATCAACGTCATGATCGCCCGCCACTTCGGCACGCCGAGCGCGTACGCGGACTCGCGCGTCATCTGCGGCACCAGCAGCAGCATCTCCTCCGTCACGCGCGCGACCACCGGCAGCAGGATCATCGCCAGCGATAGTGCCCCCGCGAACGCCGAGAACGTCCCCATCCGCAGCACGACCGCGCCGTAGATGAAGACGCCGATCGTGATCGAAGGCACGCCGGCGAGCACGTCCACCAGGAAGCGGATCGCGAAGCCGAACCGGTTGCGTCCGTACTCCGCCAGGTACACGCCCGTGGCGATGGCGAACGGCAGCCCGAGCAGCAGCGTCAGCCCGACGAGCACCGCCGAGCCGACGATCGCGTTCTTCACGCCGCCGCCCGGCACGCCCGTCGGGCCGGGGTTCTCCGTGATGAGATGCAGGTTCAGCGCCGGCAGTCCCTTCACGAACACGAACAGCAGGATCACGAACAGCGGCACGATCACGCCGATCCCCGATGCCACGATCGCGCCGCTCGCGATCCGGTCGACGAGGCGCCGCCGCGCGCGCCGGTCGTGCCTTCTCACCGCCGCGATCATTCGACCACCGTCGTGATCTGCCCGCGCGTCACGCGCCAGACGAGCGCGCGCGCGATCGCGTTGACGAGCAGCGTGATGACCAGTAGCAGCAGCGCGATGTACACCAGCGCCGCCTGGTGCATCGAGTTCTCAACCTCCCGGAACTGGTTCGCGATGACGCTCGCCATCGTGTATGCGGGCGAGAAGATCGAGTCCGGCACGCTCGTGCTGTTACCGATCACCAGCGCCACGGCGAGCGTCTCACCGATGGCGCGCGCCAGCCCGAGGATCGCCGCGCCGAGGATGCCCGACCGCGCGTACGGCAGCACGGCGATGCGGATCGTCTCCCAGCGCGTCGCGCCGAGCGCCAGCACCGCCTCCCGTTGCGACCGCGGCACCGCGGCGAGGACGTCGCGCGAGATTGCGATGATCGTCGGCAGGATCATGATCGTCAGGATCAGCACGGCGGAGAGGATGCCGACGTTGAGCGCCGGGCCCTGCACGAACGGCAGCCAGCCGAAGTAGTCGAGGATCACCGGCCCGGCCGCGTGCTGGATCCATGGCCCGAGCACGAACACGCCCCACAGCCCGTACACCACGCTTGGGATCGCCGCCAGCAACTCGACCATGTACGACACCGGCACACGCAGCCATCC
>DASUKS010000208.1:0-8359 GCA_036278595.1 Dehalococcoidia bacterium
CGACCCCTCTCCACATTGTGGAGAGGGGAGCGCCGGACGGGCGCTCGCGGTCGGGATGGACGGTTGTCTGCCCGAGCCTGCTGTCTGCGTCGGTCTCGACGGGGTACCAGCGGGAGCGCTGAGAAACGAACGCACCGGACGGCCCCTCACCGTCCGGCGCGCGCGTGTCCGTCGTGCCGCTGGTGTGCGGCGTTCGGTCCGCTACTGGAAGGTCAGCATCTCCGTGTCCGTGACCTCGGGCTGCAGCGGCGTGTGGTCGGTGTTGTGGAGCTGCACCTTGATCTCGTGCGGGCCGGGCGCGATGACCGGCATCGCGTCGTTCGGCAACGAGATCACGTCGGACACGCTGAGCCCGGCGTACTTGCCGTCGACGTAGATGTGCCAGTGGCCGACGCCGGGATTCTGCGCCGCCGGCAGGCCGATCTTCGTGCCGTCGAGCTTGAGGCCGCTGATCGCGACCTGCACGACCGTCCGCTTGCCGGTCGTCGTGCCGGTCGCCGGCGAGACGATCTTGATCGACGGCTGGCTGCTGGAGGGCGCTGCTTCGGTGAGCGCCGTCGGGAAGTTCACGTTGATGGTGTCCGTCGCTTCGGGCTGCAGTGGCGTATGGTCGGTGTTGTGCAGTTGCACCTTGATCTCGTGCGGGCCGGCCGGGATCGATGGCATCGCATCGTTGGGCAGCGAGATGACGTCGGACACGCTGAGGCCGGCGTACTTGCCGTCGACGTAGATGTGCCAGTGGCCGACGCCGGGGTTCTGCGCCGCCGGGAGGCCGATCTTCGTGCCGTCGAGCTTCAGGCCGGTGACGGCCACCTGCACGTCCATGCGGTCGCCGGTTGGCGACCAGCCGTCGGCGGGCGAGAGGATCTTGATGCTGGCGTCGGATGCGCTGCCCGCCGTCGGTGCCGCGGCGGCGGTGGTTGCCGTCGGTGCGGCGGTGATGTTGTTGCTGGTGCTGTTGTTGTCGCTTCCGCACGCCGCAGCGAACGCGACGACGAGCGCTGCCGCCGCGAGCATCGCCGCTGCGCGCGCGGACACTCTCGATCTCTTGATCATCGTTCCTCCTCCATCTCGGCCCGCGCTCTGCGGGCGGTGTGCTACGCCCCCGGCGTGACCTTCACCGTGCCCGTCATCCACGGATGCAGCGAGCAGTGGTATCCGAATGTCCCGGCGTGGGCGAACGTCAGCGTGACGCTCTGGCCGGCGTCCACCGTGCCGGCATCAAACGAGCCGTCGTCTGCCGTGACGGTGTGCGTCTCCGAGCCGGTGTTCGTGAACGTGACCGTCGCGCCAGCCGCGACGGTCACCGTCTGCGGGTCGAAGCGCCAGGCCGTGCGCGGGTCGCCGGTGCCCTCGACCGCGTGCACGACCGGTGCGGCGGCCGCGGTCGACCGGGAGGCCGGCGCGGTGGTTGCCGCGCCGGTCCCGGAGCCGTTGCCGCTGCCTCCGCACGCGGCGCACAACGCGATCGCGCACGCCGCGATGAGCGCCGCCGCGAAGCGCGTGCGGATCATCGGAAGTCCTGCGGGAACTGGTCGATGATCCCGAGGCTGAGCGTGTCGGCCATGTCGAGGATCATGGTGTGGACGCGGTCATACGCCGCGACGTCGGCCGGGTAGTCGCCGGCGAGCCGCGCCTGCGCTTCGGCGAGCGTGAGGCTCAGGTGCTCGTGCAGCATGTCCTGCATCATCTGCAGGCCCCAGTTGTCGGGGTTTGCGCCGTTCAGGAAGGCCGCGATCTGGTCCGCGTTCTGCGTCCATGCGGCGCTGTCCGTTGCGACCGCGGCGTTGTTGCCGGCCTTGGCGTCGAGCACGAGCTGCGCGGCGATGGCGATGTGGTCGTGGAGCAGCGAGGTGAGCTGGTTGCCGGCATCGTTGCCGTAGTAGGGCTTGATCGCGTTGCCGATGTCGACCTGGTTCTGGAACAGCCGGTTGACGGTCGCGTCCTGGTCGGGCAGGCCATCGGCGAGGCTGATGATCGCGAGTCGCGTCCAGGTGACGTGGTCTTCCCAGAGCTTCCGCATGTCGTTGCGGAACGTGATGGCGCTGTCCGTATTCTCGGCGTTGTCGCTGGCGTGATGGTTGGCGTGCGTGCTGCCGCCAAAGGCGACGAGGGCGCCGCTCGCGATGGCGATGACGGCGAACGGCACGAATGCCTGCACGAGACGATGCTTCAGGTACCTCATGAGATGTCCTCCGTACGTCGGGCACAGGCGGGGGAAGCCCGTGATGAGAAGTAGTTGTGAAGATAACTACTATCGTCAGGTCATAGAAAAACCTCCGTGCGCCTTACCCGCGTCGCCGCATGGCGCCGGCGATGCGCCGCATCCACGACTGCCCGCCGGCGCCCAGGCCGGCGCCCTGCACCGCGCGCGCGGCCGAGGCATCGAGCAGCTTCGGCAGCTTTGGGCCGAGACTACGCGCGATCTCGGCCGCGGCGATCGTATTGCGCAGGTACTGCGACGCCATCACGACGAACACCGGCAACGTCGTCTGCGCCGCCGCTGCGTCGTCGCGCGACGCCTGGCCGATGAGCGCCTCGCGGTCGTCGGCGACGAGCATGAGCCAGCGCTCGGCGGCGTCGCCGGAGACGGCGTAGCGGTAGACCTCGCCGCGGCAGCCGCCGCACTCGACGGCGCAGCCTTCGACGCAGAGCGTCACCACCTGCACGCCGCGGCCTTCAGCTGCGACGACCGCATCGGTGAGGCGCGCGGACTCACTGGACCACACGCCGAGCAAGATACGCTCGCGGGCGCCGGCGAGGATCTGTTCGGCGCGCGTGATGATGTTCTCGTACCCCTCGACGTTCCAGACGTACGACGATGGCCGCTCGCGGCCGAGGTCGTCGAGCGCGTGCTGGGCGGCGCTGAGGTGGCCCTCCATCGTCTGGGAAATGCGGCCGAGCATCTCGCCGGGTTGGCCGGCATCGTACTTCACCCCGGCGCCGGTTTCGATGCGGACGGCGGCGCCGCGCTGCTCGAGGCGGTCGATCACGGGGTAGATATTGGGGCGCGGGATGCCGGACTCCTTGGCGAGCTGATAGCCGGTGAGGGGCCCGCGCTCGACAAGCGCGACGTACGCGCGCGCTTCGTATTCGGTGAATCCGACCGCCTGGAGGTGTTCGACCGCGTTAGTAGTGTTTGCCATGACTACGCGATTCTAGTCGTCGGGGACGGCATGCGCAATGGCCTTTATCCATAGGTGGCCACCGATCGGCACAGATTTGATCCGCAGATAGCCATGGCGCGGGACGCTGCACCTTGGGTGATGAAAATGACGCGAAGTCCGGCCCGGCGACGTCATCCTGAGCGAAGCGAAGGATCTCTCCGTGAACGAGGCGGCTCCCTGTTTGGACCGATTTTCAAGGCAGATGACGCAGTGGCGCAGTATTCGGCCTGAGCAGGTTGCCGGCCGGCGGTCCGTGGATCGAACCGTTCTTCGTTCCAGCGCACGCAGCGTTTCGGCAAGTGAGGCGCTTCTTTAGGGTACGACTCTCGATTGTCCATCAGGTATGTGCGTAGAGCGCGGCCATGCATGCTGTTCACGCTAGACAAGATAGGAGTAGACCGGTTAACATCGGCTTGCGACGATTTGTCGGTGCCTCACTGGGTGATGAGTAGGGAGAGATGCGCATGCGCGCGCATGCACTCGCACTCGCTGGCCTCGTCCTCATGATCGTGGGCGTGTTGTACCTCTGGGGTGTAGTGCCCTCGTTCGTGCGGTAGTCAGCCCCCGGCGGTCCCGTTGACGACGCCGGGGCCGGCCGCCGCCGCTGCCGCGCCGGGTTCGGCCTCCCGCAGGCGCCTGGCGAGCGACTCGAGCAGCTTCCAGGCGAGGGTGCCGTTGGCCTCGACGAGGGGGCGGAACTCCCAGAAGGTGAGGCCGTAGCACTCGAGCGCGGTCTTCGCCGTGACCGTCGCGGAGCGTGGGCCGCCATCGATCAGCGCCAGCTCGCCGAAGTAGTCGCCGGGGCCGAGCGTCGCGCGTTCGACGCCCTTCAGCGTGACGAGCGCCTCGCCTGACTCGATGAGGAAGAACGATGCGGCGCCCGAGCCCTCCATGATCACGGTCTCGCCCGCGTCGAAATGGCGCTCCTTCAGCACGCGCGCGACCTGCAGCGCCTGCTTGCGGTCCAAATCGGCGAAGAGGTGGACGCGCTGCAGCGCGGCGACGGGATCGCGCGGAGGTGGGCCGGCCGGCTCTTCGGCGCGCGGCTTGCCGGTCGTGACGGCGCGGCACTGCAGCAGGTAGAGCTGCCCGTCCTGGATCGCCCACTCGATGTCGCGGCGCGGGCCGTAGCCCTTCTCGCACTCGAGCGCGAGGTCGTTGAGCGCGGCGAGGTGCGCGTCGGTGAGGCACAGCGCGCTCACGCGTTCGGGCGCGACCTGCTCCTCGACGGTGCCGCCGGCGGGCAGCGCGCGGATGGCGATGCGCTTGCGTCCGGGCTTCCGCTCGAGCACGTCGCCGGCGCGCGACAGGCGGAAGTGGTCGGGGACGACGAGGCCGGCGACGACGGCTTCACCGAGGCCCCAGCTCGCTTCGATCAGGCGCTCGTCGGCGCCGTTCACCGGGTTCTCGGTGAACATGACGCCGGCGACCTCCGGGTTGAGCAGCGACTGCACCACCACGCCGACGCTCGGGCGCGTGAACAGCCCGACGCGCTGCCGGTACGTGATCGCGGCGTCGGAGTTCGCGGACCACCAGACGTCGCGCACGGCGGCGGGCACGTCGTTCTGCGCGTGGACGTTGAGCATCGTCAGGTGCTGGCCGGCGAAGCTCGCCGATGCGCCGTCTTCATCGACCGCCGACGACCGCACCGCGAAGGGCGGCTGCAGGCGGGCGATGGCCTTCGCGAGCTGGGCGATCGCGCGCTCGTCGCGGGAGGCGATCGCTTCGACGAGGTCGCCGGAAATGGCAACGCCCGGCGGCACCGGCAGGCCCATGCGGGCGGCATCGCCGAGCCCGACGGCCTTCGAGCCGTAGAGCGCCGTCTCTTCTGCTTTCGCGAATGGGACGACGGTCTTCACCCGACTACCGTCACCTCGCCGTTGTCGCCGTCGACGCGAACGCGCACGCCATCGGCGATGCGGTCGGTCGCCTCGCGCGTGCCGACGACGCCGGGGATGCCGTACTCGCGCGCGACGATCGCCGAGTGCGAGAGCAGGCCGCCATTGTCGGTGACGATGGCGCCGAGCAGCGGCAGCAGGATGTTGAACGCCTCAGTCGTGGCTTCGGTGACGAGCACGTCGCCCTTGACGATCCTGCCGAACTCGGAGGGTCCGGCGACCCGGCGGGCGGGGCCTTCGTACACGCCCTTGCTGGCCGCCAGGCCGTAGAGCACGTCGTCGGTGTGCTCGGCCTCCGAGCTGCCGAAGAGGTGGCCGAGCGCCGTGAGGGTCGCGGCCATCACGCGGGCGACGGGCGGCGGCAGCGCGGCGAGGTCGGGGGGCGGCGGCGCCTCATCGCCGAGCGCGGGCGGCGCGTCCTTCGAAGAGGCCGTCGCGCGGTACTCCGCGCGCTGCGCCAGCTCGTCGGCGCCCGGCCCGCCGCCGGAGACGAGCGCGCACATCTCGTCGAGCGTGGCGTCGAGCATGTGCTCGGGCGTCGCGATGCGGCCGCGGCCAGCGACACGGCGACCGGCGCCGAGCGCGGCCCGGCGCATGATGCCGGATGCCCAGATGTCGCTGTAGATGCCGCGCTCGTCGCGCAGCCGGTAGGTGAGGCGCGCCTCGCCGAGCATCTCGTCGAACTCCGCGTGGTGCTCGGCGGGCACGCGCGCGCGCACGCCGGCGATGGCGGCATCGACGTCGTGGGCCTCGCGGTCGTCGCCGGACAGCGCGATGCGCATTGCCCGCACGAGCGCGTCGGGCATTTCGAGCGCGGTCGGCTCGGCGATATCGAAGCCATCGAGCAGGCGGTTTCCGACGAGGTCGAGGTAGCCGTTGACGGCGGCGCCGGCTTCGCCGGGGAGCGCCCGCAGCGTCGCGAGCACCTGCGCGGGGTCGCCGTCCGACGCGAGCGCTTCGCGCGCGGCGGGGTCGGCGGCGAAGGCGGCCTTCAGACGCACCAGCTCGTCCGAGCCGCCGGCCGATACGGGGGCGGCGCCGCGCATGAGGCCGAGCAGCTCCGAGGCGGGCGCGCCCGTCCACTGTGTCACATGTACGAGAAAGTCTCCCGTCGGAAGGGTGGCGCCGGCGGTGAAGCGCATGTGCTGGGCCTGCATCGCCGCGTGGTGGTCGCGGCAACGCTTTAGGTAAGCGACGAGCTCGTCGTCGGAGAGCGCGTCAGGGTCGATGGACTGGAGCTCGCGGTGCTTCGCGATTGCGGCGGGCTTCTTGTCCTCGTCCCAGTCGCGGAGCTGCTCGCGCCAGAGCTTCCGTTCGAAGACCTCGGCCGCGCGCTGCATGCGCGCGGGGACGTCGGCGTCGGGCGCGGGCGCGACCTGGTTGTAGGCGAAGCCGTTGACGTAGGCCGATCGCAGGCCATCGATCAGCATGCCGTAGAACCGGGCAAAGTCGGACGACCCCTGCCTCATGGCGTCGGGGTGCGTCTCCTGGAAGTAGCGGGTGACGGGACGCGGAAAGTGCACCGGGTCCCGGTTCCACGGTCCTGGGCCGGGTGGGTCGAATCGGAGTTCCGCCGGGCGTTCGGACGTGACCATCGTGTCCTCATTTCTCTGCGCGATCACGGGATCGAGGATGGCGAGTAGCGGCGATTATACATCGCCCGAGGCAGTTCGTCTGCGAATTTCATGTGAGGGTGCTCCAAGCCGTCGCCCATTCGGCGCGTCACGCGAGAACCGTCCGTTCGGCACGTCCGCGCGAGCGGGCGCGCGAGGTTAGATGGAGGTGCTGAGCGGGGGCACGGAGGTCGTGAGATGAAGCGCAGAGGGACGAACGTCACCGTGCGGGCAGTGTGCGCGGCATGCGCATCGGGCAGGCTGCGGCCGCCGAAAGAGCCGTGCGGGCGGGCGCCGTGCGTGCTGGCGCCGCTCTACATGCGGACGAAGTAGGTGCCGTGCCCGGGCTCGGTGGCTCGTCGCGGCTGCTGAGGAATGCCGGGATGCTGCTATCACGCCGCCGCCGATTGCACTAAGATCGATCGCGTTGTGTTCGATAGCGAAGGGGCAGTGCCATGAAGATGAACGTGCGGCCGGTGCCGACGCTGAATGAGCGGGTGAACGAGATCCGCATGCTGACGGCGGAGATCGTCAACAAGGAGATCCTGCCGAACGAGAACAAGCTCTGGGCATGGCGCAGCGACGACCGCTACACGGCCGCCGACCGCGAGGAGGCCCGCCAACTGCGCGAGGGGATCCAGGCGAAGGTGAAGCAGGCGGGGTTATGGGCGCCGCACCTGCCGCCGGAGTACGGCGGCTCGGGGCTGTCGTTCCTCGAGCACGCATACATGAACGAGGTGTTGGCGTACGCGATCGGCGCGGCTTCGCTGTTCGGCGTCGTCGCGCCGAACTCCGGGAACCAGACGATCCTGCTGAAGTACGGCACCGAAGAGCAGAAGAAGAAGTGGCTGATCCCGCTCATCGAGGGGACGATGCAGTCCGGCTTTTCGATGACGGAGCCGGAGAACCCGGGCTCGGACCCGCGCTCGATCAAGACGAGCGCGCGGCGCGACGGCGACGAGTGGGTGATCAACGGGCACAAGTGGTTCACCTCGAACGGCAAGCGCGCGGACTTCTTTATCGTGATGTGCCGGACAGAGGACCCGGACGCACCGGGCGACCGCAACGGCAAGATGACGCAGATCATCGTGCCGAGCGACACGCCCGGCGTGAACATCATCCGCGGCGTGCCGGTATGGGGCCGTGACAGCGACCACTGCGAGATCATCTACGACGACGTGCGCGTGCCGGTGACGAACCAGCTCGGGCAGACGGGGACGGGGCACCAGGCGGCGCAGGACCGGCTCGGCGCGGGGCGCGTGTACCACTGCATGAACTCCATCGGCCAGATGTGGCGCGCCTTCGACCTGATGGTCGAGCGGGCGATGAGCCGCGAAGTGCACGGCGGCAAGCTGGAGACGAAGCAGTTCATCCAGGGCTTCATCGCCGACTCGTACATCGACATCCAGGCGGCGCGGCTGATGACGATCCACACGGCGGAAAAGATGGAGAGCGAGACGGACCCGCGGACGGACATCTCGGCGATCAAGATCTTCGTGCCGGCGGCGTACCACCGGGTGGTCGACCGCGCGATCCAGGTATGGGGCGCGGCGGGCGTCTCGGGCGACCTGCCGCTCGCGGGCATGTACGAGGGCGCGCGGACGCTACGGCTCGCGGACGGGCCGGACGAGGTGCACAAGATCCTCATCGCGAAGAACGTGCTGGCGAAGTACCACGCGGG
>DASUKS010000209.1:0-6459 GCA_036278595.1 Dehalococcoidia bacterium
CGGCGGATCGCGCGGTGGCGCAACTGCGACGCCCGCGACTCCGAGATCCCGAGCGCCTGGCCGATGCTCTTCAGCGACTGCGCCTTCATGTAGTACAGGCGGACGATCATGCGCTCGCGGTCCGGCAGCAACTCGACTGCCTCCGCGAGCTTGGCCCGCACCATCGTCTCCTCGGCGACGCTGTCGGGGTCGATGTTCGGGTCCTCGTCCGCCATCTCCCACAGCTTCTCGGTGTTCCCGCTGGCGGCGGTCTCGGCGAGGCTGTCCAGCGAGATGACCTTGAGGTTGCTCGTGCGCAAGGAATGCAGAAAGTCTTCGGAGGGAATGCCCATGTGCTCCGCCAGCTCCACGCGCGTGGGCGCGCGGTTCAGCTTCGCATGGAGGGCGGCGGTCGCCTTCTCGAGGTCGCTGCCGAACTTCTGGAGCGAGCGCGGCAGCGGGTGCGTCGCGCGGATGGAGTCGAGGATGGAGCCGCGGATGCGCGGGAGGGCGTAGGTCGAGAACTTGGCGCCCTTGTTCGGGTCGAAGGAGTGCCAGGCCTCGATCAGGCCTTGGACCCCGCACGACACCATGTCCTCGTACTGGAGAATGCCGGCGCTGGTGCTGCCGACGGCGATGCGGTTAACGGCGTGCCGCACGAGCGGCATGTACTCCTTGATGATCCGGGTGAGGTTGGCGTCCGAGAACAGGTCTTCGGCTTCGGACAGGCCGGGGACCTGTACCGGGTCGTCGCCGTCCTCGTGTTCCGGCTCCTGCGCCTCGACAGAAGCGGGTGCTTTGGGCATCGGTCCTCCATCGGAGCGAGGTACAGGCGCGGCCGGCGCGGACGTCTCAGATAACGAGGTGAGTATTGGGTAACGCCGACGCCCGAGGCATGGGGCCACGCCCGCGTGGGTGCGGCGCGGCGCCCGTATTGGGGGAGCGATGTGCGCTTAGGGGAAGGAGGGGCGTGGTATCGGGGTTATGGGAGCGGGATGGACGTTGGTAGCGCCAGCGGGATTCGAACCCGCGATCTCCGCCTTGAAAGGGCGGCGTCCTAGGCCTCTAGACGATGGCGCCCCGCACCGCAGTATAGCGACGGGCGGGCGCGGCTCCAGAACGCGCGGCGAAGCCTGCCCGGAGATGCGCGGCGCCGAACCGGGAGCGCGCGATGCGCGAAGCGGCGACCGGAGCGCGCGTTGCGGCGCACAGCCAGCGAGACGAGAGCGCGGGATGCGGCGGACAGCAAGAGAGCCGGGAGCGCGCGTTGCGGGGTTGGCGCACCCGGCTCTTCTTATGTGGAACCGCTCGAAACGGGGGAGCATGTCCCGGGCGATCCCTGCCCACCCAGCCTAACCGTAATCTGTTAACTGTTTTCTAAATAGTCGTGAAGAGTAATTACAGCCGCGCGACAGTCCAGCTTCGACAGGTGCCCGTTCCCCGCCCGGCACCACGTCGACGCCTCCCACCGCATATCCCGGCGCGCGGAGCCCGGCGGGTACGATACCGAGC
Organism: Dehalococcoidia bacterium; assembly: GCA_036278595.1. GTDB lineage: Bacteria > Chloroflexota > Dehalococcoidia > DSTF01 > JACRBR01 > JADMII01. The sequence continues at coordinate 1,492 of DASUKS010000209.1, forward strand.
CTGTCACGCGGGCTCTGCTGCGGGGGGACGCGAGCGGACGGCCGGCTAGCGGGCGAGCGCACGGCGCACCATCTCGCGCACCTCCCGCAGGCGAAACGGCTTCGCGAGAACGTCGTTCTCGACGCTCTGGAGGAAGCCGCGCGTCTCCGGGGCGACGGTGTCGCCGGTGATGAAGATGACGCGGCGGGCGAGCGGGCTGCCGTCCTCGCGGAGACGGCGATAGAGGTCGGGACCGCTCATCACTGGCATCTTCACGTCAGTGATCACCAGGTCGAACGGCTCCCGCTGCACACGTTCGAGCGCCTCGCGGCCATTCGTTGCGATGTGCACCTCGTGGCCGTCCATCTCGAGCACGCCGGTCAGGAGCTTCTGGATGCTCTCCTCGTCGTCGACGACGAGGATGCGCCGCCGTTCGGCCGGGATCTGCGTGGCCGGCTCAGCCGGCGCTTCGGCGCGCGGCGCCTGCTGGGAGCGCGTGACGAGCGGCAGCTCGATCGTGAACGTCGTGCCGCGCCCGCGCGCGCTTTCGGCCCAGATCCGCCCGCCGTGCTCCTCGATGATGCCGTAGCTGATCGTCAGGCCGAGGCCGGTGCCGTCGCCTGCCTCCTTCGTCGTGAAGAACGGGTCGAAGATGCGCCGCAGCGTGTCGTCGCTCATGCCGGGCCCGCTGTCCGCGAACGACGCGGTGACGTTGCCGCCCGCCGCCCACGTGCGGATGCGCAACGTCCCGCTCGCGTCCTCGCCCATCGAGCGCATCGCCTGTTCGGCGTTGATGATGATGTTGAGGAAGACCTGCAGGACCTGGTTCGCGTCGAGCATCGTGTCCGGCAGTGCCGGGTCGAGGTCGGTCTCGACCTCGATGTTGCGGACGCGCAGGTCGTAGTTACGGAGCTCGAGCACGCGCTCGAGCATCGTGTTGATGTTCGACAGCTCCTTCTGCGCCCGGCGCCGGCGCGCGAAGGTGAGCAGGTTGGATACGATCTTCGACGCGCGCTCGGCCTCCTGGTAGATCGTCTCGACCTGGCGGCGCGCGCCCTCCTCGAGGTCGCCGAGGAGCAGAAGCTGCGCGAACCCGGTGATGCCAGTGAGCGGGTTATTCAGCTCGTGCGCCACGCCCGACACGAGCTGGCCGACGCTCGACATCTTCTCGGACTGCAGCAGGCGCTCCTGCACGAGGCGCGTCTGCGTCCGCTGCTCGTCGAGCCGCTCGATGGCTTCCGAGACGTCGCGGGCGAGGCCGAAGTAGACCGCCAGCTGCTCCTGCGATCGCGCCGCGGTGCGCTCGATGCGCAGCATGCCGGTGACGCGCCCACCGACGACGAGCGGGGCGTCTTCATACGCGTCCGGCTCTTCGAGCTGGCCGCCTTCGGCGCCGAGCGCAATGACGCGCGGGTCTTCGGCGGGCCACGTCGCGTGGTCCTCGCCGGCGAGCTCTGCGAACGCCGCGAGCGCCTGCACGTGCACGCCTTCGAGCGCCGGCGCCGGCAGCGTGCCGGCGGTGAACACCGGCACGACGTGGCGGCCGTCCTCGCAGAGCACCGCAACGGCGACGTCGAAGCCGAGCGTCGGGCGCACGGCCTGCAGCACGAGCTGGAGCAGGTCGGCCGCGCCGAACGCCGGTTCGCGCGCGGCCTCCGGGCGGGAGGGCGGTGAGAACACCATCTGCGCGCGATTATACAGAAGCGTCGCGGGCCGGGCGCGCGATCTACAATCGCTGTATCGACAGCGCGCTGTCCGCGGGCGGAAACTGGACGCCAGGGAGGTGCACCATGACCACGAACGTCGAGCAGACCGAGATCCGCGAAGAAGGCGGGGTGATCGTCGGGCCGATGCGCAGACCGCGGAACCTGGCGGCCAACCAGCGGGGCAGCATCCACGACGACGCGACGGCGCAGAAGCTGGGGTTCCGCGGCGGCACCGTCGCGGGGTCGATCCACATGGAGCAGTTTCCGCCGCTTCTCGTCCGCGCATTCGGGCAGCGCTGGTTCGAGACCGGCTCGCTGTCCACGTACTTCCGCAACGCGACGACCGACGGCGAGCCCGTGCGGGCGTTCGTCGAAGCGCCCCCGAAGGGCGTCGAGGACGCGCAGGTGCGCGTATGGATGGAGCGCGACGACGGCACGCTCGTGCTCGAAGGCACGGCCGCGGCCGGGACGCCGCCGCAGCCTTCGATGCTCGGGCGCAAGCTGCAGGAGCCGCGCGAGGCCGGCGAGCAACGCATCCTGGCGAACCTGGCACCGAACACCGACATCGAGCCGGTGCACGCGCGCCTTCGCGCTGAAGACGCCGCGCGGCGGCTGAGCGTGATCACCGAGCCGATGGACTGGTACGAGGGCGCTTCGCCGTGGGGCGGCGCCGTCGCGAATCCCGGGCTCGTCGTGCAGTTGATGGTCAACCTCCAGCGCAACATGCGCCTGGAGCGCGGCGGCGCCGTCGGGCTGTATGGCGCGATCGAGGTGCGAGATGTGCACGGGCCGGTGCTCATCGACCACGACTACGACATCGCGGGCACGATCCTCGCCGTCGGGCAGACGCCGAAGACAGAGTACTTCTGGTACGAAGCGCGGGCGCTTGAGCCGGACGACGGCAAGCTGGTGGCGTCCATGACCATGATGCTGCGGTTCATGAAGGCATCGTCGCCGCTGTGGAGCACGCCGTAGCCGGCTTCTCGCGCTAGGCGCGGCTCGCGATTCATAATGAAGGCGGACGCCCCGCGGGCGCGCCTTCCCGATTGCGCCTGCGCCGTCCCCTGGACAGGAGCAAGCCAATGCCCGCCTCCCTCGACAGCTTCCACACGCGCTCGCAACTCTCTGTCGGCGGTCGCACCGTCGATATCTTCCGCCTCGCAGCGCTGGAGCAGGCCGGCGTGGGAGCGATCTCGCGCCTGCCGTTCTCGCTGAAGGTCCTGCTCGAGAACCTCGTGCGGAACGAGGACAACCTGACGGTCGCGAAGGACGACATCCAGGCGCTGGCCTCATGGAACGCCGCGAAGCCCGCCGAACAGGAGATCGCCTTCCGGCCGGCGCGCGTGCTGATGCAGGACTTCACCGGCGTACCGTGCGTCGTCGACCTGGCGGCCATGCGCGACGCCATCCTGGAGCTCGGTGGCGACCCGCAGCGCATCAACCCGCTACAGCCCGCCGACCTCGTGATCGACCACTCGGTGCAGGTTGACCAGTTCGGGGCCAGCACCGCGTTCCTCTTCAACGCGCGCAAGGAGCTGGAGCGCAACATCGAGCGCTACGCGCTGTTGCGCTGGGGGCAGCAGGCGTTTGACAACTTCCGCGTCGTGCCGCCGGACACCGGCATCGTGCACCAGGTGAACCTCGAGTACCTGGGTTCGGTCGTGATGGAGGCGCAGGATGCCGGACGCACCATCGCCTTCCCGGACACCCTGGTCGGCACTGACTCGCACACGACGATGATCAACGGCCTCGGCGTGCTGGGCTGGGGCGTCGGTGGCATAGAGGCGGAGGCGGCGATGCTCGGCCAACCGATGCCGATGCTCATGCCCGAAGTGATCGGCTTCAAGCTGACGGGCCGGCTGCGCGAGGGCGCGACGGCGACCGACCTCGTGCTCACCGTGACCGAGATGCTGCGGAAGAAGGGCGTCGTCGGGAAGTTCGTCGAGTTCTACGGCAGTGGCCTCTCGACGCTGCCGCTGCCCGACCGCGCGACGATCGCGAACATGGCGCCCGAATACGGCGCCACCGCCGGCTTCTTCCCCTGCGACGCGGAGACGCTCGCGTACATGCGCTTCACCGGCCGGCAGGAGCCGCTCGTCGAGCTGGTCGAGGCGTACACGCGCGAGCAGGGGCTCTTCCGGACGGACGACACGCCCGAGCCGGACTTCAGCGACACGCTCGAGTTGGACCTCGCCGACGTCGAGCCGAGCCTCGCCGGGCCGAAGCGGCCGCAGGACCGCGTTCCGCTGAGCGACGCCAAACACGCATGGCGCGAGAACCTCGTCTCGATGCTGGAGCTGGGCGAGGTCCCGAACGGAGTGAAGCTCGAGCGCTGGCTGAGCGAGGGCGGCAGCGCCGCCGTCTCGCCCGAGGAGGTCGCGGCACCGGAGCCGGACGGAGACATGTTCGAAGCCGTCCCCGTGAACGAAGACGGCCGCTCGTACAGCCTCACGCACGGCTCGGTCGTGATCGCCGCGATCACCAGTTGCACGAACACATCGAATCCGGCGGTGATGCTCGCGGCCGGGCTGATCGCCCGGAACGCCGCCGCGCGCGGGCTCCAGGTGAAGCCGTGGGTCAAGACGAGCCTCGCGCCGGGATCGATGGTGGTAACGGAGTACCTGAAGGCCGCCGGCCTCGACGACGACCTCGAGAAGCTCGGGTTCTACCTCGTCGGCTATGGCTGCACGACGTGTATCGGCAACTCCGGCCCGTTGCCGGAGCCGGTCTCGGACGCTGTCCGGGAAGGCAAGCTGGTCTCGGTCTCGGTGCTCTCGGGCAACCGCAACTTCGAGGGGCGGATCAACTCGGAGGTTCGCGCGAACTACCTGGCGTCGCCGCCGCTCGTCGTCGCATACGCGCTGGCCGGCACGATGGACGTCGACCTCTCGCGTGAGCCGCTCGGCACGGGGAGCGACGGGCAGGCGGTCTACCTGCGCGACATCTGGCCGACGCAGCGGGAGATTGCGGACACCGTCCGCAGCGCGGTGAAGTCCTCGATGTTCCGCGAGAAGTACGCGCACGTCTTCGAGGGCGACGACGCCTGGCGGAACCTCGACGTACCGCAGGGCAACCTCTTCGCGTGGGAAGCGACGTCCACGTACGTCAAGCGCCCGCCGTACTTCGACGGCATGCCGCGCGAGCCCCAGCCCCCGGTCGATGTGCACGGCGCGCGCGTGCTTGCGCTGCTGGGCGATTCCGTGACGACGGACCACATCTCGCCGGCCGGCGCGATCGCCAAGAACAGCCCCGCCGGGCGCTACCTGCAGGAGCACGAGGTGTC
>DASUKS010000210.1:0-3589 GCA_036278595.1 Dehalococcoidia bacterium
ATCCAGCGGTTCGCCAGGGACGCGCGCGATCGCGACTGGACCGACGCGTCGTTCGCCGCCCGCGGCATCGAGACCTCCGAGCAGTGGTGGGACGCGCTCGGCCACGAGCCGTCGATGGCGCCGTTGATCGCAGAGCGCACACGTCGCCTGTCACCCAAGGAGCGGCCGGCGTCAGCCGGCTACGACCTGCACGTAGGGGCGCTACGCGACGCCGGCTTCGGCGAGGTCGCGACGATCTGGCAGTCCGGCACCGACCGCGTGCTCCTCGCCGTCAGGTGAACAAGCCGCATCACGAGAGCCGCTGCACGAATCACGTCCGAACGCTACTGCGAACTCCGCCCTGTAAGTAGCTTCGGGACCTGCGCGGCTCACGAGAAACACGCGCCGATTGCAGCTCCCGTTCCCTTTAGGGAAGGGGTCGGGGGTTAGGTGTTCGCGGCACAGGCCCGCGAGCTGCCGCTCCCGCGCTCCCTACTGTGAACTGTCAACTGTGAACTAGCGATGCGTCATATCCGCCGCATGAAGCCCCACGAGTAGCCGCCCGGGTCGCGCACGCTGAACACGCGCACGCCGTACGGCTTGTCCTCGGGCGGCCCGTCCGGCTCGACGCCCGCCCCCTTCACCCGCGCGTACATCGCATCGACGTCATCGACCCACACGCCGATCCACCCATCCGGTTTGCCGCCGCGTGTCTCCCACCAGCCCGGGCTCCCGTCGAGCCACACCTCCGTATCGCCGAAGCGCATCTCCGCGTTCCGCACGACGCCGCTCTCATCCGGCCACCGCTTCAACTCGACAAACCCGAACACCCGCGCCAGCCACTCCAGCACCGGCGGCACATCGTCGTAGTGCAAATACGGCACAAATCCTGCTTGCTGTTCCGGCATGTGCACTCTCCCGGCCTTCAAACTGAAAACGGAAAACGGAAAACGGAAAACGGAAAACTGAAAACTGTCAACTGTGAACTGTGAACGCGGCCCAGCCGCCAGCTACATCGGCCGGTCGAGCGGGAACGGCGGGTTCGCCAGCGCCCGCGCCGCCAGCGCCAGCAGCGCCACCGGGCTGTCGTCCCCCGCGATGCGGTTCGGCTGCAGCCGCTCGCACCGCTGACATCGGTGGATCAGCACCCATTCGTCGTCCCGCACCCAGATCGCGATCGGCTCCATCTGCCCATGGCACGAAGACGCGCGGTCGCCCGGCCGCTCATCGACGTGCAGGCTCCAGAGGCAGCGTGGACAGTGGTTGCGATGCATCGTCCCGTACGCGACGGCGCTCACCGCATCCCCACAGTGCGCGCATCGCCACGACTCCCCCTCGGCCCCTGCCCGCGCTCGATACTTCGAACTCACCCGACTCTCCCATGGCTACCCGCCGATCTCGCACATCCTATCGCGAGAGAACGACCCGCATCGCGCTCCAGGGCCCGCCGCACCCATCCTCCTTCCCATCGCGGGCCGGTCCCCGGCACCCGGCGCTCCCGTACTGCTCACACCGCCGCCACAAACGCGCCGTCGTGCCGCATCATCCGTAGCGCGCCCTCGCGCTCGATCACGCCGCGCACCGCGTGCTCGAATGCGGTTCGCGCCGCCGCGTCCTCGCCTGGATCCTCGAGCTGCGGCCCGTAGTTCGGCCAGAGCAGCATCGTCGTCCCGACGTCCGGCAGGACCATCTCGCCCCGCCACTCTCGCAGTTCCACATGCGCGAAGTTCCGCTGCATGTACGCCGCACCCGACGCCAGGTCGAACCGCGCGCCGATGTCCGGCTCCGGCTCGCGTCCCAGCGCCGCGCGCACCGCATCGTCGATGAGCGCCGGCAACTCGTGCATGTGGTCGGCCGCCACCGTCGCCGCGATCACGCGTCCGCCCGGCCGCACACAGCGCCGGATCTCGCGCAGCGTCGCATCGATGTCGTGCATGAAGTACAGCGTCCAGCACGTGATCGCGACGTCCAGCGCGCCGTCGCGGAACGGCAGCGCGTCCATGTCCCCGCGCACGATCGCCGCCCGATCTCCCACCTCACGTTGCGCCCGCTCGACGAACGCCGCCGAAAGGTCGAGCCCGATGACGCGCGCCGCTGGCCAGCGCCCCACCATCTTCTGCAGCAGCCACCCCGACCCGAACCCCAGCTCGCACAGGCGCCCGCCAGCCGGGAGCGCCTCGCCGACGGCCGAGAGCAGCGTCTCGATCCCTGCCTCGACGTCGGTCGCATACCGCTCGATCACGTCGAGCGGCGACTCGACCCGCCCCGCCCCGAACTTCCGTATCGCCGCCTGCTTCGGATCAGTCATCCCCCATCTCCCTGGGCGCTGCCCGTGTCAACGTCGCGGCGGGGCAGCCTGCCACCCGAACCGCCTGAGCGCTTGTCAAGCCCACCCTCCTCGCTTCGTCCCGACCCCCACCGCGCGCAAAAATAACGCCCCGTCCGCACAGATCACCGATATCCGCCGAAACCGCCCGAGAGCGCTTGTCAGCGCGCCCGGCGCGCCTTTCGTGCGTGGCGGCGCGCATGTTAACGTCCCGGCATGTCACAACCCTTCGTCACCGTCATCGTGCCCGCGCGCAACGAAGAGCGCTACATCGAGCGCTGCCTCTACAGCCTCGCCGCCCAGGACTACCCCCGCGAGCGGCTCGAAGTCCTCGTGCTCGACGGCATGTCGACCGATGAGACGCCGCGCATCGTCACGCGCTTCGCCGCCGAGTCCACGCTCGACGTGCGCCTGCTCGATAACCCGCGCCGCAAGCCCGCCGGGGCCATGAACATCGCGCTTGGCCACGCGCGCGGCGAGATCGTCGTGCGGCTCGACGCGCACGCCACCGCCGCGACCGACTTCATCAGCCGCAGCGTCGCCGCCCTCGAAGCGGGCGAGGCCGAATGCGTGGGCGGCGTCATCGAGAGCGAGGGCGACACGTGGTTCGGCCGCGCCGTCGCGCTGGCGATGGCGTCGCGCTTCGGCGTCGGCGGCGCCGCCTTCCGCACGGGCGGCGAGCCCGGTGCGACTGATACCGTCGCCTTCGGCGCCTACCGCGCGTCCGTGTTCGAGACGATCGGCGGCTTCGCCGAGGACATCGACCGCGGCGAAGACGACGAATTTAACTACCGGCTGCTCGACACCGGCGGCATGATCCTGCTCGACCCGCGCATCCGCGCGACGTACACCGTACGCGGGGACATGCTCGCGCTCTGGCGCCAGTACTTCGCCTACGGCCGCGCCAAGCCCGAAGTGCTGCGCCGGCATCCCGCGCAGGCGCGTGTGCGCCAGGTCGTGCCGCCGTCGTTCGTCGCCGCGCTCGCGACGACCGCGCTCGCGGGCCGCCGCACCCGCTGGCGCCCGCTGCTGAAGCTCGCCGGCGCGTACGGCGCCGCCGTCGCCGGTGCGTCGATGCTCACCGGCCGCAAGCAGCCCGCGACGCTGCCCGCGCTGCCGGTCGCCTTCGCCTGCCTGCACGTGGCCTACGGGCTCGGCTTCTTCGTCGGCGCCGGCGACGTCCTGCGGCACGCGCTCGTGCAGACCGCCGAGAACGCGCGGCGGACCGAGATCCCGACGTAGACCTGCTGGACGACCTCGGATCTACTCCCTAGGAGCCAAAGC
>DASUKS010000211.1:0-26519 GCA_036278595.1 Dehalococcoidia bacterium
CGATCTCGGCGCGATGCGCGATGATGCGCTCGATGAGCTGCCGCCGGTAGCGGGCAGCGGCGCGTGCGCGAGGAGGATAGATAGCCGCCGGCTCGACTGCGGCCGCTTCGGCGGGTTGTGACGGCTTCAAGATGCGGCGCACGGGACCATCCCGCGGCATGGTAGCGAGGACGGCGAGCATGCGCCGCTCCACCCAACGATGGGATATCGCACCAGGGTTGCCTCGGTTAGCATGAGCGTGATTAGCCGAAGGGATCTCGCATGAATGAACGAGTGCTGAAGTCGCTGCGCGTCCCGGCGAAACAGCTGCGCCGCGCCTGCAACCCGAACATCTTCAGATTCAAGACGACCGACGATCTGCGGCCGCTGGAGGGCACGCTCGGGCAGGACCGGGCGGTGAGCGGGATGGAGTTCGGGCTGGACATCGAGGCCGACGGGTACAACGTCTTCCTTGCGGGCCCGACGGGGACCGGGCGCTCGACCGAGTTGCGCAAGCAGATCGGCCGCGTCGCCGCGGCGCGGCCGCCGGCGCGGGACTGGTGCTACGTCTTCAACTTCAAGGAGCCGGCACGGCCGTGCGCGCTGAGCCTCGCCCCGGGCAAGGGGCACACGTTCGGGCACGACATCGACGACTTGATCGCACAGCTCCGGCGGGAGGTGCCGAAGGCGTTCGAGAGCGACGAGTACGCGCAGCGGCGCGACCAGCTGAACCGCGAGATGCAGCAGCAGCGCGAGCGGTTCTTCGAGGCGCTACAGAAAGAGGCCGCGGCGCGGAGCCTGGCCGTCAACGCGACGCCGATGGGTATCACGACCGTGCCGGTGGTGGACGGCAAGCCGCTCACGAAGGAGCAGTACGACGCGCTACCGGACGAGCAGAAGCATCAGATCCAGGAGCACACCGGCGAGCTGGACTCGATCATCGCGCAGATGGCCCCTCAGCTGCGGCGGCTCGATCGGGAGGCGGCGCAGTTCCTCGCCGAGCTCGATACCCAGGTGCTTCGGACGATCGCGGCGCCGCATATCGAGGAGATCAAGCGCGACTACAACGAAGAGCAGAAGGTCGTCGAGTTCGTCGACCAGCTCGCGGCGGACCTGTTCGAGAACGTCGCGCTGTTCCGGGGGACCGAGGAGCAGGGGGCAGAAGGACCGCTCGCGGGCCTCGCACAGGCGCAGCAGGCGGCCGCGTTCGACCGCTACAAGATCAACGTCATCGTGACGAACGACGGCGCCGACGGGGCGCCGGTCGTGTTCGAGCAGAACCCTTCGTACTACCACATGTTCGGGCGCGTCGATTACCGCTCGAGCCTCGGGTCGATGGTGACCGACCACACGATGATCAAGCCGGGCGCGCTGCACCGCGCCAACGGCGGCTTCCTGGCGGTCAACGCGCTCGATGCGCTGACGCAGCCGTTCGTATGGCAGACGCTGAAGCGCGCGCTGCGCACGAAGCAGGCGCGCATCGAGAACTTCGGGGAGCAGCTTTCGATCCTGCCGGTGGCGACGCTGACGCCGGAGCCGATCCCGCTCGACGTGAAGGTGGCGATGATCGGCAACCGCCAGATCTTCCAGACGCTGCAGATGATGGACGAAGACTTCCGGAAGCTGTTCAAGGTCAAGGCCGACTTCACCGTGGACGTGAACCGCATCGAAGGGCACATGGAGCTGTACGCACGCTTCATCGCCGGGCAGACGAAGGAGCTCGGCATGCGCCCGTTCGACCGGAGCGCGGTGGCGCGCGTGATCGAGCAGAGCTCGCGGATGGTCTCGGACCAGGACAAGCTCTCGCTGCGGATGATCGATGTCGTCGACCTGCTGGTCGAGTCGGACTACTGGGCGTGCGAGGCCGAGAGCAAGGTCGTCCGCGCGGAGTACGTCGACAAGGCGATCGAGGAGAAGATCTACCGCTCGAACCTGATCGAGGAGCGGATCGAGGAACTGCTCGACAAGGGGACGATCAAGGTCAGCACCACCGGCACCAGGGTCGGTCAGGTGAACGGACTCTCGGTGTACGACCTGGGCGACTACGCGTTCGGGCGGCCTTCGCGGATCACCGCGCGCGTCAGCCTGGGACGCGGGCAGGTGATCAATCTCGAGCGCGAGATCGCGCGCAGCGGGCCTTCGCACAGCAAGGGTTTCCTGACGCTGACCGGCTACATCAACGGCAAGTTCGCGCACCGGCAGCCGCTGTCGTTCGCGGCGAGCCTGTCGTTCGAGCAGGTATACGACGAAGTGGACGGCGACAGCGCCTCATCGACGGAGCTGTACGCGCTGCTGTCGGCGATCGCGGACGTGCCGCTGCGGCAGGACCTCGCGGTGACGGGCTCGGTCGACCAGCTCGGCGACGTGCAGGCGATCGGCGGCGTCAACGAGAAGATCGAGGGCTTCTACGCCGTCTGCAAGGCGCGCGGCCTGACCGGCGACCAGGGCGTGATCATCCCGAAGGACAACGTCCACAACCTGATGCTGAAGCCGGAGGTCGTGGACGCGATCAAGGGCGGGCAATTCCACGTCTATGCCGTCTCGAATGTCGAGCAGGGGATCGAGTTGCTGACCGGCATGGTGGCGGGCACGCTGCGCAAGGACGACACATACCCGGAGGGCACGTTCTTTCGCGCGGTGACGGACTGCCTGCAGGCGATGACGCGCCGCGCGATCGAGGTGAACCGCGCGTCGCAGCGCGAGCTCATCGCGCCGACGACGACGGCGGCGAACGGCGCACGCCGCGGCTCGCGCAGGGACGCCGACGATAAAGAGAGCGACAAGCGCAACGGGAAGGGCGAGGGCGGTCGCCGGCGGTGAAGACGCGGACGGAGACCTCGGCAGGCGGCGTCGTCTTCCGCCTGAACGACGACGGGTTCGACGTTGCGCTCATCCGCACGCACGAGGCCCGCTGGCAGCTCCCGAAGGGCTGGATCGAAGCCGGCGAGACGCCGGAGCAGACGGCCGTGCGCGAGGTGCGCGAGGAGGCCGGCGTCGAGGGCGAGGTCGTCGGGCCGCTGGACCGCATCGAATACTGGTACAAGTCGACCTACGATCCGGAGCCGGCGCGCGTGCACAAGTTCGTGCATTTCTTCCTCCTTCGGTACGTCTCCGGTTCGACGGACGACCACGACGACGAGGTGACAGAGGCGCGCTGGGTCGAGATCGGCGAGGCTGACCTCATGCTCGCGTTCCGCGACGAGCGCCGCATGGTGGCGATGGCGCGCGATGCGCTGCTGAAGGCCGACGCATGGCGCGCGGATGATGCACTGGAAGATGGAAGACGGAAGGTGGACGGCGGCGGTTGACGGCACCTGTTGCGGGAAGTCGGGCGCTGGAGGCTGGAAGATGGACGGCATGGTGGGGGAGCGGATATGAGCGGAACGATCATGGCGACGAACGGCGCCGTGGCGTCCGAGCATCCGCTCGCGACGCAGACGGGGGTCGATGTGCTCCGCCGCGGCGGCAACGCGTTCGACGCCGCGCTCGCGATGTCTGCGGTGCTGCCGGTCGTGAAGCCGCATCGTAACCACCTGGGCGGGGACGCGTTTGTGTTGGTCTGGCCGGCGGCGGAAGGCGCGGTCACCGCGATCTGCGCCGGCGGCAAGGCGCCCGCGGCCGCGACGCCCGAGCTGTACGCGTCCGGGATACCGCAGCGCGGCGGACTGGCGTGCGCGATCCCGGGCATGGTGGACGCGTGGCACGAGTTCCACACGCGCTGGTGCACGTGGCCGCTCGCGGACCTGCTGGCGCCGGCGATCGGGTTCGCGCGCGACGGCTTCCCGGTATCGCATGAGCTGGCGCGGACGTTCGCCGCAGCGCAGCCGCTGTTCGGGAGGCATCCGGGACTGGCGCGCGCGTTCTTCCCCGGCGGGCGGGTGCCTGAGCAGGACGAGGTGCTGTGCCAGCCGCATCTCGCGGACACGCTCGAGGCGATCGCCGACGGCGGGCGCGCGGCGTTCTACGAGGGAGCGCTCGGCGAGCGCATCGCGCGCGCGGTGTGCGACGCTGGCGGCTGCATGACCGCCGACGACCTGGCGGCGCACCGGGCGGACGTCGTGAAGCCGTTGAGCAGCACGTACCGCGGCTGCGCCGTATACGAGACGCCACCGCAGTCGCAGGGTGTGATCCTGCTCGAAGAGCTGGCGATCATCGAGGGGTTCGACGTCGCCGGCATGGGACACCTGTCCGCGGACGCCATCCACGTGATGGTGGAGGCGAAGAAGCTGGCGTTCGAGGACCGGCTGCGCTTCGCGGGCGATCCTTCGATCGTGGACTTCGATCCGGCGCGGCTGTACGGCGCGGCGTGGGCGGGCGAGCGCCGGAACGCGATCGACCGGCAGCGGGCCGCGGCCGATACGACCGCGGCGGCGACGAGTGACACCACGTCGTTCGTCGTGGTGGACGGCGCGGGGAACGCCTGCTCGTTCATCCAGAGCATCTTCGCCCACTTCGGCTCCGCCGTCGCGGTGGACGGCGCCGGGATCATCCTGAACAACCGGATGACGGGCTTCTCGCTGGACCCGCAGAGCCCGAACGTGCTCGCACCAGGCAAGCGCACGATGCACACGCTGAACACGTACCTGGTGTTCCGCGACGGGCAGCCGTACATCGTCGGGAACACGCCCGGGGCGGACTTCCAGGTGCAGACGAACCTGCAGGTGATCACTGGCGTCATCGACTACGGGCTCGATGCGCAGGCTGCGCTCGACGCGCCGCGCTGGGGGCACGCGAACGGCGAGCTGATGATCGAGCCGGGGATCGCCGACGATGCGGCGGACGAGCTGGCGCGCCGGGGACATCACACGCGGCGCGTCGAACGGGCAACGAACCCGATGGGCCGCGCGCAGTGCATCGTGATCGACCCGGCGACGGGCGCGCTCGCGGCAGGCAGCGACTCGCGCGGCGAAGGCAGCGCCGGCGGCTGGTAGCACACGCTTCGGACGCAGAGAGGCCCGGGCGTACGCCCGGGCCTCTTCGTGTTGACAGACGCTCTGTTACGCTGGGCGGACGTTGATCGCGCGGCTGCGGCGCGGGTCGCGCTCGTCGGCGGTCTTGTCGAACTCGACGGTCTGGCCCTCGTTCAGGTCATCGAAGCCGCCGCCCTGTACGGCGGACACGTGGAAGAAGATGTCCTCGCTCGCGCCGTCCGGCCGGATGAAGCCGAAGCCCCGATCGCGCGCCATCCGCTTAATCTGTCCCTGCACTGCTGTACCTCCTGCACGCCGCGTACTGAGTTCGAACCCCGGCATCCGGCCGGCGAACTACGGCGTTCTGCACTGAAAACCCACCACGCACGTCATGCTGGCGACCTCGTCTGCGTCGTCGTGTGCGTCGGCGGGTTACCGGGGCGTACAGGAGACTGCGACTGAGAGGCTTTGCACCAAGGCTATCAGACGCCGCCGACGCGTCGCAACGAAAGCGCGGGCTTGCAATTCCATACACGCGCGGCTTGCTGCCGCAGTGATTCTTCGCTTCGCTCAGAATGACAGATGCTGGATCCAGAATGACAGCGCCGGCGCGTCGAATGAGCGGTTGGGCGCATCCGCTGACCGTCGCGCGGCTGCTAGCATGATCGTACGCGACAGGAGGCGCGCTACCCATGGCCGAAGGGTCGACCTTTCACTTCTCCCCACGCCCCAACCGCGCGAGCGAGATCGGCTGGAACGAATGGGGCGCGGACGCGTTCGCGCGGGCGGCGCGCGAGGACAAGCCGGTGCTGCTCGGCATCTCGGCAGTGTGGTGCCACTGGTGCCACGTGATGGACGAAACGTCCTACTCGGACGCGGACGTGATCGGGCTGATCAACGAGCGCTTCGTGCCGATCCGCGTGGACAACGACCAGCGGCCGGACATCAACGCGCGTTACAACATGGGCGGCTGGCCGACGACGGCGTTCCTCACGCCGAAGGGCGAGCTGATGGCGGGCATGACGTACGTGCCGCCGGAGCAGATGCGCGACGTGCTCGGCCAGGTAAGCACCTACTATCGCGACAACAAGCAGGACATCGAAGAGAAGCTGGCGCAGATCATCGCGCGGCGCTCGCAGGGCGCCGGCGAAGGTCCGGGCGATGAGCTGAGCGACCAGATCTTCCAGGACGCGCTGCATTCCACTGAAGACGGGTACGACCCGGTGTTCGGCGGCTTCGGCAACGAACCGAAGTTCCCGCACAGCGACGCGGTCGACCTGCTGCTGCACGCCTACCTGCGCGACGGCGACCGCGACGCGCTCCACATGGCGCGCAAGACGCTCGAATACATGTGCCAGGGCGGGACGTACGACCAGGAGTGGGGCGGGTTCTATCGGTACGCCACGAAGCGCGACTGGAGCGTGCCGCACTACGAGAAGATGCTCGAAGACAACGCCGGGCTGCTTCGCAACCTGCTCGGGCTGTACCGGATCAGCGATGACGCCGGGCACCGGCGGTACATCGAGTTTACGATCGCGTATCTCGACGCGTGGTTGAGCGACCCAACGACCGGCGCGTTCTACGGCTCGCAGGACGCGGACGAGGAGTTCTACCCGCTGCCGAACGAGGAGCGGAAGCAGCGGCATGCGCCGTACGTCGACCGGACGGTGTACACGAGCTGGAACGCGATGGCCATCAGCGCCTACCTCGAGGCGTCGTGGACGCTCGGGCTGGACGCGCCGCGCGACCGCGCGCTGCGTGCGCTCGACCTCCTGTGGGAGCGGCTGCACGACGATCGCGCGGGGATGTACCGG
The DNA here is from genome assembly GCA_036278595.1 of Dehalococcoidia bacterium. Lineage (GTDB taxonomy): Bacteria > Chloroflexota > Dehalococcoidia > DSTF01 > JACRBR01 > JADMII01. Next base: position 6,704 of record DASUKS010000211.1, read on the forward strand.
TATCTCGGTGCGGACGGGCCGCGGATCGGAGGACTGCTCGGCGACCAGGCGTATACGGCGCTGGCGCTGCTCGATGCGTACGAGGCCGCGGGGCGCGCGCAGGACCTCGACCGGGCGCGCGAACTCGCACGGTTCATGACCGAGCGGCTGGGCGACGAGGGCGGCGGCTTCTTCGACACGCCGGGCGAGCACGAGTCGTTGGGGCTGCTGTCGGCGCGCCAGAAGCCGGTCAAGGAGAACACGGCCGCGGCAGAAGTACTGACGCGGCTCGGGCGGCTCACCGGCGACGGATCGTACACGCGGGCGGCGGAGACGACGCTGCGGCAGTTCTCGAACATCATCGAGTCGCAGGGCTACTTCGCGGCGGGGTACGCGGTCGCGGTAGACCGCTTCCTCAACCCCGGCGCGGACGTGAAGATCGTCGGTGCGCCTTCGGACGCCGGCGTCGCACAGATGCGGACCGCCGCGCTCGGGCTGCTCGTGCCCGACCGCATCGTGCGCGTGCTCGACGCCTCCGACCGGCGGACGCTCGAAGCCGAGGGCCTGCCCCCGGAGCCGTCGCCGGCGGCGTACGTGTGCTACGGGACGCTCTGCTCCGCGCCGGTGACCGCGCCGTCGGACCTCATCGAAATCACCGAGCGCACGCGGCAGGCGCACGAGGGCACACGGCGGGCGGAGCCGCTGGCCGGCCCGCGCGGCGGCGGACGGGCCACTGATTGACCGATACTAATCGCAGGGGGTCAGACCATGGCAAAGTCGCAAGCACCGGACCAGAGGACGGCCATGCTGTCCGAGGGCGACACGAATACGGCCGCGCGGGTGAGGATGATCGTCGGCGTCGTCGTGCTCGGGCTGCTCATCCTGTTCCTTCTGCAGAACCTGCAGTCGACTGAGATCCACTTCCTGTGGTTCAGCTGGTCGATGCGGGTGATCTGGGCGCTGCTGGGCGCTGCGGTCGGCGGTGCGCTCGTCAGCCTCGTGGCGAGCACGGTGCGCCGGCGTCGGGCGAACCGCACGAACGTGTAGGGCGGCCGGCTGGCGGCGCCCGGCGAGTGCGCCGCGGCGGCACGCGCACCGCAGGCGTGGCTAGCCGCGCAGCGTACCGACCGTCAGCGTGAAGCCCCGCTCGATCTCGTTCTCACGATCGAGGCCGCCGTAGAGGGCATCGAGTTTCGGTGTGACACGCTCGACGATCTCCGGGATCGCGGCGGTCGGGATCTTCCATGAGCTCGAGAAGTCCTGGCGCTGCAGGCGCTCGATCATCTGGCGGCCGCGCCCCTTCCGCTTCCACCGGGCGAGCGTGACATCGCGCACGTCGTCGCATCGGCCGGCGAGCATCCGGTGCACGAGTTCGCCGACGCGGTCGCGCTCTTCCCACTCGGCGAGCGCGACGCCTGCGACGTCGCGCGCGGCTTCGCGGATGATGCGCTCGGCCTCCGCGCGCCGGCCGATGTGCCCGTCGTCACCGCCGTACAGCACCAGGCCGCCGGCACGCAGCAGGGGCATTGTGGCATCGAGCGTGGCGGCGGCATCCGGGACGAGGTGCAGGATGTGCACGAAGAGCAGCGCGTCGAAGGAGCGCTCGCGCAGAGGCGGGCGCGAGGCTTCGGCGAGCATGACGTCGATGTCACGGCGCTTCGCCCGCAGGCGCGCGAGCATCTTCGGCGAGATGTCGATGCCGCTGACGTGCACGCCCTCGGCAGCGAGCGGCACGGCAATGCGGCCGGTGCCGATGCCCACCTCGAGCAGGTGCGGCTGCGACGAGACGCCGAACGCGAGGCGGGCGATGCCGCCGGCGATCGCGCGCTCGACGTCGGGCGGCAGCGAGCGCGTCTCGTCGTAGACGTCAGCCACGCGGTCGAAGGACTTCAGGTCAGCCACCGTTCGCCTCCGGCGCTCGCGCGATCAGGGTATGCGTGCTCGTGACGACGCAGAGCAGGCGGCCGTCCTCGTCGCGCACCTTCGATTCGACGACCATCATCGTGCGGCCGCAGTGCAGGAATGTCGACTCGGAGATCGCCTTGCCGTGATCGACGTTGCGCACGAGGTTCATGCTGATCTGCACGGAGAGCGGGAATGGGCCGGGCGCTTCGGGAGTGCCGCTCGCGCTCTGACACAGCATCGTAGCGCCGACGTCCGCGAGCTGCATGAGGGCGCCGGCCGCGAAGACGCCGGTCCCCTGGCGTACGTTGCGGCCCATCGGCATCTCCATGACGACGCGCTCGCCGGGCTCGAGCGCGGTAGGGCGCAGGCCGAGCGCGAGGATCACATTGCCGTGATCCTCCATGCGGGACTTCCAGTCCTCGTACCAGGCATCATCGAACTCGGGCATGCGTTTTCGGTTTCCTTCAGCAGCTACCCGGAGAGATTCTTCGAAGCGCTCAGAATGACAGGCACCGCTTTCAGAATGACGGGTTGCTACACGTTGAACAGGATGTTCAGGCAGTCGCCGTCCTGGACCACGTAGGTCTTGCCCTCCTGGCGGAGCTGGCCGCGCTTGCGCGCTTCGGCGAGCGTGCCGGCATTCAACAGGTCCTGCCAGTGCACGACCTCCGCGCGAATGAAGCCGCGCTCGAGGTCGGTATGGATCTTGCCGGCGGCGGTCGGGGCCGTCGATCCGGCGGCAACGTTCCAGGCGCGGCACTCGTCCGGACCGACGGTGAAGAACGAGAGCAGCCCGGTGAGCCCGTACGACAGGCGGATCATGCGGTCGAGGCCCGACTCCTCGATCCCAAGCTCCGCGCGGAACTCGGCCGCCTCTTCGTCGGTCATCTGCGCCAGCTCCTGCTCGATCTTGCCGCTGATCGCCGCGACCTCGGTGTGCGGCTGAACGAACTTCGACCGAAACTCTGATTCGATCTCGCCGTTGCGGGCTGCGTCGTCGTCGTTCGTGTTCACGACGAGCAGGAGCGGCTTGTCGGTGAGGAACTGGTAGTTCACGAGCGAGCGGCGTTCCTCGTCGGTCATCTCCTGCGCGCGCAGCGGCTTCTCCTCCTCGAGCCCGTGCTTGAGGCGCGTGAGCAGCGCGACCTCGCGCTCGGCGGCGTCGCGCTCGCCGGCCTTCACGGAGCGCATGGCCGCCTCGATGCGCTCGAGGCGCTTCTCGATGAACGCGGCGTCGGCGAACGCCAGCTCGAGCTCCATCGCGGCCGCGTCGCGCATGGCGTCGACGGAGCCGGCCGGGTGCGGCACCGTCTCGTCGGCGAAGGCGCGGACGACGTGGATGAGGGCGTCGGAGCGGGCGAGCTGCGCGAGGAACTGCGGCGACGGGCCCTGGCCCTCGCTGAAGGCCTCGCCGGGGAAGTCGACGTAGCGGATGTCGGCGTGCGTGAGCTTCTTCGGGTCGAAGAGCTTCGCGAGATCATCCAGCCGGCGGTCGGGCACCTTGACGACGCCGATGTTCGGCTGCACGCCGGCGCCGTACGCGCCCGTCTGCGCATGGCCGCGTGTGACGGCGTTGAACACGGTCGTCTTACCCGAACGCTGGTGGCCGATGATGCCGAGGTCCATGAGGGCAGGGTATCGGGGCGCCGCGGGAGGGGCGAGGCAGGCACGATCCACAGAGGGCCGCTGATAGCCACGCCGCGGGGGCGGCACCTCGGGTGAAAAGCGACGCCAAGTCCGGCCCGGCGGTGTCTTCCTGAGCGAAGCGAAGGATCTCTCCGTAAACGAGTCGGCTCCTGATTGACCCCGGTGTACACGGCAGATGGGCACAGATGGCGAGCGACGCGGCGCCGCGAATCTGCGTGAGGGTAGAAGATGGACGATCGAGGATGGAGGCGCGAACTCGGCAGGTTGTCGTGATCTCGCTCGTCGGGCGGGTTGCGAACCTACGCGCGGCGGGATCAGCCGTGGGCGGAGAGCTCGCGCATGCCGTAGCCGACCAGCGGCCACTCGTGCACGGAGTCGGCGATGAGCTGCGCGACGGCGCGCTGCGACGGCCAGACGAAACGGCGGAGGATCTCGCCGAGCGAGCACCACTCGTACTGGGTGTGCTCCTCAGAAAGAGCGACGGCGGCGTCCTCGCCTACGTAGCCGGCGAATGCGGGCACGAGGTGGACGGCGTCGGTGGACTCGCTGTAGAAGCTCTCGACGTAGTCGGTCTTGAAGAAGCGCTCGGGCGGCACGCCGGCCTCCTCGCGCATCTCGCGCAGGGCGGCGTCGTACGCCTTCTCACCGGGCTCGATCAGCCCGTGGACTGCCTGCCAGGTCCCGGCGTGCGCGAGGCCCGGCGCGCGAAGCAGCGCGAGGAACTCAGGTCGCGAGCGACGCATAGTGAACACGTAGGTCGAGATCGAGCCGGTGAGGACGTTCATTGGGCCGCGCCGAGCATGATGCGCTCGATCGTGGCGACCGGGTACGGGAGCTGCATGAACTCGTCGTGGAAGGCGCGCAGATCGAAGCTGGCGCCACGCCGCTCGCGGAGCCGCTCGCGCAGGCGCAGAATCTGGTGCTTGCCCATGGTGTAGGCGTAGTAGTTCGGGCCGAGGATCCCGCGGCGCGTCTCGCGCTCCGCGATGACCTGCGACGTGAAGCCCTCCTTCATGAAGAACTCGATGCTGCGCTGCGGGCTCCAGCCCTCGACGTGCATGCCGAAGGCGCATCGGTAGCGGCAGAGGCGCAGGAGCGCCTCCCGGAGCTGCATCAGCTCGAAGCGCGGGTTGCCGCCGCCGTAGCCGGCTTCGGTCATCACCTGCTCGATGTAGTGGGCCCAGCCCTCGACCGTCGTGATCGTCAGCAGGTAGCGGCCGATCTCGCTCTGCGCACGGTTGAGGTAGGTGAGATGCACGTAGTGGCCGGGGTAAGCCTCGTGCGCCGTGACGCCGGGGATGCTCCAGCGGTTGAAGAAGCGCATGTACGACTCGATGCGCTCCGCCGGCCACGACGGATCGGCCGGCGTCACGTAGTAGTAGGCGTCGGTCGCCTTCGTCTCGAACGGGCCGGGGCTGCTGCAGGCGGCCTGCGTCGTCATGCGCGAGAAGCCGGGCGTCTCGGTGACGGCGATGCGGACGTCGGTCGGCATGGTGCAGAGCTTCGCGTCGACGCTAAAGGTGCGCAGCTCTTCGAGCAGGCCGCGGACGAACGGAATCAGCTCGTCCGGCGCCGGATGGTCTTGGGCGACGGCGTCGACGACCTCCGCCGGCGAGCCGCTGGGGTCGATGCGCACCGTCAGCTCGCGAAGGAGGTCCTGGTGCTCGCGTAGGTCCTCGTCGCCACGTGCGATCAGCCGCTCGATGGGCTCGTCGATCGAATCGGACTGCGAGAGGAGCGCGGCGATGAGGTCGTGGCCCCATGCGAAGTCATCGCCGGCACGCGGCAGGAGCTCATCCTTCATCCACTGGACGTAAGCATCGACAGCGGCGAGCGCGTCCCTGTTCGCGGTCTCGAAGTCCTGCTTGAGCGTTGCGTCTGCGCTCTTCGATGCCGCTTCGGGCAGATCGCGCCCGAACAGCGCGCGCATACCGGTGCCGGCTTCGATCGCAGTCTCGACGTGGTAGCGCGTCGGGTCGGCCATGTTCCCGCGCGCCTGCTCAAGCAGCGCCGGGGCGGCGCGCAGCCGCGAGATGAGCGATCGTAGGCGATCGTCGAGCGGGGCGAAGTCGCGGATGACCAGACCGTTGCAGCCGCCGCCGATCGTGCCGAGCGCGCCGCCCGGCGAGCGCTGCCACGAGCGCACCTTCTCGATGTCGGTCAGTTCCCAACCGATGCGGCGGCGCAGGAGGTCGGCATCATACGGCTCGTGGTCGGCGAGCGCGACGGCATCGAGCGCGGCGAGGCGATCGAGCAAGCGGCGCAGGTCGGAGGCGCGCTGGCGGATCGCCGCTTCGCCGCGGTCGCCGAGATCGCCGTCGTGCTCATGGAAGCCCCGGGTGCTGGCACCCACGGGCTGGTAGGTATTGGTCGCCGCGATGTAGTCGCGGACCACCTGCTGGAACTGCTCTGCCACACCGCCTCCCTCTGAACCCGAGACATGATATGCGCCTGCGCGCTCACGAGCTATTCACGAGGGCATCCGCGCCGCCGATACAGGATGAAAGCGGGGGGAGCAGCGCGGTTGGCGCGGAACAGGACGGTCGACCAGGTGTTCGAACTGGCGGGGCGGCACCAGTTTCTCGCGCTGCGCTGGGCGATCGTCGCCGTGTACGTGGCTCTGGCGGACAGCGTCTTTCACGTCGGCGGCGATGCGCTGCTCGTGAGCGCGAGCCTGCTCTGCCTCTACCACGTGGCGTACACCCGGGACCGGCTCTCGCACTCGGGCTCCCGGGCGTTCCGGGCCCTGACGCCGTACATCGACGTGCTGCTCGTGGGGATCACGCTCGTTGCCGTCGCGGACATCGAGAGCCCGATCTGGGCGATCTACTTCCTGTGCATCCTCGGGACGGCGCACGTGATGACGCCGAGGCGGATGGCGATATACGTTGGCTGCTCGATCGCCAGCTACATCGCGGCGGCCGGCGGCATCGTGGCGCGCGGGGGCGACGCCTCATGGGGGTACGTCGCGGTGGTATGCGTATTGCTCGTGTTCCTCGGCGTGAACGCCGGCATCTTCGCGGACGGCGAGCAGAGGCTGCGGGCGGTGATCGCTAGCGTCGCGGTGACCGACTCGCTGACCGGGATCGCGAACCGGCGGCGGTTCCAGGAGCTGTATGCCGCCGCGTTCCCGGAGGCGGCCACGAGCGGCAGGCCGCTGGCCGTCATGCTGATCGATGTCGACCACTTCAAGGAGATCAACGACACGCACGGACACCCGGCGGGCGACGAGAAGCTGCGCGAGGCGGCGCAGGCGTTCGCGGGCGTGATGCGCTCGACGGACCTCGTGGCGCGATATGGCGGCGACGAATTCATCGTGCTCGCGCCGGGGCTGGGGCGCGGCGAGGCGGTCGGCCTCGGCCAGCGGCTGCAGGCCGCGGCCGGGGGCGTCGGCATCGAGGTTAGCATCGGCTTCGCGTTGTATCCGGAGGACGCGGGTGGGGAAGACGCGCTGGTGTCGGCGGCCGACCAGGCGTTGTACGCAGCGAAGCAGGCTGGCCGGAACCGGGTGAGGGCCGCGGCGGCCTGAGCTTCACGAAAGTTTCGTTCAAAAGCTCCTCTGCGCCTTAAATGCGCCCCACCCTCAACCGATACTGAGGAAACGGCGCACAAGCAGGGGGAGCGATGGCGCTCGAGGCGGCCAGCCGGGTCACCGATCTCGTCGATGCGAAGCTGCGGCGCGGCATGCTGCTCGCGCGCTGGGCGATCCTCATCGCCTACCTGCTGCTCTGCTCGGCCGATGTCCTTCCGGTGCGCGGCGTGAATCTTTATGTGACCACGACCGTGGTCGTGGCCTACTTCCTGCTGATCACCGCGGCCGACATGGCCGGGTACGGGGATCGGCCGGCAGTCCTCACGGCGACGCCATACAGCGACATCGTCTGCACGACCATGGTCATCGTGGCGACGCGAGACCTGACGCTGCCGATGTGGCCGGTGTACTTCCTGACCGTCGTCGGCGCCGCGCACATGGTGGACCGCGACGGCATGCTGCGCCTGCTCGCGTGGGCGGCGGTGAACTTCCTCGCGGCCGCGATCGCGGTCGACCTGCTCGGGCATTCGGTGCCGTGGGGCTACGTGCTGGTCATCGAGCTGTTGCTCGCGGCCATGGGCGTGAACGCGACCGTGCTGGCCGGCGGGCAGCAGAAGATCCGCGACGTGCTGGCGCACGCGGCGAGCACGGACTCGCTGACGGGCGTGCCGAACCGGCGGTCGTTCCAGACGGCGTTCGTCACGTCCCTGCGGGAGGCGATCGCGCATCGCCTGCCGCTGACGTTTATGCTGATCGACGTTGACCACTTCAAGGAGATCAACGACCGCGACGGGCACCCGGCCGGCGACGAGAAGCTGCGGCAGGTGGCGATGGCGTTGACGGAGCAGATGCGCGCGGGCGACCTGCTGGCGCGCTACGGCGGCGACGAGTTCTCGGTGGTCGCGCCGGGCGCCGGGCGCGACGACGCGATGGCGCTGGCCGACCGGCTGCGCCAGGCGGCCCTGGGCTGCGGCGCGAGCATCAGCGTCGGCGTGGCGCTCTACCCCGACGACGCGGCGGGCGAGGACGCGCTGGTCGAGGCGGCCGACCGTGCGCTGTACCAGGCGAAGGCTGCGGGGCGGAACTGCGTGCGCATCGCGGCGGCGTGAACGGTTCACACCACCGTCTAAGGTGCGCAGTCGCACGTCTCATGGCTCAGGTCTGATTTCAGGCGATGATGCTGGCGCCGGCGTTCGAGGGCTCGGCGTGGACGACGCGGCCCGGGTAGCCGAGCGCGATCGCCCGCTGCATCATCGCGCGGCCGATGCGCTCTTCGCCTTCGACGGCGAACGCGGCGATCGTCGAGCCGCCGCCGCTGAGGTACGCGGCAAGCGCGCCGGCTTCGCGCGCGGCGTCGAAGATCTCCGGCATGGCGGGGAAGATCTTCGTGCGGGCGGGCTGGTGCAGGCGGTCGTGCGTCGCGATATCGAGCGCGTCCCACTGCCCGCTCGTGAGCGCGGCGACGAGCATGGCGGCGCGGCCGATGTTGCTGACGGCGTCCTCGCGTGACAGCGAGGCGGGCATGAGTTTGCGGCTCTCACCGGTCGGCATTTCGAAGTCGGGGACGAAGAGGACGACCTTCAGGCCTGCGGCCACGGGCAGCGCGATGTGCCGCCAGCCGTCGTCCGCACGGACGACGATGCGCAGGCCACCGAAGAGCGCGGGCGCCATGTTGTCGGCGTGCCCTTCGAGGCCGGCGCCGAGGGCGAGCATCTGGCCCTCGGTGAGGGCGCCGTGCATCAGTGCGTTGGCGCCGAAGATGCCGGCGGCGCGCGCGGCGGCGCTGGCGCCGAGCCCGCGGCCGATCGGAATCGGCGATTCGCCGGAAACCGCGATCTCCCGAGGCGCTTCGACCCGCGCAAGGCGGTAGGCGGACTTCACCGCATCGATCACGAGGCGTGCGAGGCCGCCGTTCGGCTGCGTGGCATGCGAGAGCGTGATCGTGACGTCCTGCGTGAGCGTGAGCGCGAGGCCGAGGCTATCGAAGCCGGGGCCGAGGTTGGCCGAGGTCGCAGGCACGCGCACCGTGACGGTTTCGGTCATGGCGCGAGTGTAGCGGGTGGGCGGTTGGGGGACACCGGAACGCGAGCGCCGGTCGGTGGCAGCCCCCGACCGGTGCGGCGAAACGAGAACATCAGACAGCAGACATCAGACAACAGACAACAGAGGCGACGCACCCGGGAGCAAACACGAAAAAGCAAAGAGCAAAGGACGAAGCCCGGATTCGGAACCAGGCGCCGGTGGTGGAGTAGCGGCGTAGCTTTAGCTGCGCCTCATCGAGCCGACGGTCATCGCATACAACGAGGCACTCGGTTCGGACGTGATGCCGTCGCAGCAGTGCCGCCCGCTAAGCGCCGAGCATGGATTCCATCGTGCTGCGCGCGAGGAGCGAGGGGCCTCCGCCCGAGCAGCGAGGAGCGAGTGGCGGCCGCAGCCGACTGGCTGGACAAACGCAACATGAGACAGCAGCGGGATGAAAGTAGCGGCGTAGCTTTAGCTGCGCCTCATCGAGCCGACGGTCATCGCAGACAACGAGGCGCTCGGTTCGGACGTGACGCAGTCGCCGCCGTGCCGCCCGCTAAGCGCCAAGCATCGCTTCCAGTCGGCGTTTCACGGCGGGCCAATCGTCGTCGATGATGCTGAAGTAGACGGAGTCGCGCTGGAAGCCGTGCTGCGCCAGCATGTGCTTGCGGAAGATGCCCTCCTGCGTGGCGCCGAGGCGCGCGATGGCGCGCTGCGAGTTGGTGTTGCGCGCATCGGTCTTCAGCTCGACACGCAGGCAGCCGAGCGTCTCGAAGCAGTGCCGCAGCAGCAGGTACTTGCACTCCGTGTTCACCGGCGTCCGCTGGACACGCGGGTTTAGCCACGTACCGCCGATCTCAAGCCGGCGGTCCGTCGGGCTGATCGCGAGGAAACGCGTGCTGCCGACGACCTCGCCGGTCGCGCGCTCGACCGTCACGAACGGCAGCTGGCTGCCGCCGCGCTGCGCTTCGAGCGCGCTCGCAAACCAGGCGTCCCACTCGGCTCGCGCGCGCGGACGCCAGGGAAGCCACGTCCAGATCTCGTCCGGCCCGCCCGCGCGCATCAGAGCTTCGGTGTGGGCGGCGGTCAGCGGCTCGAGACGCACGTGCGCGCCTTCGAGCGTGACGGGCGTGACCTCGAGGCTTCTACTTGGCGGCGCCGTCATCGGCGATGCCAAGCTGCTCGCGGTAGTCGGGCTCTATCGCCTGCAGGATGCCGGCCGGGATGTAGCGGTCGTACGGAAGCTTGAGCGCCATCGAGATAATCTGCGGCGGCACGGGGAGGTTCGGTTGATCGGCGATCACCGCGTCCTCTCTCAGCTTCGTGATCTGCTCGTCCGAGTAGCCGATCTCTCGCAGGACCTCTTCGTTGTGCTCGCCGAGCAGAGGCGCCGGGCGCCGCGCCTTCGCTTCGAAGCGGCCGAACTTCGCCGCGACGTTGCGCTGTACCGGCCGGCGGCCGAGCGGCGGCTGGTCGACAATGTCGAACTGTTGCCGCTCGCGAAACTGCGGGTCGAAGAGGATCTCCTTGCCGTCGAGCACGGCGGCCGATTTGACGCCAACTGCCTGCAGCGTGTGCATGACGTCGTAGTGGTCGCGGGCCGACGTCCACTCCGTGATCAGCGCGTCGAGCTCGTCCTGGTGCTGCAGCCGTTCCAGCAGCGTGGAGAAGCGCACGTCACCGACCCACTCCGGATGCCCCATGGCCTCCGCCATGCGCCCGAACTCGGCGTCGCTCGTACAGCTGATGACGCACCATCGGTCGTCGCCGGCGCAGCGATAGGAGCCCTGCGGCGCGGCGTACGGACTGCGGTTGCCGTTGCGCTCCGGCAGCCGGCCGTTCCACTGGTACTCGAGCACGGCGGCGCCCATCACCGGGATCGCAGCCTCCTGCTCCGAGAGGTCGATGTACTGTCCTTTGCCCGTGCGGCGCCGGTAGTGGAGCGCGGTGAGCACCGCGCCGGCGCCGACGAAGCCGGAGTAGGGGTCGGTGAACGACAGCCCGGAGCGCATCGGCGGGCCGCCGGCGTAGCCGGTGATCGACGAGATGCCGGAGGCGGGCTCGAGCCCCATGCCGTAGCCGGCGAAGTCGCGCATCGGACCGAACTGTCCGTAACCAGAGAGGGAGATCATGATCAGGTCGGGCTTGATCTTCGTGAGCGAGCTGTAGCCGAGGCCGAAGTTTTCCATGACGCGCGGCGTGAAGCTCTCGGCGACGACATCGGCGTCCGCGACGAGTTTGCGGAAGATCTCGCGCGCCTCTTCCTTCGCCAGATCGAGCACCATCTCGCGCTTGTTGGCGTTGCGGATGGTGAAGTAGGACGAGCGGAGCCAGTGGTGGTCGAGGCCGTCGTTGTCCGTGGTGATCAGGCTGCGCGTGACATCGAGGCGGCCCGGCGACTCGAAGCGGATGACGTCGGCGCCGAGGTCAGCGAGGATGCGCGTCGTCGTCGGGCCCGCGAAGACCTGCGTGAGGTCGATGACGCGGATGCCGGCGAGCGGGAGCTGCTGCGCGTCCGTCATATCACCCCCCGGTCGCTCATGATGCGCAGGTCGTCCTTCGAGTAGCCGAGCTCGTCCGCGAGCACCTGCTCGTTGGCTTCGCCGCGCCGCGGCGCCGGCGCTTCGGTCAGCGGCGTGCCGGACATGATGAACGGCGCGCCGGGCAGACGGACGTCGCCGGCCGGCGTGCTTACCTGCTGGAAGAACTTCCGCTCGCGCAGGTGGTCGTCGTCGAGCAGATCCTTGGCGTCGGGCACCGGTGCGAACGGCATGCGGAGCGCCTGCGCAAGCGAGACGATCTCGTCGACCGTGTGCGACGAGAGGTAGGGCTCGATCGCCTTGTCGAATTCCTGCCAGTTGATCATGCGTTCGTGCCCCTGCTTGAAGAAGGGACTCTCGTCGAGCTCCGGGTCCTCCATGAGCAACGCCATCGGCGAGACGACGCCGGGCTGTTGCATCGGCGAAGGGAAACCGCCCGCGCCCGGGATCATCACGAGGTAGCCGTCCGACGCCTTCACGATGTCGTTCGGGTAGCCGAAGATGTGGCGCGAGTAGTAGCGGCGACGGACGGCGCCCTGGAACGCGTACATCGCCGAGTTGTACTCGTCGGCCGCGGCTGCGGCTTCGGCCATCGAAACGTCGACATGGTCGCCGCCGCCGTTGACCGCCCGGTTCTCAACCGCGGCGAGGATGCCGAGCCAGAGCTGGATGCCGGCGATGTACTCGCCGGGGTTGCCGCCGGTCGCGAGCGGCTCGCGGTCGGGCTCGCCGGTGTTGTACATCAACGAGCTCAGCGCGAGGGCCGTGAGGCTGTTGCCTTCGTAGCCGGCGTAGGGGCCGGTGCCGCCGAACGGCGACACCTGCGCGACGATGAGGTCCGGGAAGTCCGCGCGGAGGTCGTCGTAGGTGAGCTTCCAGTCACGCAGGGTCGAGGTCTTGTCGCCCGTGACGAAGACGTCGGCGTTGGCGAGGAGCTTCTTCAGCACGACCTGCCCGGACGTCACGGAGACATCAAGCGTGACGCTGCGCTTGCTGGTATTGAGATGCAGGTAGAGGCCGGACTTCTCGGGGTCCGGGACGTCGCCAGGGAACGGCCCGAGGCGGCGGGTGTAGTCGCCGGCGGGCGGCTCGACCTTCGTCACGAGGGCGCCGGAGTCGGCGAGCAGCTTGGTGGCGTAGGGCCCGGCGATGCCCTGCGAGATATCGACGACGCGCAGGTCATCGAGCGCGCGGTCAGGCACGGATGGCTCCCTTCCAGATGCGGCTCAGCATACGACGGCCGCGCGCAATAGGGCTAGGAGGTTTGATCCACAGATAGCCATGCCGCGGGAGCGGCACCCTGGGTGATGAAATCGGATCACGCGATCTCATCCTGAGCGCCAGCGAAGGATCTCTCCGTGGACGAGGAGCCTCACCGGTTGAAGCCATTTACAAGGCAGATGGCCACAGATGAGTTTGGCTCTGCGTTGTCGACGATTCGCGGGCGAGGCGGGGAAGGGCCACCGCTCACGTCGAACAACTTGCCCAAGCCGATGTGGAGCGCAGCGCCTGGCCAATCGCCGTCGACGCACAACATCTGTGCTCATCTGTGTCATCTGTGGTTCGTCAAAATTGTCATCTGCGCCCATCCGCCTCATCTGCGGATCGGACCCGTCAGGCCGACCAGGTGACATCGCCGTGGAGGTCGGCGGGATGGGGGCGGGCGTCGAACACCGCGACCTCCTCTCGCGAGACGCCGATGGTCGTGTCGTCGCCGTGGCCGGGGTAGACGTGCGTGTTCTCGGGCAGCGGTAGCAGGCGCGACTTGATGGACGCGACCATCTGGCGCAGGGCGTCGGGGTTGTCGGAGCGGCCGGGGCCGCCGGGGAAGAGCGTGTCGCCGGAGATCAGCGCCGGTCCGTCCGCGGTCTCGAAGAACAGGCAGATGCTGCCGGGTGTGTGGCCGGGCGTATGAAGCACGCGGACACGCGCGTCACCGACCGCGATCTCGTCGCCGTCCGCGAGCGTCCCCTCGACCTTCGCGGCATAGGGCTCGCGATCGCCCTCGTGGCAGTACACGGGCGCGCGCGTCGCCGCCTTCACGTCGTCGATGTTCGCCCAGTGGTCCCCGTGTCGGTGCGTGACGACGATGCGCTGGACGTCGGTGTCCTTCGCGGCGTCGAGCGCCTTCGCGCTCTCGAACGGGGCATCGACGAACAGCGACTGCTTCGAGGTGCGGTCGACGATGATGTAGACGTTGTTGGCGTACGGGCCGAGCGGGCCGATCTTGATGACGTCCAGCGGCATGGGGCGCTCCTTCGAATATCAGTCCTCGGGTAACGATACCGCCGGTCCGCCGCGCGTGTCGTGTACGGCAGCGAGCCCATCGCGCACGAGTCCGTCGATCAGCGCCCGGACGTCATCGGGCGAGGGCGCGGCATGGCCGTTGGCGAGCCTGGCGGGCAGCGTCGCGAGCGCGATGCGATCGCCGCGCGGCAGTGCGCGCAGGATGTCGATCGCGCGGCCGCGAAAGTAGCGTCGGGAGCCTTCGTAGGGCTCGGGGGCGGGGCGTCGGGCGCGCTTTGTGGCGGCGGGCCTGGGGGCATCAGCGACCTTGAGCGCGCTGCCTTCGTGCATCTCGCGCCAGATGCAGAACTGGGCGAGGACGCACTCGCCGCACTTCGGCCGCGGCAGGCAGACGCGGGCGCCGTAGTCCATGACGGCCTGGTTCCATCGCGCCGGGTGCTCGACCGCCAGCGCGGCGTCGGCGAGGCGCTGCAGCGCGCGCGGCGATATGCCCTCGTCGCCGGCGAGGCGCCCCAGCACGCGCCGCACGTTCGTATCGACGCAGGCGGCCGGCTGGCCGAAGGAGAAGGAGGCGATGATCGCGGCGGTGAACGGCCCGATGCCATCGATGCGCTCGAGCGATGCGGCGTCGCGCGGCCAGCCTTCGGCGGCGACCGTCCGGGCGGCGCGATGCAGGCGCAGCGCGCGCTGGTTGTATCCCATGCCCGCCCAGGCGCGGATGACGTCGGCGGTGGTCGCGCGCGCGAGGTCCGGGAGCGTCGGGAACGCGGACATGAAGCGCTCGTACGCCGGCATCACGCGGCTCATCTGCGTCTGCTGCGCCATGACGGCGGCGACGAGCACCTCGTACGGATCGCCGGACTCGCGCCAGGGCGCATGCAGGCCGTGACCGGCGTGCCAGTCGAGCAGCGCGCGCTGTACCTCCGGGAGGTGGGGGATCTGGGGGTTCATGTGAGAGCCAGCGTATCGCGCGGGCCGTGGCCGAGATAGCCAAATTGCGCGCAGCACGCCAGTAGCGGCGTAGCTTTAGCTGCGCCGGCTGCGATCGAAGCTCCTCGCGTGGCGGGAAGAGCCAGTAGCGGCGTAGCGTTCGCTGCGCCGGTTGCGATCGAAGCTCCTCGCTTGGCGGGAAGAGCCAGTAGCGGCGTAGCTTTAGCTGCGCCGCCATTGGCTCGCTCGCGGCGCTACCGCGACGCCCCATCTGACGCGCCGCGGCTACTCGGCTGACCGGCCGTGCAGCGCGTAGAACTCCTCGCGGAGGATGCCCATGACGATCTGGTCGTAGTACGCGCCGCGCGTGTAGCGATCCTGCCGCAGGCGCGCCTCCTCGACCATGCCGCACTTCCGGTAGCAGGCGCGGGCGCGTTCGTTCTCTTCGGCCACCAGCAGGTCGACGCGATGCAGGTTCATCTCCTCGAACCCGAATCGCAGCAGCGTGAGCATAGCGTCGGTCCCGTAGCCCTTCGACCAGTACGCCTTGTCGCCGATCACGATGCCGAGGCGCGCCCAACGGTTCTCCGCCGATGTCTCGTGGAAGTTGATGTTGCCGATGTGCACGCCGTCCTTCGTGTCGATGGCGAAGACGGCGTTGTTCCAGCCGACCGGCTCTTCGACGCCCATGCGCTCGCGCATCCACTTCTCCTCGGCGGCCAGCGAGATCTCGTAGCGCATGTAGAGGTAACGCGTCACCTCGCGGTCGTTCATCCAGCGGTAGTTGCGCTCGAGGTCGGACATCTCCCGCGCGCGCAGATCCACCAGCTTGCCCTCGATCATCGCGCCACCTCCTCTGCGTGCGTAGCGCCGTGCAGCGCGTAGAACTCGTCGCGCAGGACGGACATGAGCAGCTCATCGTGGTACGCGCCCTCGCTGTAGCGCGCCTCACGCATGCGGCCTTCTTCGACGAAGCCGCACTTCCGGTAGCAGGCCTGCCCCCGCTCGTTGAAGTCGTACGTCGTCAGCCAGACCTTGTTCAGGTTCATCTCGTCGAAGGCGAAGCGCAGCAGCGTGACGATCGCATCGGTGCCGTAGCCCTGCGACCAGCAGTCCTTCTCGCCGATCAGGATGCCGAGCATCGCTTTCCGATCCTCCGGCGCGGTGCGCTCGAGCCCGACGTTGCCGATGTGGCGCCCGTCCTTCGTCTCGATAGCGAACAGCGCGTTCTCGTACGACAACGGCTGTCCGGTGCGCGCGCGCAGCCATGACTCCTCCGCGAACTGCGACATCGCGTAGCGCATCGCGAGGAAGCGCGTCACCTCGCGGTCGTTGACCCAGCGCGTGTTGCGCGCGAGGTCGGCCATCTCGGGCGCGCGCAGGTTGATCAAGTTCCCTTCGAGCATGCGGCTCCTCCTTTCGCCGGAGATCGAGAAAGCCCACCGATTGGTGGGCCTGTCTTCGAATCGCCGGGTTGCGGGCTAGGGGACGGCGAAGACAGGCGGGCTGTGCTGATCCGACGACGACGTGACGCCGGCGCACGTCAGGTGCGTCGTTCCGGCCGTGGTCGTGAGGATCGCCCGCAGGCTCATCGGTCCCTCCGAATTTCGCGCAGTATATCGGGATGTGCACCAGGCGCCGCAAGCCGATTTCGGCTTGATTGCACGTTTGCTACGATCGCGCATCGAGCGGATGCTCGCGCGAGGCGCCCATGCCCGACCACACCAACCGCACCGGACCGCTGTCGCGTCTGCGCGTGCTCGACCTGACGTCGGGCGTCGCCGGGCCGTGGTGCACGAAGCTGCTCGCCGACTACGGCGCCGACGTGATCAAGGCAGAGCCCCCGGGGACGGGCGACGACGCGCGTGGGCACGGCGCGTTCCCGGACGGCGTGCCGCATCGCGAAGAGAGCGCGCTCTTCCTCTGGCTGAACACGAGCAAGCGTGGCATCACGCTCGACGTCCGCACGGCGACGGGCCGCGCGCTGGCGCTGCGCCTCGCCGCCCGGTGCGACGCCGTCGTGCACGACTGGCGGCCGGCCGAGGTCGCGGCGCTGCGCCTCGGGTACGACGACTTCCGGGCGGCGAACCCGCGCATCGTGGTGACATCGGTCACGGCGTTCGGGCAGAGCGGGCCGTACGCCGACTGGCTGCAGCCAAACCTCATCTCCTTCGCGGCGGGCGGCCAGCACTACCTCGCGGGCGACCCGGACCGCGAGCCGCTACAGAGCGCGGGCTACCAGGCGTCGTACCAGGCGGGGGCGCAGGCGTTCGGCGCGACGCTCGCGGCGCTGTGGGACGCCGCACAGGCCGGCGAAGGGCAGGCCGTGGAGGTCGCGGGGATGGAGGTAATGGCTTCGATCATGGAGCTGTACGTCCCGGACGCGGCGTACCGGAAGTCTGAGGCGCTGCAGAAGCGACGCGGGAACTTCATGTCGGCGGCGGTCGGCATCTACCCGACGGCGGACGGGCATATTGGTATCCACGCGATGCCGAAGAACTGGCCGCAGCTCGTCGAGGCGATGGATGCCCGGTGGATGGCGACGGACGAGCGCTTCGCCGACAACCGGGCGCGCCTGATGCATGACGACGAGCTTTCTGCCGCGCTGTACGGTTGGGCGGCGACCGTCACGAAGCACGAGGCATACGAGCGCGCGGGCAAGGCGCGAGCACCCGTCGCGCCGGTGAACACAGTGGGCGACCTGCTCGAGTCGGAGCATCTGCGCGAGCGTGGCTTCTTCCACCATATCGAGCATCCGCTCGCCGGCAGCCTGCCGCATCCCGGCGCGCCGGCGCGCATGCCCGCGTCGCCGCCCGAACAATCCGGCGCGCCGATGCTCGGTGAGCACAACGTCGACGTCTACTGCGGGATGCTCGGGCTGGCGCCGGCCGACCTCGCGACGCTGAGCGCTGGAGGCGTGATCTGAGGCCCGGCGAGAGCACGCACCCGCACCTGCCGCTGCGCGGCATCCGCATCCTCGACCTGACGATGGTCTGGGCGGGCCCGGTGGCGACGCGCTTCTTCGCCGATATGGGTGCGGAGGTGATCAAGGTCGAGTCGGCGCGCGCGTGGGACCAGCTGCGCGCGCTGCACTTCCTCGGTGGCGACACCGAGCAGTGGTGGAACAAGTCGGCGTACTTCAATCACAACAACCGCAACAAGTACGCCTGCACGCTCGACCTGCAGACGGACCGCGGGCGCGAGCTGGCGCTGCGGCTCGCGGCGCAGTCGGACCTCGTGTTCGAGAACTACCGCGCGAACGTCCTCGAGCGGCTGCGGCTCGATTACGACGACCTGCGCGCGGTGAAGCCGGACATCATCCTCGTATCGATGCCAAGCCATGGCAAGACGGGACCGGAGGCGCACCACGTCGCGTACGGGACGAACGTCGAGCAGCTGTCGGGGCTGGCGTCACTCAGCGGGTACGCGGGGATGGGGCCGCACAAGTCCGCGATCGCGTACGGCGACCCGAACGCCGGGGCGCACGCGGCCGCGGCGGCGCTGGCGGCGCTGCATCATCGCGCGCGGACGGGCGAGGGTCAGCACATCGAGGTGGCGCAGTGGGAGGCGATGATCCCGAACATCGGCGAGTTCGTGCTCGGGTACGGCATGACGGGCACGCAGCCGGAGGCCGACGGCAACCGGCACTTCTCGCGCGCGCAGGGCGTGTACCCGTGCGCGCCGGACGAAGGCCACTCCGATGCGTGGGTGGCGGTCAGCATCGGCAGCGACGCCGAGTTCGCGCGCTTGTGCGCGGCGATCGGCCGGCCGGAGCTGGCGGACGACGCGCGGTTCGCCGACGTCGTGTCGCGCCGGCACAACCAGGACGCCCTGGACGAGGCGATCGCCGCGTGGACGTCCCAGCGGACCCAGCGCGAGGCGGCGCGCGCGCTGCAGGCCGCCTGTGTGGCGGCGGCGCCGGTGCTGCGCATCCCGGAGCTGCTGCAGGACGAGCACATGCGGGCGCGCGGGTTCTGGGAGCCCGTGAGCCACGCGGTCGCCGGCACCTGGGAGATGGAGGGCGTGACGTGGCGGCTGAGCCGCACGCCCGGCCACGTGCGCGTGCCGCCCCCGATGTACGGCGAGCACAACGACTGGGTGCTGCGCGAGCTGCTGGGGCTGGGCGACGAGGAGATCGCCGACCTCGAGCGCGAGGGCGTGACGTCGCGGGCGCCGGACCTCAGCGTCCACGCGTAGCCGCGAATAGCCATGCCGCGGGAGCGGCACCCTGGGTGATGAAAATCGGATCACGCGATGTCATCCTGAGCGCCAGCGAAGGATCTCTCCGTGGACGAGGAGCCTCACCGTTTGAACCTATTTACAAGGCAGATGGCGCAGATGGCCGGCGGCCAACACGGCGCGGCGATGGTTGGTGCGGATGATGGATGATGGATGATGGAAGGTACGTTGACGTTCCACCTCGTCCCCGAGGACGAATGGCTGCCAACGGATGCGTCGCGTCCGTACCTGCCTGCGGCGTTCGAGCGCGACGGGTTCATCCACTGCACAGACGGGGCGGAGGAGCTGGCGCGGACGGCGAACCGGCACTATCGCGATGACCCGCGGGCGTTCGTTGCGCTCGTGATCGACACGCGGCGCGTGACGACGCCCGTGCGGTACGAGGACGAAGCGCACATCTACCCACACATCTACGGCGCACTCAACCGCGATGCGATCGTGGCGGTCGTACCGATGCCTCGGTCGGCCAACGGCACATTCCTCCCGCCGGACCCTGTCGGCCCATAGCCCCATACCCGTACCGGATGGCCGGGTCTCCCGCCCGGCGTGGGCCTGCGCTTCACGTGAGCTACCGAGCGCCGGAATGAAGTCGTCTACCTGTTATGACAAGTGCAACGGCGGACAGGCGGGCAGGGCATGCGGGGAGTCCCGATGTTCTTGACAGGCTCGGAATCCGACACTCTGGTGGCCGAAGATTTATGAAGGATCTGGGGCTCCCGGAGGGTAGCGGCGGCGGCGGCCGATCGTTTACAACGCTGACACACCCTTCGCCCCG
>DASUKS010000212.1:0-5329 GCA_036278595.1 Dehalococcoidia bacterium
GCCACGGGCAGGGGCTCGTCGGCGAGTGGAGCCCCATCACCATCACACGGCGCCCGTAACGCCCGGCGCGCCTGCAGATCGCAGGTCGCGCCCGGTCGGGCGCACGCCTCGCGCCGGCCCGAGCGCTGTTTCACCGCGGACCCGACGATCAGGCGCGTATCAGCGCAGGTTGCAACCCTGCCCGTTGTTACGGTTTTGCAATGCCAACCCGCGGTAGGCAGAGACTCCCTTGAGTGAGCGCGCAGGATGATCGCATCCGGGCGCTGATGGCGCCGAGCATCCGCCAGGGATGGGGGACGACGGAGGGTCAATCTGCTGATGCGTTCTTACCGCACTCGCATTCGTCTCGGATTTCTGCTTGCCATCGCCGTCGCGGCGGCGCTCGTCACTTCCGTCGTCGCATGGCCAACCGGCAGCGGCACCGCGTCCGCGCTCGGCGACGAAGCAACGCTCAGTGGCGAGTGGGCGCCGTTCACGCGTTGCCCAGTCGACCATCCGCAGATGCTCGCCGTCGACGGACAGACGACGTACAGCTATTGCGTGGCAGCCCACTCGGGCGGCGGCTCGATCAAGCTCGGGAACTCAAACGCGACCACCGGCCCCAGCGACATGCAGTTCGGCATCACCGGCGCCAGCACGTGGGATGTCATCTCCCCGGACGGCGGCGCGATCATCGCCGCACCGGCCGACGTGCCTGGCGGGCTGCTTGGACTGATGTGCCCCAGCCTCGACCCGGCCGTCACGGCGGTGTGCAGCCTGATCACCGATAACTCGTTGAACAAGGTGACCGCCGTCGTCGAGACCGCGGGCCCCCTCACCGACTTCAACTTCAGCGCCGGGCTCGCGCTCGGCGTACCGATCGTGACGCTGCCAATCAAGGTGCACCTGGAGAACTCGCTGCTCGGCGACACCTGCTACATCGGGTCGGACGCCAACCCGATCGTCCTGCATCCTCAGAACACCGACATCTCGCACTCGACGTTCAGCGTGGTCCGCTTCGCACCGGACGGCGCGGACAGCCCTGACGGCGAGCTGCAGGTCATCAAGTCCATCGGCGCGACGCAGGGTGACAACCAGTTCGCTGTGCCGGGTACGAGCGGCTGCGGCGTCGGTGGTCTGCTCGATACCGCGATCGACCTCAAGGAGGGCTTCCCGTCGGCCGCCGGAAACAACAGCATCGTGCTCAACGACTCCGCGTCGTACCTGGCGTCCTTCACCTTCCCGTCCGACTTCTCCCCGAACGCCGGCCAGCACTTCTCCGACGACTGGCACGCGGGCGTCTGCGCTTGCGGTACGGGAGGCACCGCGACACCAACACCGACCAGCACGTCGATCCTGCCGACGATCACGGCAGTGCCAACCCTGGCGCCGCTGAGCTGCACCGGCGACTCGGACTGCGACGGATGCCCGGACGCCGACGAAGGCAAGCTTCGACCGCCGACGAACCCGGCCAACCCGTGGGACTTCTACGATGTGCCGGCGCCGGCGCTACGTCTCGGCTACACCGGGCAGGCGCGCGACCACGCGATCGGCGTCACGTCCGACGTCCTCGCGCTGCTTTCGTACGCGGGAGAGAATTCGCTCTCGCCGGACTACACAGCCGACCGCGACGCGAACGGCACCGAAGACGGGCTCCAGTATGACCGGGCCGTGACTGTCGCAGATGGCCAGCAGGCGCCGTCGGGCCCGCCCGACGGCGCCATCGGCGTAACATCGGACGTCCTCGGGATGATGGCGCAGGTTGGCGACGCCTGCTCATAGCGCGCGCGATCGGTCGATAGCAGCATCGCCCCCGGCAGTCACGCACGGCCGGGGGCGACGCGTATCAGACGGCCACGTCGCGCCCATGACCACGAGTCATCGCCGTGATGTGAGGCGGGCGAGCACGCAGGCTCGCCCCTACGGCGGCGCGACTGGCACGGCGGCTACCAGCCGTGTTCGATGAGCCACGACTGGATCGCCGCCGTTACGGCCGGTGGGTTTTCGACCGGCGTCGCGTGGCCGGCGTCTTCGATGATGGCGATGCGCGCCATGGGGAGCTGTGTCCCCAACTCGTCGGCGTCGCGCGACGGCGTGATCTGGTCGTGCATGCCGACGATGATCAGCGCGGGGATCGTGAGGTCGCCGAGGATCGTCGTCGAGTCGGGGCGCTCCGCCATCGCGGTCAGTGCGCCGACGACTCCTTCGGCCGTCACGCCCGACGCGATCTCGCGCAGGCGGTCGATGACCTCCGGGCGCTTCTCCTCCGTGTCCGGCGCGATCAGCCGAGGCAGCATTGCGTCGAACGCCGCCTGCGAGCCTTCAGCTTCGACGCGCTCGATCAGCGAGTAGCGGCCAACGCGCGCTTCTTCACTGTCGGGGTCGGCCTTCGTGTCGACGAGCAGCAGGCCTTCGAGCCGCTCGGCGTACTTCCGCGCGAAGGCGAGCGCAACGTAACCACCCATCGAGAAGCCGCCGAGGATCACCTTCTGAGCGCCGAGCTTATCGATCAGCGCCCGCACGCCCTCGGCGTACGCGTCCATGCTCTCCTCGGAGCCCTTCGTGCGGCCGAAGCCGGGGAGATCGGGCGTGACGATGCGGCGCTTGCCGTTGCCCAGCGCCTCGCGCTGCGCCTGCCACATCGCGGATGTGAACGGGAAGCCGTGCAGGAGTACGACGGTGTGGGCGCCTGAACCATGCTCGTCGAAGGCGAGCTGTTGCATGCGGGCGGTCTCCTTCTAGTGCGCTTCGTCGATCAGTTGGCGCGCAGGCGCGCCGCGTCGAGGATCTCTTCGAGGCGGTCGGCGGCTTCATCGAGGCGGCCGGGCTCGTTGACCACGACGTACCCGAACTCGCCGCTGCGGGCCATCTCGCCGCGCGCGGCGGCGAGCCGGCGGTCGATGCGGTCGCCGTCGTCGGCGCCGCGCTCGCGCAGGCGCGTCTCCAGCTCTTCGAGCGAAGGCGGCGCGAGGAAGATGAGCACGGCGTCCGGCATGAGGCGTCGGATCGAAGCTGCGCCCTGCACGTCGGTGCGTACGACGACGTCGTTGCCGGCGGCGAGCTGGTCCTCGACCTGCGCGCGCGGTACGCCATAGCGCTTGCCGTACACCTCGGCGTGCTCGAGCAGGCCATCGCGCGCGATCAGCGCATCGAACTCGGCCTCGGACACGAAGTGGTAGTCGATGCCGGCGCGCTCACTCTTTCGCGGCGGGCGGGTGGTGCATGTAATCACGCGATGGAAGTGGTGGCCGCGGCGCTCGAGCTCGTCGAGCACGGAGTCCTTGCCGACGCCCGAGGGCCCTGAGATGACGACGAGCAGCGCGCGGGGCCCCGGCACACCGGGACTCGCGCTGCCGAGGGGAGGCTGCGGCACGCGGTCGCCCGCGGGCGCCTCCGTCACGGAGAGGTGGTACTTTCCGTCATCTGCGTGGGTCTCGCGCCTCCGCGTTGCATGCGCACCCGGCCCTCGATGGTCTCGGGTGTGATCGCTGCCAGCATAATCGACCCGTTGTCCATGAAGACAACCGCCTTGGTGCGGCGGCCGCTCGTCATGTCGATCGTCGTGCTCTTGTCGCGGCCTTCCTGCACCAGGCGCTTGACGGGCGCCGAGCCGGGGGCCGCGATGCCGACGACGTGATCGGCCGCGATGTAGTTTCCGAATCCGATGTGGATCAACTCGGTGGGCATGTACAACCCCCAGCGGTCTATATTCGGCGCTGTGAGGCTGTCAGGCGCTCCAGACAGCTCCAGAAGTCAGGATAGGAGATGCCCACCGCCTCTGCATCACTCAAACGGGTTTGGCCTTCGGCGCTGAGCGCGGCCACCGCCAGCGCCATCGCGAGCCGGTGGTCGCCGGCCGATGTTACGTTCGCGCCAATGACACGCGAGCCGCCTTCGATCGTCATGCCGTCGTCATGCTCTTCGACGCGCACGCCGAGCTTACGCAGCTCGCTCGCGACTGACGCGATGCGGTCGGATTCCTTTACGCGCAGCTCTTCGGCGTCGCGGATCTCTGTCGTGCCTTCGGCGAAGGCGGCCGCTACGGCGAGCGCCGGCACTTCATCGATCATGCGCGGGATGATATCGCCGCCGACGCTGATGCCCGTGAGCCGCGACGAGCGCACGACCACATCGCCGACGGGTTCGCCGCCGACCTGGCGCTCCTCGGCGACCTCCAGGTCCGTGCCCATCTCGCGCAGCGCGTCGATGATACCGGTGCGCGTGGGGTTGAGGCCGATGCCCGTCAGGCGCAGCTCTGCATCGGGGTGGATCGCGGCGGCGATCATCCAGAACGCGGCGGCGGAGATGTCGTTCGGCACCCGCATCGAGAGCGGGGCGAGCGGATCGCCGGGCACGAGGCGCACGGCCGGCCCTTCGCCGCCGATGTGCGCGCCCATCGCCGCGAGCATACGCTCCGTGTGATCACGCGTCGGCGCCGGCTCTTCGACGATCGTCTCGCCTTCGGCGAACAGCGCGGCGAGCAGGATCGCGGACTTCGTCTGTGCGCTGGCGACCGGCAGCGCATAGCGAATGCCGTGCAGATGACCGCCGCGGATGCTGAGCGGCGCGAGCCTGCCGCCGTCGCGGCCATCGATCTGCGCGCCCATCTGACGCAGCGGCTCGGCGACGCGCGCCATCGGCCGGGTGCGCAGCGAGGCATCGCCGGTCAGCACGCTGAGGAACGGCTGGCCGGCGAGCACGCCGGACATCAGCCGCATCGTGGTGCCGGAGTTGCGGCAATCGAGCACGCCCGCCGCTTCGCGTAGCCCGCGCAGGCCAACCCCGTGGACGTGCAGCGCCGGCGCCTCGCCGGTGAGGCCGAGCTCGGACTCGACGCCGAGCGCGCGCAGCACCTCGAGCGTCGAGAGGCAGTCCTCCCCGGGGAGGAAGTTGTGTACCGTGGCGTCGCCGTCGGCGAGCGCGTTGAGGATCGCCGCGCGATGCGAGATCGACTTGTCGCCGGGGACGGCCACCGTGCCCCGCAACCGCTTCGCCGGCGCGATCGTGCGTTCCATCAGCGCTTCTTCTCGTTCGCGCGGGATTCGGCCTGCTTGAGGACCTCTTCCTGCTTGCGCATCATGCCCGCGATCTTGGAGCCGAGCATCATGTCGGCGAAGCTGATGCGCTCGGCGGGCTCGCCGGCGGCCTCGCGGTCCGGCGCGCCGTTGACCATGTAGTTGTCGCGCTCGAGCTGCGTCCGCGCGAACAGCTCCAGGATCTTCTCGGTGTCATCGGACTCGACGATCTCGCGGAAGCGGTACAGCTCCCGCTGGAAGCGGTCCAGCCAGTGCAGCAGGTTCTCGCGGTTGGTGCTGACGATATCGTGGGCCATCTCCGGCGAGCCGCTCGC
>DASUKS010000213.1:0-3419 GCA_036278595.1 Dehalococcoidia bacterium
CCGCCAGCTTGCCCGTGACTTCGTCAGGGTTGTGGCGGAGCTTGTTGAAACTGCCCCTGAGTGCCGCCGGGTACTTCGGCTTGTCGGTTTTCGGATCGATGAACTCGAACCGTTCGTCGTTGAAGTTGCCGTTGCCGTGCATCTGGAGGTTCGCGACGTAGGCGTTCCAGTAGGTGACGTCGCCGAAGTAGCCCGTCCAGGTGTGGAAGTTCTCGCCCAGGTGGCCGTAGGCGGCCGGAATCCTGGTCGCCGCCGACTCGGGTTTGCCGTCGGCGCCGATGAGGGTCTTGCCCTCAGCGTCCTGCTTGAAGCCGATGGCGTCGATGTTCACCTCTGCGTCGTAGAAGCCCGGCCCCCAGCTCAGGAGCACCTGCTTGAGCGTGTCGATCGCCATCTGGTCGCTCGACCCGAGGACCTGCTGGGCCATCGGCGCCAGGTTCGGCGCGAGAGAGACGACGAGGCCGACGTTCAGATCCTGGTTCGGCCAGCCGTCGAGCCGGTGGCCGATCCCCGGGGCGAAGGAATCGTCGACGGTCGAGTGGCAGAGGGCGCAGGTGATGCCGACCGAGCTGAGCGAGCCGCCGGCGTCGAAGAACCCCTTGACGCCGACGACCGCGTTCAACTTGAGGAGCGCGACCGTGGTCGCGGGGCTGTCGAGGTCGACCTTGCCATGCTCGAGCGCCGCCTGGAGGTCCCCCGGCAGCGCGTCGACGTCGACCTTCAGGCCGGCGGCGGTGAGCGCCGTCTTGGGGCTGACGCCGTCGCCAACGCCTCCGAGCTTAGCGCCCTCGATCGCCTTCTCCAGATGCAGCTGCCCGCTCCAGAAATCCTCGTCCCCAAAAGTGTCGAAGCGGAAGATCGCCTTGCCCTGCTGGAACAGCTGCTGCAGCGCCTTCGCGCAATCTTGGCCAGGCTCGTCGACCGACTGCGACTCGCAGGCGCCGGGCGCATCGTTGTGGCCCAGACTGCTGTGCGTCGCCGAGAACGCCGAGACGCTGCCGTTCGCGATCACGCCTCCGAGCACGACGACTGCCCCCACGACCGCGGAGGCGACAATTAGCCTCGCAATGCGACTCGGTGTCGACATCTCCCACACACCTCCCCCAACGGAAATTTCCCGCCAGCTTCAGAAATTTCCAGCCAGCTTCAGACACGTGTCGGCGCAGAAAGCGGCGAGTCTAAGAGAAGAGAGTCGTCGGCGTCTGTGAGCATTCCGACGTCGAGACAGGACCTGTTAGATCGCTTACAGGCATTGCCCATGCGATCCGGGCTCCGGCGGCCGGAGTCGCAGCTGCTCAGAGGATGCGCGCGATGATGCCCGTCACCGGGTCAAGCGCGGAGTGTCCCGGGGTCGGGCACGACGTACGACAGCTGCGTCGAGAACAACTCGTTCGGGTTGATCTTGAGCGCGTACCGGCGCTGCTGACGATCGAGGAGACCCTCGCGCGCCAGCTCGGAGAGGGCGAGGCTGACGGTCTCGCGAGCCGAACCGACCATATCCGCCAGAAGCTGGTGCGTCAATGGAAAGTCGATTCGTACCGCGCCTGGAACGACACGGCCGTATGTCCGGGCGAGCTGGAGAAGCTTTTCGAAGACACGCTCGGAGTGACGAACATAGGCGCAGTTGCGGATCGTCGCCTGACGATCTCTCAGCGCCTCGGCGAAGGCGTTGGCGATCGCCTCCGCCACCGACGGCAGCCCGAGCAGAGCCCTCATCCCGTCGGCTGAGATGAACTGGATCAGAGACGGGGTCAGGGCCTCGAGGCGCTCACCCGGCGCCGGCGGCGGAAGCAGCACTCCCCGTTGTCCGGTCGCCAACACAATCCGCCGGCCGGCGAGACCGCCGTTGCCGTCGCCGTGGCAGGTGTGGGTGCTAACGACGACGAAGCCCTCTTCGACCACGACCAGGGCCGCATCAAATCCGTGCGTCACGCCCCATGCCTCCCCCCGCATCAGGGTGACCGACACCGGCAGCGCAGCCACCTCCGCCGTCTCGCCGCCGAGCTCTCCCAGGATGCTCGGGGAGGGGGAAGTGCCATGCCGGTCGATGGAGGCATCGGCGTTGCGGATCTCGTCCAACGGGTGTGCCGCCGCCATCTCGATTTGCGTCTCCCGAATTCTCGCCTCGCGAACTCGCCTGCGGGCGAGGCGTTCACGATTGGCCACCTGTTCAGTGAGAGGCGACGAACGAGCAGGTCTTACCTCTTCCTGCGAGCGCGGCATCGACCGTGGCGGCCACGTCGTCGTGTATCCGTCGCAAGACGCTCTCGCGTCCACTACGTTGTGCGTCGCAGTCGCCGAATCGTCGGGATCGCTCGGGTCGAGCGGCTCGCGTCGCTCCGCGACGGCTTCTGGTGATCCATGGGGGCGCAACCCGAACAAGATCCGCTGGGGCGGCACCAAGGCCGGACGCAGACACGCTGATGTTGGTGCCCAAAAGGCGCTGATGGTGGCGCTCCGACCGGAAACGGCTTGTTGAGCCAAATCCGCCGCGAAAAAGGGGGCGCCAAGGGGCACCTCACCGTGGCTGTGGCGCATGGTTGAGCCAAATCGGTCGCGCCGGGAGGCGCCAGTGGGCGCCATCATCGTGCCGAACGTCGATCGCGGGTAGGCCGGCTGCGGACCGGCCTCGATATCTGCGGCACCCGGTCGGCCCCCCTTGGGAGTCACATGCTCGGCTGGCCAGGCAAAAGGCAAGTGAGCTGATGTTGGTGCCCAAAAGGCGTCGATGGTGACGCCACCGGCCTAAAACGGCTTGGTTGAGCCAAAGCCGCGGGCTCGAAGGGGGCGCCAAGGGGGCGCCAACACCGCGGCTGTAGCGCATGGTTGAGCCAAAACGGCTGGCGCCGAGGGCGCCAAAGAGCGCCATCATCGCGCCGGGCGTCGGTCATAGCCGGCCACGGCTCGGCCGGTCTGAGCCGGGGCTCTATATCGGCGGCACCCCGGTCGGCCCCCCTTGGGAGTCACATGCTCGGCTGGCCACACAGCCACGAGCTGATCCGCGCTCAAAGAGACGCGCCTCACCCGTCGAGAGCGCAGAAACCCTGCATGTAAGCGATTTCAGGGGCACCGATGGGGGCACAGAAAGGGCGCCGATCGGCACCGACCGGCGCCTGCGGCGCGCCCTGGGACAAATCGGCCGCTCGCACGATGTACTTCATAGAAGGCCTCTGCATCACCCCTCTTCTCGCCGCGTACATCGGTTGCCTCGAGGCATGTCGCCGAAAGGCGACCCCGGGGCGAGCGTGGAATCGCTGAGAGCAGACGCGGGGACAAACCGGCAACCCCGTCGGCCCCCCTGGGACTCCGGAACGCAGCGCGCACAAGGAAAAAAAGGCAGGCACGAGCTGATCCGCGCCCAAAGAGCACGCCGTTCCCGGCCCGAGGACGCAGAAACCCCTGCATTTGAGCCATTTCAG
>DASUKS010000214.1:0-9746 GCA_036278595.1 Dehalococcoidia bacterium
TTCGGAGCTCGCGCAGCGCATCGCACGGACGGCGGTGAAGGTGGCGGGGCTGTACGGACAGCTCGTCGAGGGATCGGCACACGCGCCGCTCGGCGGGCGGTTCGACGCGTGGTACCGGATCGCGGTGGGGTCGACGATCGCCGGCGGGACCTCGGAGATCCAGCGGAGCGTGATCGCGCAGCGGGGGTTGGGGTTGCCGCGGGGGTGATCTGGATGCGAGCGCGAAGATGGGAGGTGGAAGATTGACGATGGAAGGACGGCCGACGCGCGTGCCAGTGCGGAGCTTCCGCGACCTCGAGGTGTACCAGCGCGCACAGGCAGCGATGCGCGAGGTGCACCGGCTCGTCGTGGAGTTCCCAGAACACGAGAGGTTCGGTCTCACCGATCAGATGCGGCGGGCATCGAAGTCGGTTGGCGCGCTCATCGCTGAGGGCTGGGGACTACGGCAGTCACCGAAGGAGTTCAAGAACTATCTACGACGAGCGCTCGGCTCGGCGAACGAGATGGAAGCGCATCTCGACACCACCCGGGAACTGGAATACGGAACGCAGGCGCTCGTGAACACGTTGATGGAGGAATACGGAGCAATCGGAGGTCAACTCGTCCGGCTCGGAGAGAGCTGGCGGGCCTATCCTAGTCCATCGTCCACCCTCCATCCGCCATCCTCCCGCCGAAACGAGCCGGGCTCAACGTGATGAGATTGGTTATCGGCTTGGGCGTGGCGGTCGGGATCTACGCGGCGATGCTGGCGTTCGGGGGGGCGTTGTATGGGACCGGCGTGATCGGGCACGGGGCCACGCACAACGACTGCGTGAACTTCCGCGCGGACATCGCCGAGCAGCGGGGGATCGCGGAGGAGGATGTGCCGCAGGCGGACGTGAAGGCGGCGACGGAGCAGTGCCTTTCGGGCCACGAGCTGACGAAGTGGCACGCCTTCCGGAGCGAGTACGTCGAATGGGCGGCGTGGCCGGCGGTGGTCGTGGCGCTGATCTACCTGGGGTGGCCGCTCTGGGCGGAGGCGCTTCGCCGGCAAGAGCTGGCGGACCCGATCGAGGATGCGCCCGGGCTGGATCTCGGGTCGTAGCGCTTGCCGATCACGGGCGTCTGGGGGTTTCGCACGTGGTCCAGCCATGCGAGCGATGTTGGAGATTAGATGTTGGAGGTTGGAGCCCGTTGATCGAGCGGCGATGGTGAGTTTTGGGCGCTCGGGAGACCCCCGGGTACGCAACGAAGCAGGGGCAGAGAAGGGTGCGGACGCCCCAGGCGTTTGGCCGTGGGAGGTGCGAGAAAACGAGGACGAACGGGAATATGTTGCTGGAGCTTAGAGGTTGGTTGTTGGACAATATGTCGCCTGAGCCAACATCCAACGTCCGGCCTTCAGCGGCGGGAACGGCGAGCAGGGTGCCGCGTGAGGGCGGCGTGTTGAAGAAAGGGTAGACGTATGGACCTGGGACTGTCTGAAGAGCAAGAGCTGCTGAAGAACGCGGCGCGGGACTTCCTCGAGAAGGAGTGCCCGGAGACGCTCGTCCGCGAGATGGAAGAGGACGAGAAGGGCTACTCGCCTGAGCTGTGGAAGAAGATGGCCGAGCAGGGCTGGCAGGGCCTCCTGATCCCCGAGCAGTACGGCGGCGCGGGCTTCGGGTACCTGGACCTGATCATCCTCATCGAGGAGTTCGGCCGGGCGCTGGTGCCGGGACCGTTCATCTCGACGCAGATCGGCGGCGTGCTGCCAATCCTCGAGGGCGGGACGGAGCAGCAGAAGAGCTACGCGCTTCCGAAGATCGCGAGCGGCGAGACGATCTGGACGCTCGCGTACACCGAGCCGTCGGCGCGCTTCGACAGCGAGGGCGTGGCGCTCGAGGTCAAGGAAGAAGGCAACGAGCTGGTGCTGAACGGCACGAAGCTCTTCACGCGCGACGCGAACGTCGCGGACTTCATGACGGTGGTCGGCCGGCGGCCGGGCACGAAGGGCGATGACGGCATCGAGCTCGTGATCGTCAACGCGAAGGCGCCGGGCATCACGATTACGCCGCTGAAGACGATCGCCGCGGACAAGCAGTCCGAGGTGAAGTTCGAGAACGTGCGCGTCCCGAAGGAGAGCATCATCGCCGGGGGCGCGGCGCTGCTGAAGAAGATTCAGCGCAAGGCGACGGTGATCGAGTGCGCGTACCTGGTGGGCCTCGCGCAGATGGACTTCGAGATCAGCGTGCAATACGCGAAGGACCGCATCCAGTTCGGCCGGCCGATCGGCTCGTTCCAGGCGATCCAGCACAAGGCCGCGGACATGGTGACGGACGTCGATGGCGCGCGGTTCATCATGTACCGGGCGGCGTGGTCGGTGGACGAGGGCGAAGCCGACGCGGACCTGAACGTGCACATGGCGAAGGCGTGGTGCAGCGAGGCGACGCGCCGGGTGGTTGCGCACGGGCAGCAGATCCACGGCGGCATCGGCTTCACGAAGGACTACAAGATCCAGCTGTACTTCCGGCGCCAGAAGGCGGCGGAGCTGGCGTGGGGAGACGCGGACTACCACCGGGAGCTGGTCGCCGACGAGCTGAAGGTGTGAGGTCGTGTCGTTCGTCGTTGGGCGGGTAGTCGTTGGGGGCTGCCGGCCGGACGGCTTCAGCGGAACATGAGAGAGGGCTGCTCATTGCGAGCAGCCCTCTTCGTTATGTTGACGACGCGCGGCTCAGCGCGAGACGTGGACGACGCGGGTCTTGGCGATCTTGTCGTGCCAGCCTTCCCTGTTCGGGTCCCAGATGAGGAGCGCGGGGTGAGCGCGCGCGATTCGGGGCGAGCTTGGATGTTGGATGTTTGATGCCGGACGTGATGCGTCGCCGCCAGCGCGTGCTCCGGTGAGCGCGTACGTTCGTCAGTGGCGCGTGGGAGTTAGCGGGCCGCCTTCGGGGCGCAACGCCGGTGTTACGGCTGCGGCGATATCGTGCGGTGTGAATGCGAATACGGAGGATACGAGATGGCACAGCAGGACCTCAGCGGGATGAAGGTGGCGATCCTGGTGGCGGACGACTTCGAGCAGGTGGAGATGACGGAGCCCCGGAAGGCGCTGGACGAGGCGGGCGCGCAGACGACGCTGATCTCGCCGGCACAGGGCGAGGTACAGGGCGTGAACCACGACGAGAAGGGTGACACGTTCAAGGTAGACATGCCGCTCTCCCGCGCGCGAGCGGATTCGTTCGATGCGGTGCTGCTGCCGGGCGGCGCGCTCAACGCGGACAAGCTGCGGATGGAACAGAAGGCGCGGGACTTTGTGCGGCGCATCGACGAGACGGGTAAACCGATCGCGGTGATCTGCCACGCGCCCTGGTTGCTCGCGTCCGCCGGGCTGGTGCACGGGCGGACGATGACGAGCTACTACACGCTGCAGGACGACCTGCGGAACGCGGGCGCGCACTGGCTCGACCTGCCGGTGGTGTGGGACGAGAACTGGGTGAGCAGCCGCAGCCCGAAGGACATCCCGCAGTTCAACGCGGCGATGGCGGAGCTGTTCGCCGCCTGCCGCGAGGCGCGGCCCGCGGCCGCGTGAGGAGCGAGAGACGAGCAGCGAGGAGCGAGCGCGCTACGCCGGCAAGGATCGGCAAGCATGCCGCGTTGCGATGCGTCTAGCGCAACTCACGGCGTAGCGCCGCGCGGGCGGCCCAGTACCCGCACATGCCGTGTACGCCGCCGGCGGGCGGTGTCGATGCCGAGCACAGGTACACACCGGCGGCGGGCGTGCGGTACGGCTGCAGGCTGAAGCCGGGGCGGAAGAAGAGTTGCAGGCCGCCGTTCGAGCCGCCGGTGATGTCTCCTCCGACGAGGTTCGGGTTGCTGTGCTCCGCTTGTGCGGGGCTCGTCGTTGAGCGCGCGAGAATCGTATCGCGGAATCCGGGCGCGAATCGCTCGATCTGGCGTTCGATGAGCCCGGCGGCATTCGCGTCGCACCCTCGCGGCAGGTGACAGTAGGCCCACAGCGTGTGACGGCCGTCCGGGGCACGCGAGGAATCGAACAGCGACGGCTGGGCCACGAGCACGAGGGGCGACTCGGCGATCCGCCCGCGTGCGACGGCGTCCTCGCCGGACACCATCTCGCTGACCGATCCTCCCAGGTGTACCGTCCCGGCCTCTCGGCACTCGGCTGCGGTCCACGGAACGGGTCTCGAGAGCGCGAAGTCGACCTTGAATACCGCTTCGCCGCGGCGGTAGCCGAGGACGCGCTTTCGGTAGCCGGCACTCAATCGGCCACCGACGATGTCGAGGAGATGCTCCGGAGCGACGTCGAAGAGCGCCACGCGGTGCGGCGGCAAATCATCCATCCGCCGCACATTGTGATGGGTCTCTATCTCGCCGCCGAGCGAGCGCAGGTACGAGGCGAGTGCTTCGGCCAGGCGCCGCGAACCGCCGCGCACGAGCGGCCAGCCGGCGCCGTGCGCCGCGCCGGTGAGCATCAATCCAAAGGTGGCCGTGAGCCACGTATCGAGCGGAAGGATCGCGTGACCCGCTGAACCGACGAAGAGGGCTTGCAGACGTTCATTCTGAAATGCGCGCCGCGCAAGGCCGGAGGCGCTCAGCAGGGAGGGCAGCCCGAATCGGGCGAGGAGGAGCGGCTTGCGCGGAACGTGAACGATCGGACGCAGGAGCTCCCACATGAGTTCATCCCAGTCGCGGACAAGGGGTGCGAACAGGCGTCTGTATGTGTCCGCGTCCTCGGGAAACTCGGCTGCCATCGCATCGATCGAGCGGCGCAATGTCGCCGCGCTTCCGTCATCGAACGGGTGTGCGAGGGGGATCGTCGGATGCACCCACTCCAGACCGTGCTCTGCGAGCGGGAGGCGCCGGAAGAGCGGGCTCGACGCGCCAAGCGGATGCACCGCGGAGCATACGTCGTGCTGAAAGCCGGGGAGCGTGAGCTCTGCCGTGCGCATCCCGCCGCCGATCGTGGCGCCGCCTTCGATCACCAGTACCGAGCGGCCGGCGCGGGCCATCGTGATGGCGGCGCCCAGACCGTTCGGTCCCGATCCGATGACGACGGCGTCGTAGCGCTTCACCGGCCGCCTACGCCGAGCAGCCGATCGAGGCGTCGCAGCATCGTCCGGATGAACGCGTTGCAGCGGGGCAACAGCGCTATCCGCGGCCGCAGACAACATCCGTCCAGAAGTCCGCGAAGGCGGGGGCGTCGACGGAGGTGATGACTTCGGCGGGCTGGCCGGCGGCGGGATCGATGAATGTGCGCGGGTTGGCGTGCGAGATGGCGACGGTGACGGGCATGGTCGTCGATGTGACGAAGCGGCGGTCCACCATGCAGGCGACGGTCAGCGGGTCGTGCAGCAGCGCGACGTAGTCCGCTGGCATGCGGTCCCCCGCGCGGCGGCGGACGACCTTCGACCAGACGTCGAGCTGCTGCGCGAGCGCGCGGCAAAGGGCATCGCCGGCGAGCAGGCGGTCGTAGTGCTTTCGCTCCAGCCAGGCGCCGAAGGTGACGTCGCACGGGACGTACGTCGTGCGGAAGCCGGCGTTTAACGCGCGCACGGCCGATGAGGGGTCGACCATCAGGTTGTGGTCGACCGACGGTTCGAGCGCGATGCCGAGGAATCGCAGGGGCGCGAAGATGCCGCCCATGACGGCGAGCCGACGCACCCGCTTCGGCAGGTCGGGATCGCGCGCGACGGCCTCCGCGATGTTGGTCTGCATGCCGATCGTGGCGATGTGGATCTGCGGGTCGCGCTTCGTCTCTTCGACGATCAGCGTGGCGGCATCGCGCTGCGACAGCTCGAAGGTCTCGCCGGGCTCGAGCAGGCCTTCGCCTTCGTGGCCGAACCAGGCGTTCCGGCCGCCGTGACCGTACTCGCTGCTGTCCCCCGCGGCGACCTCGATGTCGTCGCGGCCGGCGATGTGGAGGAGCTTCTTCGCGATGTAGCCGCGGCGGACGGCATCGCCGGAGACGGTGGTGACGGCGCGCAGGTCGATGTCCGGATGGCGCAGGGCGAACGCGAGCGCGAGCGCGTCGTCCGCGTCGGAGCCGATGTCGGTGTCGAGGATGAGTGGGATGGGCATCTCGCGGGGATTTTATCCATAGATCGCCACAGAAGGGCACAGATGAGGAGCGAGGGGAGAGGAGCGAGGAGCGAGAGGGGCGGGAGTTGCACAGCAGACAGCAGACATCGGATAGCAGAGGCTGCTGGCGGGCTGATCGCGTAGCGGATGGGTGCGGGCGACCGTCGGGCGTCCCACGTATGGCTATCGTGCGGGCGGCGGACGCTCGTACTCCTGCCAGGAGCCTCGCGGGAGTGTGGTGACGGGACCGAGTTGCGAGAGGTCGGCCGAAGGCGGGTCGAACCCGGTGAGCACCTCATCGGTGGCTTTGATCGCGATCGCCCAGAAGGTGTGGTAGGTGCGGCCTTCGTCGATCGGCGGGGTTGCGTTGACGAATGTGCCGCGCGCGACGAAGGTCCACGCGTCTGAGTCGATCGACAGGCACGGCCCGAACGGGCTCGTCTCGGGGGAGTTGATGAACATCGCGACGGCCGCGACGGCGGCGCTACTCACGCGCTCCACCGACTCGATCTGGACCAGCGAGGCCGTGTCGGTCCCGGATGAGAACGCGAGACGGAGCGCGTCGTCCGCGGTGTCGATGCGGTTGAGCGCGGATGGCGTCGCGCAGGGTACCGGCGTATCGACCGGCGATGCGGACACAGGAGGTGCTGCTGGTGAGGCGGGCTTGCCTGCGGGGCGATACCACGCGAGCGACGCTTGCCACGAGATGGTGCCGTAGTAGCCGAGTCCCGGATCGGCGTTCGGCTTGATGAGAGGGACGTCGAAGCCGTCGAGCACTTCGTGCTGGTGCGAGCCGTCGGCGTCCATGAGCCAGAGGGAGGCGTGGTCCTGGGCGTCCATGCGGACGAAGAGGATCTGGGTGCCGTCGGGCGACCACTGCGGGTACTCATCGCGGTACGCGGGGTCATCCGTAAGTTGCGTCGAGCGCCAGGTGCAATTGGTTAGCGTCGGCGGGTCTCCGCACTTCTGCGTGCTGAGGTCGACGGTCCAGATCGTGCGCTGCATGAGCGCCTGCTTCGTCGCGTCGGCGGCGGTGAGTGCCGGGGTGTCGGGCATCGCGCTGTAGGCGATGATCCGGCGGTCCGGGGCGACATCGGGCTGGATCGCCGCCACGGACGGACCGGTGAGGTCGAACACCGTCCCGGACGCCCACGAGAGTCCGGCGATGCGCTTGTGCGTCCACGTCTCGCGGCCTGCGCCGTCGGTGACGGCATAGAGCGCGACGTTCTCGGTGGAGCGCAGCGACGGGTCGAGGAGGATCATCGGGTCGGCGGGGCTGATCGTGATGGGCTGCGTCGGGATAAAGTGGATGGTGGGGTACAGCGGGTCGTCTTCCACCACGCTGTTGGTGAAGGGGTTGAGCAGCATCAGCTCGACGCCGTCCGAGATCGCGATGCTGAACCCTGGGTCCCGATAGAAGAAGAGGCCGCCGTGGCTCCAGTGGACGAGGCCGATGCCGTCGCGCGGCGGCGCGTCTTCGACATACATCTCCTCCGGTGGGCGGCCGCCGAACGATGTGACGCGGATCGCCTCGTAGGTGGGCGGCAGAGTGACGTTGGCGCCCTCGGGAATCGAGAATGGTATCGGACCGCGGTGCGATTCGACGTAGGCGATCCACGTGCCGTCG
Source organism: Dehalococcoidia bacterium (assembly GCA_036278595.1). Classification (GTDB taxonomy): domain Bacteria; phylum Chloroflexota; class Dehalococcoidia; order DSTF01; family JACRBR01; genus JADMII01. The sequence continues at coordinate 7,679 of DASUKS010000214.1, forward strand.
TCGCTCCACGTGGGGTCGGCGAGGATGCCGATCTCGTCGCTGGCCGGCTGGGCGCGCGCGATGATGGCCCGGCCGCTGCCGTCCGCGTTCTCGACGACGAGCTGGTTTGGTTGGCCGCCATCGCCGAGGGCGACGTACACGAGGCGGTCGTCCGTGGGCGACCAGACGGGTTGGCTGAAGCGGCCGTCGAGCTTGCGCTCGCCCGAGCCATCGGCGCGCATGATGGCGGCCTGGGCGTTGGTGTAGGCGAGCAGCCACTCGCCCGACTGCGACCACTGCGGGTCGCTGTAGGCGGTGTTGCCGTAGGTGTGCGTGGTGATGCGCCGCGCCGCGCCGTCGGGGAGTTGTTTGACGTAGAGGTCACCGTCGTGGACGTAGGCGATCTTGCCGAGCGCGCTGACGGCAGGCGTGGCCGCAGGCGGCGTGCCGGCGCGCGACGCCGACGAGTTGGCGCAGGCGGCGAGCGCCAGCGGCAGGAGGAGGAGGCACATGAGGGCGAGGAGCGCGCGAGTCACGCGTCTATCGTACGACGCGCGCACAAGGTGTGCGACGCACAGCAAGGGCGCGAGGGACAGCAGACATCAGACAACAGACAGCAGAGGCTTTCGGCGGGCGTCGGTCGGTTGGGAGCGGCGTTGGTGGATCGGCGGATCAACAGCAGACGACGGAGGCGAACTGTGAACTGTCGACTGTGAACTGCGAACTGTCCAGTGACTACCCACCCGTCGCAGCAACCGTCGCGAGGATGGCGTTGTAGGCGGCGCGGGTCTCCTGCTCGGCGGCGGTGTCGCCTTCGCGGTAGAAGGCGGTGATGAAGACGGCGCGACCGTGCCACGGGAGCAGCGTCCAGATCTCGCGGCTCGGTGTGTAGTCTCCGGTCTCGGCAGCGATGCCGAGCGGCACCTGGCGCTCGAACTCGATCTGCTGGGCATCGATGCCAGCGATCGTCAGGGTTGAGGCCGGTAGCGATCCTGACCCGCACCCGACGCAGCCGCCACCGACGCCGATGGTGTCGTTGCCGACGTAGCAGGAGGCACCGCATCCGAAGCTCAGGGGTTCGTCGAAGATCTGCACGCCGTAGGGGTGTTCGGCGGATGGCGGGCCGAGGATGGTGCACCCTACGCACGAGTAATACAAGTGTCCGGCCGGGTGGTCGGTCCAGTCCGCCGGGTAGCGCAGGCTGAGGCCGAGCGAGGGGAGCGAGAGGGTGTGCGTGAGCGCACTCGTGTCCGGCGTGGCGGTAGCGCTTGCGTCGGGGTTCGTGCTGCGCGCGGGCGGGGACGGCGGGCGCCACCACGCGACGGTGTTCTGCCACGAGATCGTGCCGTAATAGCCGAACCACCGCTGATCCGGCGCGGGAAACGCGGGCACGTCGAAGCCGTCGAGCACTTCGTGCTGGCCGGAACCGTCGGCGTCCATGAGCCAGAGCGAGGCGTTGTCCTGCGCGTCCATGCGCACCCAGAGGATCTGCGTGCCGTCGGCGGACCACTGCGGGTATTCGTCGCGGTAGGCGGCGTCGGACGTCAGCGTGCGCGCGGGTGGCGTGCACCCTTCGCTCGTGCAGGTGGGCGGCGGCGGGACGGCGGGCAGTACGCCGATGCGGCGCTGCGCGAGCGCCTGCTTCGCCGCGTCGCCACCGCTGACGCCGGGCGCGTCGGGCGCGGTGACGTAGGCGAGCGCAAGGCCATCGGGCGAGATCGCGGGCTCGAGGGTCACGGTCTTTCCGGGGACGCCGAGCGGGCTTTGTCCGGTGCCGGCGCCCGTATCAAGGAGACCGACGAATTTGTTGGTCCACGTCTCGCGGCCGGAGCCGCCGGTGATCGCGAGCATCGCGTCCGGGCCGAAGTCCCAGAGGATGGGGTTCGTGAGCTCGGCGCCTTCGGTGAGCGCCTGTGCCTTCGCGTCCGGTCCGACGCCGATGCGCAGGAACTGCGCGCCGCCGGCGACGTCGGCGGTGAAGCCGGGCGGCGTATAGAAGACGATGTCCGCGCCGTCGTGCGACCAGCCGATGAGCGCCAACCCGTCGGTGGGCGGCGTGCCGGTCGTGTAGAGCTCTCGCGGCGGCGCG
>DASUKS010000215.1:0-2728 GCA_036278595.1 Dehalococcoidia bacterium
GGGGGCGCCCGCGCTCCAGTTTGCGGGCACGGGCGGGCGTGGGCGGCCGCGCGTCGGCGGTGTGGGAGGGGACGGGGATCGACCGTGGGGGCGGGCCCTGCTATGATCCCCGAAAGAACCCCGAATATATGTTCACACACCTGCACCTTCACACTGAGTACAGCCTGCTCGACGGGCTCAGCCGGATTCCGGACGTGATGGACCGGGTGCAGGCGCTCGGGCAAACGTCGGTGGCGATGACGGACCACGGGGCGCTGTACGGGGCCGTCGACTTCTACAAAGAAGCACGGGCGCGGGGGATCAAGCCGATCATCGGCATTGAGGCGTACGTGGCGCCAGAGTCGCGGCTGAAGAAGTCGGACTCGCGGTCGAACAACTACTTTCACCTGACGCTGCTGGCGAAGAACGAGCAGGGGTACAAGAACCTGCTGCAGCTGAGCACGCACGCGCACCTGGAGGGCTTCGACTACAAGCCGCGGATGGACAAGGAGCTGCTGGCGCAGTACGGCAAGGGGATCATCGCGCTGAGCGGCTGTCCTTCGGGGGAGATGCACCGGCTGCTGTCCGAAGAGCGCCACGACGATGCCCGTAAGCTGGCGGGATTCTTCCAGGACGTCTTCGACGACTTCTACCTGGAGGTGATGCGGCACGACGAGCCGGAGATCAACGACGAGTGCGCGCGCGTGCTGCGCGGGCTGAGGGAGCTGTCGGGGAAGACGGGCATCCCGCTGGTCGCGACGAACGACTCGCACTACACGCTGCGTGACGACGCTTCGATCCACGACGTGCTGCTGTGCATCGGCACGAACAGCACGGTGGATGACCCGAAGCGGCAGCTGAAGATGCACGACGATTCGTACTACGTGAAGTCGGAAGAGGAGATGCTCGCGCTCTTCGCCGACATGCCGGAGGCGGTGACGAACACGCAGCTGATCGCCGAGCAGTGCGACCTGGAGCTGGAGTTCGGGCGGCTGCATCTGCCGGAGCCGGAGATCCCGGCGGGGTACACGCCTCTCGAGTACCTGACGCACCTGGCGCGGGAGGGGCTGAAGCGTCGGTACCCGCGCGCCGACGACAGCGTGCGCGACCGGCTGGCGTACGAGCTCTCGGTCGTGGAGAAGACGGGGTTCACGAACTACTTCCTGGTGGTGTACGACATCGCGCAGTTCTGCCGGCGGGCGGGGATCATGCTCGGTGTGCGGGGATCGGCGGCGGCGTCGATCATTCTGTACACGCTCGATGTGACGTTCATCGACCCGCTGGCGACGCGGCTGGTGTTCGAGCGGTTTCTGCACGTCGACCGCAAGGAGCCGCCTGACGTCGACCTCGATATTCCGGACGACCGGCGCGACGAGGTGATCAGATACGTCGCGGAGAAGTACGGCGCGGATCACGTGGCGCAGATCATCACGTTCGGGACGCTGGGGGCGAAGGCGGCGATTCGCGACACCGGGCGGGCGCTGGGGATGGCGTACGGCGACGCGGACCGGGTGGCGCGGCTGATCCCGAACGCGCTGCACATGACGCTGGAGAAGGCGCTGGAAGAAGCGCCGGAGTTGGCTTCGGCGTACGAGATCGACCCGCAGGTGACGAAGCTCGTCGACACGGCGCGCCGCCTCGAGGGTGTGGCGCGGCACGCGAGCACGCATGCGGCGGGCGTCGTGATCTCGCGGGAGCCGCTGGCGGAGCACGTGCCGTTGCAACGCCCGCCGCGCGGCGATGAGTCGTCGATCCCGACGACGCAGTTTGCGATGACGCAGGTCGCCGAGATCGGCCTGCTGAAGATGGACTTCCTGGGGCTGGCCAACCTGACCATCCTGATCCGGGCTGTGGAGAACATCGAGCGCACGCACGGGGTGAAGGTCGACCTGCAGACGCTGCCGGACGGCGACCCGAAGACGTTCGAGATGCTGGGGCGCGGGGACACGTTCGGGGTGTTCCAGCTGGAGTCGCCGGGCATGCGCCGCTCGATCGAGGAGCTGCGCCCGGACAGCACATCGGAGCTGATGGCGCTGGTGGCGCTGTACCGGCCGGGGCCGATGCAGCACATCGGCGCGTACTGCCGGGCGAAGCACGACCGGTCGCTGGTCGAGTACCCGCATCCGGATCTGGCGGAAATCCTCGACGAGACGTACGGGGTGATCGTGTACCAGGACCAGGTGCTGCTGGTGCTGCAGAAGTTCGCGGGGTACTCGCTGAAGGACGCAGACGCGATCCGGAAGGCGATGTCGAAGAAGATCGCGTCGCTGATGCAGGCGGAAGGCGAGAAGTTCGTCGAAGCGGCGGTCAACAACGGTTACACGCGGGAGCAGGCGGACGCGATCTTCACGCTGATCGAGCCGTTCGCGGGGTACGCGTTCAACAAGGCACATTCGGCGTGCTACGGGACGATCGCGTATCAGACCGCGTGGCTGAAGGCGAACTATCCGCACGAATACATGACGGCGGTGCTTTCGAGCGCGGGCGTGCACGAGCGCATCGCGCAGGCGGTGGCGGAGTGCATGCGCCTGGACATCGAAGTGCGGCCGCCGGACATCAACCGCAGCGAGACGAACTTCGCGCTCGACACGTCGGGCGAGGCGCCGGTGATCCGGTTCGGGCTGGCGACGGTGAAGAACGTCGGCGCGGCCGCGGCGGAGGGCATCGTGCGGGCGCGGGAGGAAGGCGGACCGTTCGCGTCGGTCGAGGACTTCATCAAGCGGCTCGACATGCACGCGGTCAACAAGCG
>DASUKS010000216.1:0-3897 GCA_036278595.1 Dehalococcoidia bacterium
GATCGACATCGACACGCCGGAGGACCTTCGCGCCGCGGAGGCGATGCTCGAGGCCGATGGCCGGTTCGCTTGACGGGCCGGTCTCTCGCTACCTGAACCGCCGGTTCTCCGTCCCGATCGCCGCTGCCCTTCGACCGACGCCCGCGACGCCCAACCAGGTATCGGCGCTCGCGCTCGCGATCGCGCTCGGCGCGGGGGCGGTCATCGCGCTCGGATGGAACATCGCGGGCGGGGCGTTGATCCAGGTGTCGTCCGTGGTCGATGGCGTCGACGGCGACCTCGCGCGGGCGAAGCGCATGGCGAGCCGGTTCGGCGGGCTGTTCGACGCCACACTCGACCGGTACGCCGACGCCGCGATCGCGGCGGGGATGGCCTGGTATGCGTACCGCTTTGAATCGTGGCCGCAGCCGCTGCTCGTCGGGATGCTGGCGGCCGTCGGGTTCATCATGGTGTCGTACTCGCGGGCGAGGCTCGAGGGCGCGGCCGGCCGGGACGCCGCCGAGCGGCTGCTCGGGTTCGCATCGCGCGACGTGCGATTGCTCGTGCTCGCCATCTTCGCGATGATCGGGTGGGCGTACTGGGCGCTGGTGGTGGTCGCTGCGGCGAGCTACTTGACAGTGGCGTGGCGTCTCGCGGCGTTCAGGCGGCAGTAGCGCCGATCCGGGCGGTATGGGCCCGAAATATCGCGTGATATCATTGCCCAATCCCACGGAAGAAGGAGTATTCCGTGCACGACCCCACCTGGCTGCTCTTCGTCAGCGCGTTCCGCGACTGGGTGATCATCATCAGCGGCATCCTCATCGGCGCGTTCTTCTTCGTGTCGCTGGTGGTCGCCATCGTGCTCGGCTGGGCATTGTGGATGCTCGTCCGCAAGGTCATGGGGCTGCTGGACGACGGTAGCCAGCTCATGGACGACCGGGTGAAGCCGCTGCTCGGCAGCGTGCGCGAGACGGCCGACCACGTGAAGGGCACGGCGACGTACGTCTCGAACGCGGCCGTCACGCCGATCGTGCGCACCTACGGCGTTGTCGCCGGCGTGCGGCGCGCGGTTGGCGTCATCACGGGCCTCACCGGCGCCAGCAACGAGCCGCGAAAGAAGTAGCCCAACTCAGCAGGGAGGTGTTCGATGGCGAACGATTCTGTCAGCGTCGCAGTCGCCGAGGTCGATGACACCGGGCACGAGTCCGAGGAGGACCAGCCGAAGAAGGGTGGGCTCCTCGGGCTGATGCGGGGCAACAAGGACGACGAAGAAGACGCGGATCACGAGATCGAATTCTCGACGCCGTTCGGCAGGTTCGAGCTGGAGTTCGAGCCGCGATCGAAGAAGGAGCGCCGCGACCGCAAGAAGCGTGAGCAGCGGGAGCGCGACGCCGCGAAGAAGGCCGCGGACCTGGCGCTGAAGGCGCGACAACAGGCCGAGCAGGCGCTGACGAAGCGCGAGGGCGGCAAGGACAAGAAGGGCGGCGGCCTCCTCGGCAAGCTCGTGCTGGCGCTCGTCATCTTCGCCCTCATCGGCGGCGCGATCGCCGTGGCGTACTGGCTGTTCGGGCGGCGGCCGGAGGAGCTGGAGGCGGAGAACGTGCCGCCGGAGTACCGCGCCGTCGACGTCGAGATCGCGTCCGTCGAGCCCGCGGGCTTCGTGCCGAAGATCCGCGAGCGGCTGCGCCGCGCCGTGCGCGCAGGACGGCGCGCTTCGATGGAGGCGCAGATGGAGCAGCAGGCGCGGTACGAGGACCTCACGCGCGGCGGCTGATTGTGAGCCTCGGATTGCTATAATCCGGTGCCAACGGCATACGGAGAGGTGTCCGAGTGGTTGATGGTGCCGCTCTCGAAAAGCGGTAGGTGATGAGCCTCGTGGGTTCGAATCCCACCCTCTCCGCCATCACGAAGAGAACCCGGGAACCTAGAACCAGGAACCAGGCATCAGCGCCGGCGGTTCATCGGTTCTAGGTTCTTGGTTGTAGGTTCTACGGCCGCGGAGAGGTGCTGGAGTGGCCGATCAGGCACGACTGGAAATCGTGTGTGCGTGCAAGCGCACCGTGGGTTCGAATCCCACCCTCTCCGCCAGTTGCTAATCGCTGCTGCGGGCGTTTCACCGGACACTGGAGGCTGGAGGCTGGAAAGTCGACTGCGCTTGCCCGCGCGTGTGTCCGGCGCCCCGGTCGGTCCGTGCCGGACGGTGCGCAGCCGGAGAGATCCTTCGCTTCGCTCAGGATGACAGTTAAGCGCGCGCGGTCCGGGTCGTACGCGGGTGCACCCGCCGGCGATTCTTCCAGCTTCTAGCTTGCTTCCAGCTGCCAGCCGAAACGGTTGCGGCCTACCTTCGATGTCACCTTCCGTTCACGCCCGGCTTCCCGCACAATCCCCGCATGGAGCTTCGTGACACTGTTGCCATCGTGACCGGCGGCGCTCGGGGGATCGGGCGCGGCATCGCCATCGAGCTGGCGAAGGAGGGTGCGCGTATCGCCGTCGCCGACTTGCCTTCGACCGCGGCCGACCGCGACGCCACGATCGCGGCCGTGCGCAAGGCCGGCAGCGACGCCTTCGCCATCGACGTCGACGTGCGGGACTTCGCGCAGGACCAGACGATGGTGAAGGCGGCGATCGACCGCTGGGGGAAGGTGGACATCCTCGTCAACAACGCGGGCGTGATCTCGGTCGGCATCGTCGCGATGCTCGCGGAAGAGGACTGGGACCGTGTGCTCGACGTCAATCTGAAGGGCACGTTCCTCTGCTCGAAGGCCGTCGCGCCGCACATGATGGAGCGCCGCAGCGGCCGCATCGTGAACCTGTCATCGATGGCGGGGAAGCGCGGCAATGCCGGCGTGTCGCACTACTGCGCGTCGAAGTGGGGCGTCATCGGCTTCACGCAGTCGCTGGCGCACGAGATGGGGCCGTTCAACGTGACGGTGAATGCCGTCTGCCCGGGCGAGGTCGATACCTACATGTGGCGCGACGTGCTCAACCCGGCAATCGCCGCGGCGACCGGGACCACGCCCGACGAGGCGTGGAAGGCGACGATCGCGCAGCGGGTGCCGCTCGGCCGGCCGCAGACGGCGGAGGACATCGGCCAGGCGGTGGTGTTCCTGTGCAACGCGGACAACATCACCGGCGAGTCGGTCAACGTCACCGGCGGCAGCGAGATGGCGTAGGTGCGACGTTGAAGCTCGCGTTCATCGGCGGCACCGGCGAGGAAGGCATGGGCCTGGCGTACCGGCTCGTGAAGGCCGGGCACCAGTGCACGATCGGCTCGCGCTCGCTCGACAAGGCGCAGGCCGCGGTCAATGAGCTGCACGCGAAGGACGCTGGGCTGCCGCTGTTCGCCGCAACGAACGAGGACGCCACGAGCGCTGCCGACGCGGTCATCGTGACGACACCGTACGCCGCGCTCGCCGGCACGATCCCGCCGCTCGCATCATCGCTCGAGGGCAAGATCACCGTGAGCACGGTCGTGCCGATGTCGTTCGAGGGCGGCAAGGCGTCGCTGCTGACGCCGCGCGCCGGCTCGGCCGCGCAGGAGCTGCAGGAGTTGGCACCGCAGGCGCGCGTGGCCGCGGCATTCCAGAACCTGAGCGCGAAGAAGTTGCTCGGCGACCGCTCGGTCGAGGCCGACGTGGTGACCTGCGCCGACGACGACGACGCGAAGCAGCAGGTGATCGCGCTGGCGAACGCGATCGAGGGCGTGCGCGGGGTCGATGGCGGCGCGCTCGCGAACGCGCAGATGGTCGAGGCGATCACGGTGCTCCTGGTGAGCGTCAATCGCAACTACAAGGCGCGCGCCGGCATCCGCATCACGGGCATCAAGCTGTGAGCGACGGCCAAGTCCGGATCACCGGCCTGCGGGGCATCCCGGAAGTGCACGCGGGCGACGATCTGCCGGCGATGATCGCCGGCGCT
>DASUKS010000217.1:0-4833 GCA_036278595.1 Dehalococcoidia bacterium
TGGCGCGCGCTTCTCGAGGAACGCGCGCACGCCCTCGGCGCGGTCTGAGGTCGTCTGCAGGATAACGGTGAGGTCGGTCTCGTAGCGGAGCGCCTGTTCGAGGGGCATCTCGACGCCGCGCTGGATCGCCTCCTTCGCGTAGCGCACTGCGAGCGGGCCCATGGCGGCGATGCGTGCCGCGAGGGCCTCCGCCGCCGCCGGCACGTCCGCGCGCGGCAGCACGCGGTTCACCAGTCCGCAGCGCAGCGCCGCGACGGCGTCGAGCGGCTCGCCGAGCAGGATCATCTGCGCCGCCACGCCCGGCCCGGCGATGCGCGGCAGCCGTTGCGTCCCGCCCGCGTGCGGGATCGTCTGCATCTCGACGTCCGGCATCGCGAACATGGCGCCGTCCGCGGCGATACGCACGTCGCACGCCAGCGCCAGCTCGAGCCCGGCGCCGATCGCGTCGCCCTCGATGCAGGCGATCACGGGCTGCGGTAGCAGCTCGAGGCAGCGGAACGCCGGCGGCTCGCGGCCGATCACCGGCTCCTCGCCGGTATCCCAGCCGTGTGAGAACACGTCGCCCTCGGCCGTCAGCAGCACCGCCCGCACGCCCGCGTCGTCGCGCAGCTCATCGCACGCCGCGTCGAGCTCATCGAGGAGCCGCCGGTCGATCGGGTTCGCGCGCTCCGGCCGGTTGAGCCGCAGCTCCGCCATCTGCTCGCGGCGCGAGAGTGAGAGCGTCTGGTACTGCATGCGGCCAGTGTAATCTGTCGCCCGGCCGAACATGGTCGGCGCATGACTGGTATTACTGTCGTGCGCGCTGTAGTATCGGACTCCGATGCGTGTACGCGTCAAGCGGAGGTGCACCATGTACGACGCGATCGTCATCGGCGCGCGATGCGCCGGAGCCCCCACGGCGATGCTGCTGGCGCGCGCCGGCTACCGCGTGCTCCTGCTCGACAAGGCTCGCTTCCCGAGCGACAAGGTCTCCACGCATTACATTCAGCCGGAAGGCGTGCAACTGCTCGAAAGATGGGGACTGCTTGATGCGGTTGTGGCCACGAATGCGCCCCGCATCGATAGCTTCACCATATATGCGGGCGACAGGCCGATGATGCAGCGACCGATGGCCGGCCCGGCGTACTGCCCGCGTCGCTACCTGCTCGATCCGATCCTGATCGACGCGGCGGTGGCGGTGGGAGTGGAGTTTCGCGAAGGCTTTGTCGTCGATGAGATTACGATGGACGGTGCCCGCGTCACGGGGATCAGCGGGCATGCGAGGGGCGAAGGGCAGCGCCAGGAAACCGACACCTACGTCATCGGCGCCGAGGGCCATCGCTCGCTGGTCGCCGCCGCGGTTGGGGCGGCGAAGTACCACGAGCGCGAAGCGCTGACTGCCGCCTACTACTCGTACTGGTCGGGTCTCGACCTTGCGGGCGCCGGGGTGCATCTCTCCGAACGCGGCGGCGTGCTCGCGTTCCCCACGAACGACGGCCTCGCGTGCATCGTCGCCGGCCGTCCGGCGGGCGAATTCGCCACGTACCGCGCGAACATCGAATCCACGTTCTTTTCGGTGATCGATGGTGCACCCGATTTCGCCGCTCGCGTCCGTGCCGGCAAACGAGTGGAGCGCTGGGTCGGGACGGCCGACGTCCCGAACTTCTTCCGCAAGCCGTGGGGAGACGGATGGGCGCTCGTCGGCGACGCCGGCTACATGAAGGACCCGACGACGGGCCTCGGCATCGCCGACGCCTTCCGCGACGCCGCGCTGCTCGCCGGAGCGCTCGATGAGGTGCTGTCCGGCCGTGCCGCGGCCGAGGCGGCGCTCGCGGAGTACCAGGCGCGAAGGGACGAGGCTGCGTTGCCAATGTACGAGTTGACGCTGAAGATGGCGAGCGGCGAGCTCGCTCCACCGTCCGTCCCCGCGCTGTAACGGATGCCGGCGAATATTCGCAGGGGCGCAGCTAAAGCTACGCCGCTACGTGCGTGCGCCGTGCTGGCGTCTGGTCGGATCGAAGTGGCGGTCGTTTGGCTGGCGGAGACGGCGCAGCTAAAGCTACGCCGCTACTCGGCAACGTTGGCCCGTCCTATCGCCCCGTCGGCTCGAAGCGCCGATCCGGCGCCGAGAAGACGATGTACGTCCGCACCGGCGCCTCGCCGCGGTTGATCAGCCGATGCGGCACGTTGCGCGGCACGACGATGAGGTCGCCCGCACGCAGCACCGTCCGCTCGTCGCCGAGCGTGTGCTCGACCTCGCCCTCGAGCACGTAGACCACCTCCTCGCAGTTCGGGTGGATGTGCTCGGTGTTCCCCTTGCCGGCGTCGAAGATCGCCAGCCCGATGGTCTGCTCCGCGCCCGCCGGATCGCCGTCGCGCACAACCCAGTGCAGGCTGCCGAAGTCGGTCGCCTCCGCCGCAGCGCCAACGTCACGCCGCACCTGTCCGTCGATTGGCGGGATCGCCGTCATCTGTTCTCAGCTCCCGGGAAACAACACGCGGCGGATACGGCGCTCGCAGGCGCTGCGCGCCACCTCACCCCCCGACCCCCTCTCGGACTGGGCGGAGAGGGGGAGCCTGGGATGGATGTGCTGGTGCGTTGCACGGGGAACCTCTCCCCCGGCCCCTCTCCACATTGTGGAGAGGGGAGCTTGGGCTTTGGGGTCGTGCGGTATCCCACGACCGAGTTGTTTCGGTCAGTTTACGCCTTGTGACCACGACGATAACGGCTGTTCCTCGTTTCGTCGTTCGCGGGCGCCCGGGCACGGGCATGAAACCTCAGCGCATCATGGCTCGCCCCGCCGCAGCATGTGCCCCGCGCGCGCGTCGGTCTGGTGGCCGCGTTCCGCCGCCACCTGACCGTTGACCACGACGTACTCGATGCCGGCGGGGTACTGGCGCGGCTCGGCGTACGTCGCGATGTCCGCGACCTTCTCCTGGTCGAATACAACGACGTCGGCGAACCAGCCCTCGCGCAGCACCCCGCGCTCGGCGACGCGATGCTTCGCCGCCGGCAGCGATGTCATCTTGCGCACCGCGTCCTCGAGCGTGATCAGCGGCTCGTCGCGCACGTACTTCTGCAGCACCGCGGGCATCGTGCCGTACAGCCGCGGGTGCGGCTTGCCCTCCGAAGGCAGCCCGTCGGAGCCCACCATGCAGTGATCGTCGGCCACCACACGTCGCACGTCTGGCTCGTCCATGATGAACATGATCACGCTCGGCGTGTTCTCTTCATCCTGCAGCACTTTGCGGATCGCGTCGCCGATCGGCAGGTCCAGGTCGGAAGCGATGTCGCTGATGTACTTCCCCTCGTAGCGCTCCTTGTTGTGCTTCACGCTCGCGATGATCGCCGGGGCCGACTCGAACGCCGCCGGCCCGCCGATGCGGAACATCGCTGCGAGCGACGAGCTCGACGCCACGTACGGATACACGTCGATGGTCACATCGACACCGCGTGCCCGCGCTTCGGCGATGAACGGCAGCGACTTCTGCGTCAGCCCGAACGCCGGCGCGCCCGCCGACTTATGGTGCGACAGCTCGACGCCGCATCCCGCCTGCTCGCCGATGCTGATCGCCTCCGCGACCGCATCAAGCAGGCCCAGCCCCTCGTTGCGGATGTGGCTGCCGTAGATGCCGCCGTAGCGCGCGACGATCTTCGCCAGCTCGACCAGCTCCTCCGTGCGCGCGTACGTCCCCGGCGCGTACACGAGCCCCGTGGACATGCCGATGGCGCCCGCGCGCATCCCTTCGTCGAGCAGGTTGCGCATCGTGTCCAGCTCGGCGCCCGTCGGTTCGCGCTTCGCCAGGGCCATCGCGTTCGCGCGCAGGACGCCGTGCGGCACGTACGCGGCGACGTTGCACGCCGGCTGCGCCGCCTCGACCGCCGCGAAGTATTCGGCCGTCGTGCTCCACGGCAGGTCGCTGTCGCCGAGGATCGGCCCCATGCCGGTGACGTAGAAGCGGCGGAACTCGTCGTTCGCCGGCGCGACGCCCGCGCCGCAGTTCCCGGCGACGTCCGTCGTGACGCCCTGCATGATCTTGAAGTCGACGCGCGGATCGCGCACGACGGCGGCGTCGTCGTGGCTGTGCACGTCGACGAACCCCGGCGCGATCACCAACCCCTCGGCGTCGATCTCGTACTCGCCGCGCTCCGGCGCCTCGCCGACTGCGACGATGCGGTCGCCGCGCACCGCGACGTCGCCCTCGCGCCCGGGCGCGCCCGTACCATCGACGATCCGTCCGTGCCGGAAGACCAGGTCGTACGCCGCCATGCTGCCTCCGTCGTTACGCCAGCTCGACCGGCCGCCGTTCACGCGCCGAGCGATAGATCGCGTCCACGACTTCGTGCGCGTAGAGCGCGACATCGAAGTCGGGCCACGCCGGGCGGTCTTCGCTGACGGCCCGAAGGAACGCGTAGTCCTCGAGCAGGTAGTCCTGCCCCGCGTACGGCGCGCGCACCGTCTCGACGAGCGCCGGCGCCGTCACGCCCGCCGACTCGATGTACCGCTCGACGACGTCTGCCGGCGCGATGTCGTACGGCGCCGGCGCCTCGTTCGTCTCCATGCGGATCGCCGCGTGCCAGTCGTCGTCCTGCCACGCCATCTGCCCGTTCTCGCACACCACGAGCATCCGCCGGCTCGACCCGCGATGCAGCAGGTTGTGCCAGATCGATGTATGGCTCACGACAGCGCCCGACTCGAACTCGAGCGTGGCGCTGCTCAGGTCCTCGATGCCCTTCTTCTCGAAGAACTCGCGCGTCACGCCGTACGCGCGCGTCACGCGCCCGAAGTACGACACGAGGATGTCGATGTCGTGGATCGCGTGCTCGAGCAGCGTGCCCGCGCCGACGAGCGA
>DASUKS010000218.1:0-28506 GCA_036278595.1 Dehalococcoidia bacterium
CGGGCACACGTTCGGGAAGGTGCACGGCGCGGCGCCGGCGACGCACATCGGGCCGGAGCCGGAGGCGGCGCCGCTCGAGCAGATGGGGCTCGGATGGAAGAACGACTTCGGCACCGGCACGGGCGCCGATGCCATCACGAGCGGCCTCGAGGGCGCGTGGACGAACAACCCGACGAAGTGGGACAACGGCTTCCTCGAGAACCTGTACGCCTACGACTGGGAGCTGACGAAGAGCCCGGCCGGGGCGTCGCAGTGGACGCCGAAAAACCCTGAGGCGCAGGGCACGGTGCCGGACGCGCACGACCCTTCGAAGCGGCACGCGCCGATGATGCTGACGACGGACCTGGCGCTGCGGTTCGACCCGATCTACGGGCCGATCTCGAAGCGATGGCTCGAGCATCCGGAGGAGATGGCGGACGCCTTCGCGCGCGCGTGGTACAAGCTGCTCCACCGTGATATGGGGCCGGTCTCGCGCATGCTCGGGCCGTGGATCGCGCCGGAGCAGCTCTGGCAGGATCCGGTACCGCCCGTCGATCACGAGCTGGTAGGGGCGCAGGATGTCGCGGACCTGAAGAAGAAGATCCTCGCGTCGGGGCTGTCGCTCTCACAGCTCGTCGCGACGGCGTGGGCTTCGGCGGCGAGCTTCCGGGGCACCGACAAGCGCGGCGGCGCAAACGGCGCACGCGTGCGCCTCGCGCCACAGAAGGACTGGGAGGTGAACAGCCCCGACCAGCTGGCGACGTCGCTGCGGGTGCTCGAGCAGGTGCAGCAGGACTTCAACAAGGCGCAGACCGGTGGCAAGAAGGTCTCGCTCGCGGACGTCATCGTGCTCGGCGGCTGCGCGGCGATCGAAGAGGCGGCGCGGAAGGCGGGGCAAAACGTCACGGTGCCGTTCACGCCGGGCCGCACCGACGCCACGCAGGAGCAGACGGACATCGAGTCGTTCTCGGTGCTGGAGCCGGCGTACGACGGCTTCCGGAACTACTTCCAGGCCGGTGAGTCGCTCGACCCGGAGCAGGCGCTGATCGACCGCGCGTTCATGCTGAACCTGACGGCGCCGGAGATGACGGTGTTGCTCGGCGGCATGCGCGTGCTCGGTGCGAACACGGGGCAGTCGAAGGACGGCGTGCTCACCGACCGGCCGGAGACGCTGACGAACGACTTCTTCGTGAACATCACGGACATGAATGTCGAGTGGAAGCCGTCCGGCTCGTCACTGAACCTGTACGAGGGTCGCGACCGTGCGACAGGCGCGGCGAAGTGGACGGGCACGGCGGTGGACCTCGTCTTCGGCGCGAACGCGCAGTTGCGCGCGCTGTCTGAGGTGTACGGCGCGGACGACGCGCAGGAGAAGTTCGTGCGCGACTTCGTGGCGGCGTGGGACAAGGTGATGATGAACGACCGCTTCGAGGTGAAGCCGAAGCGGTAGGCGGGCGTCGCAGGTCGCAGGTCGCAAGTCGCAGGTAGAGGCCGGGGTGGATTGCTCCGGCCTCTCGTGTTGAATGCGCGTGGCATGTCACAGCTTTCGGTCGCTCGTCGAACTACGCACCAGGCGAGGTGTCGCGACCGAGTGCGCGCTCCAGTAACGACCGCGACGTGCCGTTGACGATGGCGAGGCCGGCGAGGATCAGCGCGAGACCGGCGATCAGCGTCCAGCCGACGTGGTCGCCGAGCGCGGCCCAGCCGAGCAGCGTGCCGACGACCGGGATGATGTAGCTGACAAGCGACACCTGCGTCGCGCTGATGCGCTGGACGAGCTGGAAGAAGATCACGTAGGCGACCGCGGTGCAGACGATGCCGAGCGTGACCCACGATAGCGCGGCGCCCGCGCCCACGTGGAGGTGCGGCGCGCCATCGACGGCGAGCGCGAGTGGGATGGCGATGATGGCGCCCGCGAAGAGCTGGCCGGCGGCGAACGCGAGCGGATCGCCTTCGTGCAGGCGGTCGCGCGCGAGGACGGTCGCGAGCGCGTAGCACGCTGAGGCGGCGATAACGGCGAACTCGGCGAGCGCGCTCGACGACGTGAGGTCGCCGAACGAGGGGTTGAGCAGCACGACGGCGCCTCCGAAGCCGACGACGAGCCCCAGTGCGCGGTCGAACGTCGGGCGCTCGACGGCCAGCGCGACGGCGATGGCGAACGTGAAGAGCGGCATCGTGGCGTTGAGCGTGGCGGCGAGGCTGCTCGTGATGTGCTGCTCGGACCAGGTGATCAGCGCGAAGGGCAGCACGTTGTTGATGACGCCGAGGACGACGAGCAGCGGCCACAGCGAGCGGGCGGGGAAGCGGCGGCCGGTCGCGGCGAGCACGATGAGCAGCGTCGCGGCGGCGAGCAGCATGCGGCCGGCGACGACGGTGAGGGGCGGGACGTCATCGACGACGATATTGATGAAGAGGAACGCGGCGCCCCAGATGATCCCCAGCAGGAGCAGCCAGCCGAAGTCGCGCGTCTTCATGCTTCTCGTTCTACGTTCGGACGCGTGCGCGGCGTATCATCCTGCCGCAGGGTACGAAAAACGAACACCGAATGAGGACCAAGCTGGGCATGGCTTCGATCAGCGGGCTGTACGTGATCATCGACCAGGACGCGTGCGGCGCGCGGGACGCGCGCGAGGTCGCGCGGCTGGCGCTCGAGGGCGGTGCGCGCGTGCTGCAATGGCGCGACAAGCATCGCGACAAGGGCGAGCAGCTCGCCGACGCGCGGGCGATCCGCGCGCTGTGCCGCGAGCGCGGGGCGATATTCATCGTGAACGACCACGCGGATCTGGCGCTCGCGGTCGATGCCGACGGCGTGCATCTCGGGCAGAAGGACCTGCCGATCGAGGCCGTGCGGCCGATCGTCGGCGCGCGCGTGATCGGCGTTTCGACAAACAATGCCGGTGAGGCGCGCGCGGCGGAGGCGGCGGGCGCGGACTACGTCGCTGTCGGTTCGATTTTTGCGACCAGGTCGAAGGAGGTGACGCGCCCGGCGAGCCTCGACCGGCTGCGCGAGGTGAAAGCGGCGGTGCGGGTGCCGGTCGTCGCCATCGGCGGCATCGATGCGACGAACATCGCGCGCGTGGTCGCGGCGGGCGCGGACGCGGCGGCGGTGATCAGCGCGGTGTGCGGTGCGCGCGACGTGCGCGCCGCGGCGGCGGAGCTGGTGCGGGGGTTTGCGCGCTGATACCCGTCTCTGGCTACTCCTCGGCGAGTTCTCCAACACGGGCGATCAACACGGGAGCCAGACGACTTCTTCGAGCCCGACGGGCAGCACAAATTCAACGGTTTTTTGCGATGGCCTTGGCAAGCGTTCGCGCGATTTCGCTTGCTTGCTGAGCTCGAGTAGCGTTGTTTTGGCTGCGTATCCGGTTCTGTTCAACTACTTTGAAGGGCGCTTCGGGCCAAAATCTCGTGAGTAGATCCGCGACCGCCTTGCCACCGGCGACGACCGTGTGTGGCCTGAGGATCTCAAGTTGTCGCCTCGTCCATCGCCAGTCCGCCCAGTACATGGACGCTGTTGGCGCAACATTTCTTCTTGTTTGGTTCTTGCATAAGTTCAAATAGGCGACATTCCGCTCATCAAGTCCCGACGGAGCCAGAATGGGCGCTATCCATTGTTTCCAGACTGGCCAATTCGAGAGGTCGCGTTGCCAGAAGCGAAACACCTCCTCATATGATTGAATCGTTCCTGTGCGAAGCCACTTCTCAAGCTCCCCATCCCAGATGCGATGCATCTTTGCCCTGTCTGGGCTGTCTCCAACGCCCGGATTCTGGTTTACAACGACGATACCGCGATAGTCATCCCCCAGAAATCCAGGTTGGGCGTATCTGATCGCCGGAGGAGCAGGGGCAATCCGGCTAACGTCGGCACCGTAGTGCGCGGTCCAGTCGCAAGCCAACATTTCTTGGCCTGCGCGCACAAACTCGCGGAGCTTCCTTCGGTCGGTTGCCATGAACCTCCCTCGCGCCAGAATCCGGTTGAACGATGACTTATACCGCGTCTGGACTCTACTGGGACCGGGCGACGTGATGCATCGGCGTCGGTCGATATGGCGTGCTTCACACCGTGTAGACGCGCTCTTCGGGGCCTTTGAGCATGAGGGCTTGTGCGCTGTTGGGGCGCCAGAAGGGGCCGATGAGGTTGTCGCGCGTGCCGGCGGCGATCGGTTCGATGGCGCTGTCGGTCATGCGGAGGAGGCTGCCCCGCTCGCCGCAGAGGAGGGCGAGTGAGCCGTCGGGGGACCAGCCGGCCCCGAGCAGCGTGGCGGGCGCCTCGATCGGCCGGCGGCCGAAGCCCGCCCCGTCGAAAGTGAAGAGCTTGTTCGCGAGCGCATCGCCGTCGCCGTACGCGACCGCGAGCACGAGCGCGGACGGCGGCCGCGCGCCAGGGCGCCAGTCGATCGCGATCGCGTCGTCTTCGTCGTCGGTCGAGAGAATGCCCTGCGTGTAGCGGCCGTCACATCGATAGAGGAGATGCGGCCGTGGGTAGCCGGCGAAGCGGCTGGCGTAGGCGCCGATGAGCGCGTAGGCGCCGTCGGGCCGCCAGGCGATCGAGCGCATGGTGTGCGCGCGGTCGCCGGGGAGCGGCAGCAGCTCGCCGGACGCGGCATCGAAGCGCAGGACGACGCCCGCGTTGCCGACGATGAGCGCGCAGGCGCCGTCGGGCGACCAGGCGACGCGCCGCAGGTTCTCGACGGTGGGTGATGGCAGCTCGCGGATGCGCCGGCGCTCGTAGAGCAGCACGGCGCCGCGGTTGCCGGCGATGAGCGCGCGCTGGCCATCGGGCGACCAGCCGAGGCCGCGCAGGTTGTGCTTCACGCCGGTGTCGAGCGGCTCGAACGCTGTGCCATCGAACCAGAGCGCCTGGCCGCGGTTGCCGGCCAGCAGCGCCCGCGCGCCATCGGGCGTCCACGCAGCGAAGCGCAGCGGGCGCACGGCGGGCACGGCGAGCGCCGTGACGCGCGAGCCGTCGTAGACGTAGACCTCGGTCATCAGCTCCCTGACCTTCGATTCGACGCCATTGTACGTCGCGGCAAGACGCGTGCGTCCTTCCGCGCGCGGCTGCCAGCGCGCGCTTTGAGATCGAAGCGGCGGCGACTAGCGTACGCCGCACACGATGACAGAGGAGGTGCGGGTGGGCGAGGACGGACGGGACGACGCGGACGCGCTCGAGGCGCTGCGGGCGGAGGTCGAGCGCTGGCAGGGCGAAGCGGCCCGGGCCGACGCGCGGGCGGCGGAGTCGTTCGCGGAGAGCGAGGCGCTGCGAGAGCAGCTGCGCGCCGCGAACGCGGCATCGGAGCAGGCAGGCGCGGACATCACGGCGCTGCAGGCGCAGGGCGCGGCGGCGGGGGAGCGCGGGCGTGCCGACGCGGCGCGCTATCGCGAGCTCGTGCTCGAAGCCGAACGCGAGCTGCCGGAGCACCTCATCGCCGGCGACAGCATCGACGAGGTCGAGGAGTCGCGGGCGGCGGCGCGCGCGGTCGTCGGGCGGGTGCGGTCGCAGCTCGAGGAGCAGGCGCAGGCGGCGCGGGTGCCGGCTGGCGCGCCCGTGCGCGGCGGGCCGGACACCGGGGCGATGACGCCGGAGCAGAAGATCCGCTACGGGCTCAGCCGCCGGGCGTGAGCCTTCGAGACGACGGCACGAAGCGAGACAGGGATAAGGAGGAGGTGCGGGGATGGCGCTGACGCTGGCCGAGGCGGCGAAGCTTTCGAACGACATGGTGCTGCAGGGGGTGATCGAGACGATCATCCAGGACTCGCCGATCCTGCAGGTGCTCCCGTTCATCGAGATCACGGGGAACGGCCTGACGTACAACCGGGAGAACGCGGCGGCGGCCGCGGCGTTCTTCGACGTCGGCGACACGTGGTCGGAGAGCACGCCGACGTTCACGCAGATCACGACGAGCCTGACGATCGTCGGCGGCGACGCGGACATCGACAACTACCTGCTCATGACGCGCAGCAACATCCAGGACCTGCAGTCGGCGGTGATCCGGCTGAAGGCGAAGGCCGTGCAGCAGAAGTTCGAGGACACGTTCCTCAACGGCGACACCGGCGTCGACGCAAAGTCGTTCGACGGCATCGACAAGCTGACGACCGGCGCGCAGGCGACGTCGATGGGGGCGAACGGCGCCAGCGTGACGCTGGCGAAGCTCGACGAGCTGATCGACCTGGTGAAGGGCGGCGCGCCTGACCTGCTGCTCATGAGCAAGCGCTCTCGGCGTGGGCTGAACAACCTCGCACGGACGGCGGGGACGTTCTTGCAGACGGACCGCAACGACTTCGGGCAGATGGCGCAGTACTACGACGGCATCCCGATCGGCGTGTCGGACTACATCTCCGACGCGACGACGGTCGGGACGAGCAGTGACTGCTCGACGATCTACGCGCTGCAGTTCGGCGAGGGCGCGCTGGCCGGCCTGACGGCGCCGGGTGGGCTCCAGGTCGAGGACATCGGCAGCCTGGAGACGAAGGACGCGACGCGCACGCGCGTCAAGTGGTATGTGAGCATCGCGCTCTTCAACACGCTGAAGGTGGCGAAGCTGACCGGGGTGCGGCCGTAGCCCACCGGACGCGGACCGAGGCCGCAGCAACGCCGCGCGAGACATCGCGCGGCGTTTGCGTTATCGGACGCCGCGGCTGTCGAGGATGGACTCCAGCGCGTGCACGAGCTCCGGGCCGGCGGTGCGCAGCTCGGCGAGGTGATGTGCGGCGAGGTCGTCGAGCAGGCGCTCGCCCTCGGGGGTCAGGCGCACAAACACCAGGCGGCGATCCGGCGCCTCGCGCGAGCGCGAGACGAGCGCGCGCTTCTCCGTGCGGTTCACCAGCTCGACAGCGCTGTGGTGGCGGACGCGCAGCACATCGCAGAGATAGCTGATCGTCGTCTGCCGGCCGGGCGGCGCGCCCTTGATCGCGAGCATCAGCTGATACTGCGCGGGCTCGACGCCGGAGCGACGCACGAGATCCTCGCTGAAGTGGATGTAGCGGCGGATGTGCGCGCGGAACTGCGCCAGCGCCTCGTAGTCGGCAGGCGGCAATATGCGCGCTTCGAGCGTCTTCTCTGTGCCAACCATGGTGAATATCTTACCCGCCTTTGTCTGCGACTGCGAGCAAGTTGCAACGCGGCGGCCCCCAGGCGGGCCCGCCGGTTAACCAGCGCCGGGCGATAGTCAAGCCGCATGGTCTCGACGAAGGAGCCGCCACAGCACCCGAACGGGCACAGAAGCCGGCCGGCCGTAGCTTCGCACGGCAAGGCGAACGGGAACGAGCGGACTGCGCTCGCGCCCGGCGACCCCGAGCTTACCGCGCTGGCGGCGCACCTCCGGTACGTGACCGACCAGACTCCGGGGATTCGGCGCAAGCGCGCCGGAGAGGAGTTCACATACACGTACCCGGACGGCAGCGTGGTGCGCGACCGGGACGAGCTGCGGCGGATCCGCGACCTGGTGATTCCGCCGGCGTGGACCGACGTCTGGATCTGCCCGAGCGAGCAGGGACACCTGCAGGTGACAGGCCGCGATGCGCGCGGGCGGAAGCAGTATCGCTATCACCCGCGCTTTCGCGATGCGCGCGACGCGACGAAGTTCGGCCGGATGGTGGCCTTCGGGCAGGCGCTGCCTGGTATCCGGGAACGCGTCGACCACGACCTGCGCAAGCACGGGCTGCCACGCGAGAAGCTGCTGGCCACGGTCGTGCGGCTGCTGCGGTCGACGTCCGAGCGCGTCGGGAACGAGGAGTACGCGCGCGACAACAACTCCTTCGGGCTCACGACGCTGCGCGACGAGCACGCCGAAGTCATCGGTTCGAAGGTCCGGCTCTCGTTCCGGGGGAAGAGTGGCAAGGAGCGGGAGGTGGACATCCGCGATGCGCAGCTCGCGAGGATCGTGCGAGCGTCGCAGGGCCTGCCCGGCGAGGATCTGTTCCAGTATGTCGACGACGACGGCGCCACGTGCACGATCGGGTCGTCGGACGTGAACGAGTACCTGCGCGAGATCGCGGGCCAGGACTTCACGGCGAAGGACTTCCGCACGTGGTCGGGGACGGTGCTCGCGGCGATGGCGCTGCGGGCGCAGGGGCCGGCGGAGACCGAGCCGGGCGCGAAGCGGAAGATCGCCGCGGCGATCAAGGAGGTCGCGCAGCAGCTCGGGAACACGCCGGCGGTGTGCCGGAAGTCATATGTGCACCCGGCCGTCATCGCGGCATACAAAGACGGCTCTCTGTTCAACGCGATGCGTTGGGGAGACGGCAAGGACGGCTCTTCGTACGCGCTCGAGGACGGCGAGGCCGCCGTGCTGGCGTTGTTGGAGCGAGTTCACAGCTAGCAGTTCACAGTTAACAGTTAACAGTTCACAGTTTGTTCTTGGTTCTCAGTTCTGGCGCGCGCCTGTTCCGCTCGGGGCAGGCGTGGGTATCCTCTACGCGCGGATAGCGGCCGAAGCCGGAGGAGGCGCAATGGGCAAGCTCGACGGGAAGACGGTGATCGTGACGGGCGCGAGCCGCGGCATCGGCGCGGAGATCGCGAAGGTGTTTGCGGCGGAGGGCGGCCGCGTCGTGTGCGTCGCGCGCACGCTGCATGAGGGCGACCACCCGATGGAAGGATCGCTCGAGACGACCGTCGCGGGCATTAAGAGCGCCGGGGGCGAAGCCACCGCGGTGGCGGCGAACATCTCCGACCCGGAGGAGTGCGAACGGCTGGTGCAGGCGGCGCGCGATGCGTACGGGCCGATCGACGTGCTCGTCAACAACGCGGCGCTCACCTACTTCATGCCGATCAAGGACTACCCCCTGAGCCGCTGGATGCGCTCGTGGGCGGTGAACTTCCACGCGCCGTTCGTGCTGAGCCAACTCGTGCTGAAGGACATGGTGGAGCGCAAAGCCGGCTCGATCGTGAACATCTCATCGAGCGCGGCTATCGGGCCGGGGCGGGGGCCCTACGCGGACAGCCGCTGGCGCGTCGGCGGTACCTGCTACGGCGCGGAGAAGGCGGCGCTCGAGCGCTTCTCGCAGGGCCTCGCGGCAGAGGTGTACCAGTACGGCGTCTCGGTGTCGGCGGTGTCGCCGTCGCAGGTCGTGCCGACGGCCGGGACGGTGCACCACGGCCTCGTCACGGGGCTCGATGACCCGCGCGGCGAGCCGGCGGAGCTGATGGCGAAGGCGGCGCTCCTGCTGGCGACGGAGCCCATCGACAAGGTCTCCGGGCGGGTGACGTACAGCCAGCAGATCCTCACCGAATTCGGCTGGATGAAGGACGGCAAGGGCGTCGGCGTCGACCCGGGGATGCCGGGAAGCGGGTACAGCCGGATCTAGCGGCAGAGAGCTTGTTCGGACGCGCGCGCTTTTACATTTTCGCGTTGACTCTCCCGTTGACGTAAGGGTATGTTCGTCCCTAGCCTTGCTGAACGCCGTTCAGCATTGGCCGGAAGGGACGCGCACGCCTGTCGCCGAGCGAGATGTGGGGCAGGGAGGCGGTAAGGGGAGTCGCGCATGGCGAAGGATTTCAACGACCTCGCGAGCCTGACGACGAAGACCGGCTGGCGCCGGCGCGGCATCGGCGCCGCGGTGCTGGTGGCTGCGCTCTGTATCGGCGGGTTCTTCCTCTGGGACACGCAGCTCAAGAGCGAAGGATCGTCCGCGCCGAAGACGGCGACGCAGGCGGTCGCGCGCGGCACGATCCGCCAGACGGTCGCGACCTCGGGCACGGTGGCGGCCGAATCTTCGACCAGCCTGTCGTTCCAGACGACGGGGCGAGTCACCTCGGTCAACGTCAAGCTCGGCCAGCAGGTGAAGCAAGGCGACGTGCTCGCCGAGGTCGATACGACCGACCTCAAGTCCGCGCTCGCCACGTCGCAGGCGAACCTGCACACGGCGCAGATCAAGCTGCGCCAACTCCAGAAGCCGGCGACGGCTGCCGACCTCGCGGCGGCGGACCAGGCGGTCGCGCAGGCGCAGGCGGCCTACGACAAGGCGAACAACGATCTCTCGACCCTCACCGGGCCGCCGACGGCATCGGACCTCGCGGCGGCGCAGCAGGCAGTGAGCGCGGCGACCTCGCAACTCCAGCAGGCGCAGAACAGCCTCGATTCGCTGACGCAGGGCGCGTCGGCGGCGGATATCGCGGCGGCGCAGGCGGGGGTGGCTTCGGCGCAGGCGGCCCTTTCGGCGGCGCAGAACGGCGTGACGAACGCGCAGAACGGCGTGACGAGCGCGCAGGCGACGCTCTTCAGCGCGGAGACGGCGTACTGCGCCGTCGATTCGTCGATGGCGTTCTGCGCGACGCGCGCGGCGCCGATCTCCGGTGCGGACCGGAGCGCGCTGCTCGGCGTGACGCAAACGCCGGTGGCGTCGGGCACACCCTCCGTCGGCTCCGCACCGTCGCTCGCGGCCTCGGTGCTGAGCGCGGACGGCGGCTACGCGGCGGCGACGAACGCGCTGGCGAACGCGAACGGCAGCGTGACGTCGGCGCAGTCGGCGCTGGCCTCGGCGCAAGCGAAGCTCGCGGCGCTCCAGGCAGGCGCGTCTTCAGACGACGTCGCGGCGGCGCAGGCGGCGGTGAGCGCGGCGCAGGCGGCGCTCGACAGCGCGAACGCGAAGCTGGCGCTGCTGACCGGCGGGCCGACGGCGGCCAACCTGAGCGCGGCGCAGGGCGCGGTGACGAGCGCGCGGGCGGCGCTGACGGCGGCGCAGGCGAAGCGCGACCAGGTGAAGCAGGGAGCGACGAGCGACGACATCAACCTGCAGGAGACGGCGGTCCAGTTGGCGCAGATCTCCGTCGGCACCGCGTCGAACAACCTCACGAAGGCGCAGATCGTCGCGCCGTTCGACGGCACGGTTGCCGCGCTGAACGTGCAGGTCGGGGACATGGCCGGCGCGAGCGGAGCATCATCATCGGCCGCGTCGGGAAGCAGCGCGGGCGGCGGCGCGCCGATCGTGCTGGACACGCCGGACGTGGTACGGCTCGACCTGACGCTCGGAGAGACGGATGTCGCGCGTGTGCATGTGGGTGACCGCGGCGTCGCCCTGTTCGACGGGCTGCCCGGCGTGATCTACCCGTTCGTGGTGCAATCGATCGGTGGGACGCCGACGGTGACGCAGGGCGTCGTCACGTACAAGGCAGAGGCGACCCTTTCCGCAGGGATCGCGACCGCGGCGCCGGGGGACGCGTCAGGACCTGGTGGCGCATCGCGGCCCGGCGGCGCGTCAGGGCCTGGCGGGGCGTCGTCGCCGGGAGGAGCCGCTACTGCACAACTGCGGACCGCGGCGCCAACGCCGGTGCCGCAGCCGAAGCCGGGCATGAACGCGAACGCGACGATCCAGGTCGGGCAGGCTTCGGGCGTGCTGCTGGTGCCGCAGACTGCGCTCCGGCGGCAGGGCACGCAGACGGTCGTGCTCGTGCAGCGTGACAACGGCGCGACGGAAACCGTCGCGATCACGGTCGGGCTGTCGGACAATAACAATGCGGAAGTGACGAGCGGCCTCAAGGAAGGCGACAAGGTCGTGTTGCCGGCGGTCATCGGAGCGAGCGCGAGCTCGAGCAGCGCCGGGGGTGGTGGTGGTGGCATCGCCCCGCCCGACAACGGCGTGCCGCAGGGCGTGCGCTGATGATCCGCCTGCGCGGGCTCTCGAAGATCTACCAGACCGGCGACGTTGAAGTGCCGGCGCTGGTGGACGTCGACCTGGACGTGGAAGACGGAGAGTTCCTGGCGATCATGGGGCCGTCCGGATCGGGGAAGTCGACGCTCATGAACCTGCTCGGCTGCCTCGACCGGCCGACGCGCGGGACGTATGAGCTGGATGGCGTGATGGTGCACTCGCTGAACGACGACCAGCTGGCGTTCATCCGCAACCGGCGCATCGGCTTTGTGTTCCAGTCGTTCAACCTGCTCGCGCGGATGACCGCGATCGAGCAGGTGGAGCTGCCGCTGATCTACCGCGGCGTGCGGAACCGGCGAGCGTACGCGATGCGCGCGCTCGCGGAGGTCGGGCTCGCGGACCGGATGTACCACAAGCCGACGCAGCTCTCCGGCGGGCAGCAGCAGCGCGTTGCTATCGCGCGGGCGCTGGTCACGAACCCGTCGATCATCATGGCGGACGAGCCGACGGGTGCGCTCGACACGAAGACGAGCCACGACGTGATGGAGACGTTCACGAAGCTCAACGCGGAGCGCGGCATGACGGTCGTCTTCGTCACCCACGAGCCGGAAGTGGCGGCGTACACGCGACGCGTGATTCACATTCGCGATGGTCTCGTCGCGCGCGACGAGGCGCGCGGCGTGGATGCGCCGCTACCGTCCGTGGAGTCGACGGCGCCACAGACTTCCTTATGATCCTCTTCGACACCTTCCTCACTGCCGTGCGGGCGCTCGGCATCAACAAGATGCGCACGGGGCTGACGATGCTCGGCATTGTGATCGGCGTGGGAGCGGTGATCGCGCTGATCGCGGCCGGACAGGGCGCGCAGAAGGGTGTGACGGAGAAGGTGCGCGGGCTGGGGAGCAACCTGATCTTCGTACGGCCGGCGCCGACAGCCGGCGGCGGCGTGATCAGCGCGCTCGCGACGACGCTGACGGACGACGACGCGCAGGCGATCAACGACCCGAACCGGTTCCCGCAGGTGCTGGGCGTCGCGCCGCAGTCGAACTCCTCGGCGCAGGCGATCGCGAACGGCCAGAACGTCGCGACGACGTTCACAGCGGCCGACTACAACTACCCCTCGGTGCGGAACTTCTATCCGGCGGTCGGAAGGTTCATCGACACGCAAGACGACCAGGCGCACGCGCTGGTAGCGGTGCTGGGGAGCCAGGTCGCGCAGGAGCTGTACGGCGACCCGGAGTCGGCGATGGACCAGAACATCCGGCTGTCGTTCGCGGGCGGGCTCGTCTCGTTCAACTTCCGGATCATCGGCGTGATGCAATCGCTGGGGTCGTCCGACACAACGAACCAGGACGACCAGGTCTTCGTGCCGCTTTCGACGCTGCAGACGCGGATCCCGTTCCTGCGCAACCCGCTCGGGAAGACGAACGTGCTGCAGATCACGGTGCGGGTGGACAAGAGCAGCCACCTGCAGGAGACGAAGCAGGAGGTGCACGACCTGCTGCTACAGCGTCACGACGGCAAAGAGGACTTTACCGTGCTGACGCAAGACGACCTACTCTCGACCGCGAACGAGGTGAGCCGAACGCTGACGATCCTGCTCGGGGCGATCGCCGGCATCTCGCTCGTGGTAGGCGGCATCGGGATCATGAACATCATGCTGGTGTCGGTGACCGAACGGACGCGCGAGATCGGCATCCGGAAGGCGGTGGGCGCGCGGCGCCGCGACATCCTGCTGCAGTTCGTCGTCGAGGCGCTGATCGTGACGATTCTCGGCGGCGCGATCGGCATCGCGGCGGGCGTGGCGGCGGCGAAGCTGGGCAGCGGCCACAACTTCGGCGGCGACTCGCCGGTCGAGACCGTCGTGACGCCGCTGAGCATCTTCGCGGCGTTCGGGATCTCGGCGGCGATCGGTCTGTTCTTCGGGATCTACCCGGCGTTCCGGGCGTCGCGCCTCGACCCTATCGAGGCGCTTCGGACGGAGTAGCCGCCGCTTCGCACAGGCGCTTCAACCCCTGCGCCTCGGCCTTTACGTTCCTGCGCGAGAACGGGTCGAGGAGCGGCGAGACGATCGCCGCGCCGAGACCGGTTGTGATCAGCGTGAGCGTGACGTAGCTGCCGCCGTCCCGTGGCTCGATGATGTGCTCGGCGACGATGTGCGCGCCGGGCATCATGTCGGTCTCCCACGTGAACGAGCGGCCTTCGTCCAGCGCGGTCACGGTCCAGCGCAGCCCGCGCGTGCCCTTCATCGTCACCTTCGCGTGGCTGCCGAGGGCGAACGGCCCGGCATCGAGCCGCTCGATGCTGCGGGTGCCGGGCGACCAGTCGGGCCAGCGCTCGACGTCCTTCACGACGGCCCAGACGCGGTCGGGCGGGGCATCGATCTGGACCTGCTCGATGATCGTGGTCATGAGGCACCTCCAAGCCGGAGCAGTGCGGATTCCGTTTCCGCGGGCCGAGCCACGGCGCAGCGAACGCACGCCGCTACTTCGCGATTGTGCGCCTCTTGCCGGAAGAACGCCAGATCGCTCTACGAGATCATGCGCGGCGCGAAGTCGTCGGCAGGGCTTCAAATCGTCGGGACGCAGTGCGATACTGGGGCCACCCTCGAGAGCAGCGGCGTCCCCGGCCGCCCGTGCCCGCCGGGGAGGAGCGCACGATGACGTCGCAGACCGCGCCCGAGCGCGAACGCATCGGTGACCTCGTCCGCCAGGAGGTGGAGCGCACGATCCAGCGCTCTGTGCGCGGCATCGACGTCCTGCTGAACCGCGACGAGCCGGAGGTCGGGCAGACCCCGAAGGACACGGTCTACTCGCGAGGCACGCTGCGCCTGTACCACTACCGGCCGATGTCGGACGAGGTGTACCGCATCCCGGTCGTGCTGGTGATGTCGCTGATCAGCAAGCCGTACATCCTGGACCTGACGCCAGGGGTGAGCTTCGTCGAGTTCCTGCTGAGGAACGGCTTCGACGTCTTCATGATCGACTGGGGCGTGCCGCGGCCCGAGGACACGAAACTCCGGCTCGATGACTACACGCAGGACTTCATCCCGGCGTGCATCGCGAAGGTACAGGAGGAGACGGGCGAGCACGACGTGTCGGTGATCGGCTACTGCATGGGCGGGCTGCTCTCGATCATCTATGGCGGGCTCCATGCCGATGCGCCGATGGCGAACCTGGTGTGCATCGCGACGCCGGTGGACTACGAAGGGATGGGGCTGTTCCGCCAGTGGAGCGACCAGCGCTGGTTCGACGTCGACCGGATCGTCGATACGCTCGGGAACATCCCGCCGGAGATGATGTACCGCTCGTTCGAGTTGCTGCGGCCCGCTGACCGGCTGGTGGCGTACGTGCGGCTGTGGGACAACCTGTGGAACGACCAGTACGTGAAGCACTACCGGCTGTTCAACAAGTGGACGAGCGACCAGATCCCGTTCCCCGGCGAGTGCTTCCGCCAGTCGACGAAAGAGTTGATGTGGGAGAACAGGCTGATGAAAGGCGAGCTGGAGATCCGCGGTCAGCGCGTCGACCCGAAGCTGATCACCTGCCCGGTGCTGAACGCGATGGCGCAGCACGACCACATCGCGCCCTACGAGGCGACGAACGCGCTGACCACGCTGGTCGGGAGCGAGGACAAGGAGGACATCGTGCTGAAGGGGGGACACGTGAGCCTGGTCGCCGGGCCGAACGCGGTGCTGCGGCTCTGGCCGAAGGTCAACGAGTGGCTCTCGGTGCGGTCGGTATGACCGAGGCGGCGCTGCAGCTCCCACGCACGGTCCCGCTGTCGGACGGCAGCGAGATCACGATACGCCTGCTCGCGCACGCGGACCGCGAGGCGCTGCTCGCGTTCACGCAGGCGCTCCCCGAGCACGACCTGCTGTTCCTGCGCATGGACATCACGGATCCGGCGGTCGTCGATGGCTGGCTGGAGAACGTCGAGCAGAAGCGTGTGGTGTCGATCGTGGGCGAGCGCGAAGGGCGGATCTTCGGCTACGCGAGCCTGCACCTCGGGACCGTCGCATGGTCGCGGCACGTCGGCGAGCTGCGCGTACTCGTCGGGGAGGAGATGCGCGGCAAGGGGCTGGGGCGCGTGTTGACGGAGGCGATCTTCGCGCGCGCGCTCGACCATGGCATCGAGAAGATGGTGGTCCAGATGACGCTCGACCAGAAGGGCGCCATCGCGACGTTCGAGCAGCTCGGCTTCCGCCCGGAGGCGCTACTGCGCGACCACGTCATCGACCGCGCGGGCGAGAAGCACGACCTGCTGATGTACTCGCACGACGTGCGCGCGTTCCAGTCGCAGCTCGACGCTTACGGCGTCACGGAGGCCGCCGGCGGGGCGTAGGGCGTGCGTTCGCGCTGCTACACTTCGCGCATGCGTACGTTCACGGTCGGTATGACGCTACGCGGTCCCGTGACGAACGGCGGCCCGCCGCCGTCGGCAAGGGTCGAGGCGCTCGTCGATACCGGCGCGCTCTTCAGCTCGGCGCCCGCCGACCTTCTCGAACGGCTCGGCGTCACGCCGGTCCGCCGCATGCCGGTGCGCTTCGCCGACGGCGAACTGCGCGACGTGCCGATCGGTGAAGTGGAGGCGGAGATCGAAGGCCAGCGCATGCCCATCCTCTGCTTCTTTGGCGCGCCGAACGTGCCCGCGCTCCTCGGTGCGCATGCGCTCGAGGCGTTTCTCCTGACGGTCGATCCGGTCGCGCAGAAACTTGTACCGCGGGAAGCGTTCTTGATGGCTGTGGGCAGAAGTTGGCGCCTCGCACACTCGTGCGGCCGCGGCGGTTAGCGGTAGGGGCGGGCCCACGTGCCCGCCCGTCGTTGTCTTCACCATGACCGATGACGCACGACTTCCGACACGTCGATCACCTCGCCTCCAGGGATTCGACTACGCGACGCCGGGCTTCTATTTCATCACCATTTGCAGGGAACAGCGGGCTGGCATCTTCGGCGAATTCGTCGGTGAGACGCTGCGCCTCAATGCCGCAGGCCAGATGGTGAGTCGATGGTGGAGCCGCGTGCAGGAAAAGTTCGCCGCGGCGGATTGTGACGCGTTCGTCGTTATGCCGGATCATGTGCACGGGATCATCGCCCTGAACGAGCATCAGGACGCAGAGCGGACATCGTTGTCCCGGGCGATCGCGTGGTTCAAGACGATGACGACGAACGAATACATCCGGCGGGTGCGCGACGAGGGTTGGCCGCGGTTCGAGTAGCGCCTATGGCAGCGGAGTTTCTTCGACCACGTCATCCGGGACGAGAAGAGCCTCGGTCGACTGCGGACGTACATCGAGGAGAATCCGTTGAGGTGGCATTTGGCGCACACGGACGACGATCTGCGCGCGACGATCGCCGAATAGACGATCCGCAGGCAATGCGACGGCGGGCGGGCACATGGGCCCGCCCTACCGCTGTGTCGGTCGCCCGCGCGTGAAAGGCAACCCGACGGCGCGGGGGGGGGGGCACGTGTCCCTGCCGTGCGTGATGCGCAGTACGGCGACGGGCGGGCACATGGGCCCGCCCCTACCGTAGGTGGGTGCGTGCGGCTGATGACCCGAAGCCGGGCGGGCACGAGGTTCGCCCCTACCGCAGGTCGGTGGCGGCGGCCGCGTCGAGCAGCCACGCGCAGTCGGGGTGTTGTTGCAGCCACGATGCGGGGACATCCGCGGTCGGCGAGTCTTCGATCGCGCGGCGGACGATGGCGGCTTTGTGGGCGCCGGTCGCGAGCACGAGGATGCGGCGCGCGGCGAGGAGATCGGCGACGCCGAGGGTCATCGCGCGCGGCGGGACACGCTCAAGGCCGCCGAAGGACTCTGCGTGCGCTTCGCGCGAGGACGGCGAGAGCGTCACGACGCGCGCCGGCGCATCCGCGCCTGACGGCGGCTCGTTGAAGGCGATGTGCCCGTTCGTGCCGATGCCCAGCACGCAGAGGTCGAGGCCGCCGGAGCGCGCGATCGCGGCCGCGAAGGCGGCGATGTGCTCGTCCGGGTCCTGGGCCGACGGGTTGGGGATGTGCAGCGCACGCAGCGGCACGCCCAGGTGGGTGCGGTAGAAGACGCTGTTCGTGCCGGGCGTCGCGCGCGTCGGGCCGGCGAACTCATCGACGGCCCATACGGTTGTGCGCGAGAGGTCGACCGCGCCGGCACCGAAGCGACGTTGGAGCTCGGCGTAGGTGGCGATCGGCGTCTTGCCGGTCGGGAGCGCGAGCATCGCGCCGGGCTTGTCCCGCACGACGGCGGCGATGGCGTCGGCGGCGGCCAGCGCGACGGCGCGGGCGTCGGGGAGCGTGCGGATCTGCATCGATCGCATGCTAGCAGCGATCCGGATTGACCGTAGGTGCGGGCGCGCGGATCATGCCAGCGCTGCGAGAGCCGCAGCGATATCGCGCGCCGCGAGCGCGCCGGAACGAGAGAGGCAACGATGACAAAGCGTCTTGGCATCCAGATCGGCTTCGCGGGTACGCCGCAGGAGCGGGCGGAGCTCGTCGAACGGGTGAAAGTCGCGGAGGACCTCGGCGTCGAATCGGCGTGGGTGGCCGAAGCCTGGGGGCGCGACGCCTTCAGCATGCTGACGGAGCTGGCGCTGGCGACAAAGAAGATCCAGCTCGGGACGGCCATCGTCAACGTGTTCAGCCGGACGCCCGCGGTGCTCGCGATGACGTTCGGGACGCTCGACGAGCTCTCGG
Source organism: Dehalococcoidia bacterium (assembly GCA_036278595.1). GTDB lineage: Bacteria > Chloroflexota > Dehalococcoidia > DSTF01 > JACRBR01 > JADMII01. The sequence continues at coordinate 18,253 of DASUKS010000218.1, forward strand.
GCGGGCGCGCGATCATCGGGCTCGGGAGCTCGGGGAAGAACGTCATCGAGCACTGGCACGGCGTGCAGTTCGACAAGCCGGCGACGCGCCTGCGCGAGTACGTCGAGATCATCAACACGATCATGCGGCAGGAGAAGCTGAACTACGACGGCAAGATCTTCCACCTGAACCGCGGCTTCACGATGCAATTCCCGACCTTGCGCGACCACGTCCCGACGTACATCGCATCGATCACGCCGAAGAGCATGGTGCAGACGGGCGAGGTCGCGGACGGGTGGATCCCGATCTACTGGCCGAAGGACAAGATCGAGTCGGGCGTGGCCACGATCATGGAGGGCGCGAAGAAGGCCGGGAAGACGCGCCAGGACATCACGGTCGCACCTTCGATCGTCATGGCGGTCACGGAATCGGGCAGCGCCGAGCACGTGCGGACGCAGGCGCGCGCGCCCATCGCCTTCTACGTCGGCCGCATGGGTACGTACTACTACGAGATGCTGACGCGCAACGGCTTCGAGGACGAGGTGAACCAGATCCGCGCCGGCTGGGAGGCGCGCGACCCGAAAGCCGCGGCCGCCGGCGTGTCCGACCGGATGCTCGAGCAGACGGCGGTCGTCGGGACGCTCGAGCAGTGCAAGGAAGACCTCGACGAGCGGCGCACGCTCGGCGTCGACCTGCCACTCATCGGCATGCCTGGCAAGGACGCGCAGGAGATGGGCCACATGCTGGAGGTGCTGCTCAAGTAGCGGCGCCTGCCGGTATCCTGCACGGTTCAAGCAACAGCGACGGGTGCATGATGCCGCTTCCCCTCAAGCCGCCGATCGAGCCGATGCTCGCCAAGCTCACGGACGATATCCCGTCCGGTGATGAGTGGGAGTACGAGCCGAAGTGGGACGGCTTTCGCGCGCTCGTGTTCTTCGACGGGCGCGAGGCGTACCTGCAGAGCCGCGACCTGAAGCCGCTCGCGCGCTACTTCCCCGAGCTGAGCGAGGCGCTCGCCCGGGTGCTGCCGGCGCCGATGGTGCTCGACGGCGAGATCGTGATCATCGGGGAGCAGGGGCTCGACTTCGACGCGCTGCTGATGCGGATCCATCCGGCGGAGTCGCGCGTGCGCAAGCTCGCCGCGGAGACGCCGTCGTCGTTCGTCGCATTCGACATGCTCGCGGACGGGGACGATGACCTGTGCGCGGCGCCGCTGTCGGACCGGCGGGCGCGGCTCGAGCGCGCGCTCGACGGCGTACCCGCGCCGGCGTACATCACGCCGGTGACCTTCGACCCGGCGACGGCGCAGGACTGGTTCCAGCGATTCGAGGGGGCGGGGCTCGACGGCGTCGTGGCGAAGAAGCTCGACGACGTCTACCGCCCGGGCGCGCGGTCGATGCTGAAGATCAAGCACCTGCGCACGGTGGACTGCGTGGTCGGCGGTTTCCGCTGGAACAAGGGCGAGGCGGGGAAGTCGGTCGGCTCGCTCCTGCTCGGGCTCTACGACGAGGCCGGCGTGCTGGGGTACGTCGGGCATACGTCGAGCTTCAAGGCGACGGAGAAGCGCGCGCTCGTCGAGACGCTCGCGCCGTACCTGACGGACGACGAGCGCGTGGGGTTCGGGCAGGGTCGCACGCCGGGCGGGCAGAGCCGCTGGACGGGCGGCCGCGATACGAGCTGGGTGCGTGTGCGGCCGGACCTGGTGTGCGAGGTGACGTTCGACCACCTGCAGGGCGAGCGCTTCCGGCACGCGGCGACGTTCCGTCGCTGGCGCCCGGACAAGCCGCCGCGCGCGTGCACGTACGACCAGATCGCGTCCGCGGTGCCGTTCGAGCTGCGGCAGATCTTCGGACCGGCGTAGGTTCGAGGCCTGCCGGCCGCGCCACATTCCGCGCGTTCTGGCAACGCGGAGTTGTGGCTCAACCCGGCGATGAACGGGTAGCGGAGAGATCCTTCGCTGCGCTCAGGATGACAGCGTCGCGCACTCAGGATGGCAGGGCGGTCACGATCACAGGGCGCTCAGGCCGACAGCCTGCGCCGCGGCGCGGTGAGGGTCACTCCTTCCGCCGGCGGCTGGGCTGGACGCGGCGGGGCTCGCCCGGGGCCTTCGGGAACTGCGGCGGCCACGGCGCGTCGCCCTGTCCTTCCTCCTCCTGCCTGTGCACGAGGTCGAGCAGCGGCTCGAGCGAGTGGTGGACGTCGTCGATGGACTCGTGCGTGTCGCCGCGCTCGGCGAAGCGCGCCGGGACCGTGGCGAGCGTGAAGCGCGCCGGGTCGACATCGGCCACCTCGTCCCACTCGAGCGGGCACGAGACCCGGGCGTCGGGCAGCGGCCGGACGGAGTACGCGGAAGCGACGGTGCGGTCGCGGGCGTTCTGGTTGTAGTCGATGAAGACGCCGTGCCGTTCTTCCTTCCACCACTTTGTTGTCGCCAGCGCCGGGATGCGGCGCTCCACCGCGCGGCCCAGCGCGAGGGCGGAGCGCCGGACTTCGCCAAAATCCCACTTCGGCTCGATGCGCACGAGGATGTGGATGCCGCGCGAGCCTGATGTCTTCGGGTAGGCGCGATAGCCGAGGTCGTGCAGGACATCTCGGACGCAGAGCGCGACGTCGCGCACGTCGGCGAAGGTGGCCTCCGGCGTGGGGTCGAGGTCAACGCGCAGCTCGTCGGGATGGTCGACATCGGCCGCGCGCACGGGCCAGGGGTTGAGGTCGATGCAGCCGAGGTTGATCACCCAAGCCAGGTCGGGCGCTTCGTCGCAGACGGCGAGGTCGGCGTGGCGACCGCTCGGGAACGTGATGCGCGCCGTCTCGACATAATCGGGGTGGTTCTGCGGGACGCGCTTCTGGAAGAACGGCTCGCCGGTCGCGCCGTTGGGGAAGCGCTTGAGGACCATCGGCCGGCGCATGACGCCGCGGAGGGCGCCGGGCGCCACGGCCATGTAGTAGTTGACGAGGTCGAGCTTCGTGAAGCCGGGTTCGGGGAAGAAGACCTTGTCCGGATTGGTGACGCGGACAGTGCGTCCTTCGACCTCGAGATCAACGTGTTTGCGTGCCATGCGCGTGCTTCCCACCGCCGCTCGGTCGCGATTCCTGGACATCGTACGCGATGCGATCGCCGGCACGCGCGGGAGCCTGATCGCGAATCTTGACGGGCGTCGATGGCGTGCCGCGGGCGCATGGCGCGCAGACCTCGCGATTCCTTGACACTAGTAGGGGCCGATGCTAGATTCCCGGTTGCTACGGGATTCACAAATGATGGCGGCCCCGAACGCCTCAGGAGCGGGGTGCGAGCAAGCGTGGGGGACGGCAGGAGCGGGTGATGGAACTACTTTGGCAGCTTCCTGTGCCGTGGGCACCCGACGCGCTCGAGCTTGCGTACGTCCTCGCAACGATCCTCTTGTCGCTTGGTCTGATGGTGGCGTTCGGCGCCTGGTGGTCGCGCTAGGGCGGGAGGTTTCGAGATGTCGTTGACGGAGCAGCCGAAGGGCCCAGGGTTCGGCGACTGGCTGTACGACAAGCTCTTCCACAACTACATCTGGAGCTCGGTCTTCCGCTCGGGCTACCCGAACACCCCGCGAAACCAGATGCTGGCGGTGGCGACCAACGTCTTCCTCCACCTGCACCCGACCCGCATCCACAAGACGCACGTCAAGATCACCCACACGTACTGCCTGGGCGGACTCAGCTTCTTCATGTTCCTGGGACTGACCGTCACGGGTGTGATGCTGATGTTCTACTACGTGCCGGACGTCAACCGCGCGTTCACGGACGTCCAGTCGCTCGAGACAAACGTCCGCTTCGGCATGCTCATCCGTAACCTCCATAGATGGATGGCGCATGCGATGGTGCTGACGGTGCTGTTGCACATGATGCGCGTGTTCTACACCGGGGCGTACAAGCCGCCGCGCGAGTTCAACTGGGTGGTCGGCGTGATCCTGCTGGTGCTGACGCTCCTGCTCTCGTTCACGGGCTACCTGCTGCCCTGGGACCAGTTGGCGCTGTGGGCCATCACGGTAGGCACAAACATCGCGGGCGCGGCGCCGATCCTCGGCGGGCAGTCGCGGTTCGTCCTCATCGGCGGCTTCGACGTCGGGCCGAACGCGCTCATACGCTTCTACACGTTGCACGTGATCGCGCTGCCGCTGCTGGCCGCGATCTTCATGTCGGTGCATTTCTGGCGCATTCGCCGCGACGGCGGCCTTGCGCGCCCGCTCTAGGACGGAGGAAGCAGGATGGCGGTAGCAGCACCTGCGGCCGGCGCGAAGGAGACCGTCCGTCAGAAGCGAGAGCGGGACCAGGAACTGCTGGTCTGGCCGGATCTCGTCTTCGTCGAGTTCATCTGCGCGGTCCTGTTCACGATCACCTTCGTGCTCCTGGCGACGTTCTTCAACGCGCCGCTGCTGAACAAGGCGAACCCGAACGTCACGCCGAACCCGTCGAAGGCGCCGTGGTACTTCATGAACCTGCAGGAGCTGCTCCTGCACATGGACAAGGGCCTCGCCGGCGTCATCGTGCCGACGATCCTGCTCATCGGGCTGATGGTGATCCCGTACGTCGACCGCTCGAACGACGGGCAGGGCACGTGGTTCGGCACGGTGAACTCCATCCGCATCACGATGTTCAGCTTCGCCTGGTCGGGCGTCTGGATCACGTGGCTGATCCTCTGGGACAACGGCAACCACGTGCTCGTGTACGAGCACCTGCCGCGGCTCTGGGGCAGCAGCAAGAACCTGCAGTGGCTCGGGAACAAGAAGCCCTTCCCGCACGCGATCGAAGGCACGCTGCAGCCGATCTGGGACTTCGTCTTCCTCCCGAACCGGCTCGCCATCCGCGACACGTGGCACTGGAGCCTGCCGGTGCCCTTCCAGCCGGGCGCGGGGCCGCACGACGGCCACCTCGACTGGCCGAAGGACTTCACGCAGATCCCGATCCCGGGCAATGGCACCTGGGGCTGGGACTGGGGCGGTAAGCCGACGTGGATGCCAGGCTGGCTCCAGCACGTCTATCCGTACAATTCCGACTTCAGCCTGCCCGCGATCACGGCCGAATGGATCGTGCCGATCATCGCGATGATCGGGCTGCCCGCGCTGATGATCCTCATCCTCGTGAAGCTGGGATGGGCGACCACGGTCCGCGACGGGATCATCGCGCTGTTCACGGGATTCATCGTGGTCTACTTCGCGCTCACCATCATCGGCGCGGCGTTCCGCGGCCGCAGTCAGCAGTTGGTGCCGCCGAACCACGTGCCGAACCTCGACAAGGACCCGAGCATCCAGCGGCAGATCACGCCGCCGACATCGCATTTTGTACTGGTCGATAGGACAACTCCGGGTGGACTCCATGCCTGACGAAGAGAACGCACAGCCGAACGAAGCCGAAAAGAACGACGAGTCGGGCGCGAGCAGCGACGCGGCGACGCCCAAGACGCGGGCGGTAGCGGGTGACAAGCGCGCGCCGGCAGCGGCGAACGGAGGCGGCGCGATCGCGACGCCGCAGCACGCGGTCGTCGTCGCCAAGCCCGCGCCCGTCGGCCCGCCGATCCCGACGGTGTCACGACGCGGCGTCCTGCGGGTCGGGTTCTGGGCCGGCATGGGCGTGATGCTGGCGGCCATCGGCACGACGATCGTGTACGCGCTGTACCCGCGCCGGACGGCGGCACAGGGTGGCCAGCAGCGCGTCGGCACGAGCGAAGTGAGCCCGTTCGGCGGCGTCATCCCCGTCGGCAAGCTGACGCAGTTCGATGCGGGCAAGCCCGTCCACAACCTCGACGCGCGTGCCTGGATCATGAAGTTCGACGAAGAGCGCGCCGCCCGCGAGCGGGCCGCCGGCAACAAGGTGGAAGCGAACGCGATCCTCGCGCTGTACCACAAGTGCGTGCACCTGGGCTGCACCGTCCCGTGGAAGGACGACTTCACGTGGACGGACGACCGTCCCGGCGTGAACAAGACGTACTCGGGCTGGTTCCGCTGCCCGTGCCACGGCTCGACCTACACCTACGGCGGTGTGCGCGTGTTCGGTCCGGCGCCGCGGTCGCTCGACACGTTCGACATCTCCGTCTCCAACGGCACCTTGATGGTGAACACCGGTAAGATCACGCTCGGCGATACCACCGATTCCTCCCGCGCGAAGCAGCTCGGCTAGATGCGGCGGTTCACCGCGCGACCGGCGCGCGAAGGATAGGCATGAACACCAGCAAGCAAATCAAAATCATGGTGCTCCTCGTGTTCGCGGCAGTGATCGCGGCCGGTTCGTATACCGTCTGGGACCCGCACCGTGCGGCCGACGCGAAAGGCGTGCAGCTCGAGAAGACGCTGAACCGCGGCGCCTACCTCTTCGCACAGAACTGCCGCACCTGCCACGGCGACATGGGCGAAGGCGGCGCGAAGGGCAACCGGCTGTCGCTGGCGCCGCCGCTCAACCGCCCCGACCTGCAGGGCCGGAAGGAGCTCGGCGGGCCGGTCGACAAGCCCGCGCAGGACGCTGCCTACAACCTCGTGTTCAATACCATCACGTGCGGTCGCGTCGGCAAGGCGATGCCGACCTGGGGCGATAGCCAGGGCGGCCCGCTGAACCCGGAGCAGATCAAGGACCTGGCGATCTTCATCACCAACGGCACGGACTGGGACCACGCGGTCGAGTACGCGCACGAGGCTGCGGACACGAACCACATCACTCTCAAGTCCGACATCGATGCCGCGGCGACGACGATCCCGGTGAGCAACGCGGCGCCGCTCGGCAAGGACACCTACGTCAAGATCGATGATGAGCTGATTCACATCACCGCGTCGAACGCGGACAGCGGCCAGCTTACGGTCGAGCGTGGCGCCGGCAACACGGACGCGGCCGCGCACAAGTCGGGCGCTTCGGTGCTCGCGGAGCCGCCGCTCGCCGACCCGGCGAAGGCCGCCATCACCCAGCCGGCGTGCGGGCAGCCGCTGCCAGTTGTGCAGGCGACAACGCCGGCTGGCACGCCGACGGCCGCGCCGACGCCGGCCGCGAATGCGCAGACGCTGACGGTCGTGGGCGAGAACATCGCGTTCGACAAGCAGACGCTGTCCGCGAACGCGAGCGCACCGATCACAATCGACTTCGACAACAAGGACGACGGCGTGCCGCACAACATCCACTTCTTCAAGGGAGCGGATGCGACCGGCGCGAGCATCGGCCAGACCGATGTGACGAACGGGCCGGTGAAGCAGACCCTGAACCTGGGGACGCTGGCTGCGGGGACGTACTACTACCACTGCGACGTGCATCCCGACGCGATGACCGGCACGCTGACGGTGAAGTAGTCCGGCTTGACGCACTGAAAACGGCGAACCTAGACTTGAAGTTGCAGGACGCGAATACGCGTCCTGCCTCATCTGAGGCAGAATCCGGGAGGACGTAGTGGCGAACCAGGTCGGCAAGCGATACCAGTGCACGAAGTGCAACTCGGAGATGATCGTCACCAAGGGTGGCGAGGGCGCACTCGGCTGCTGCGGGCAGCCGATGCAGCAGAAGAACTAGGGGGCCAACCGCATGCCGAACCAGCTGGGCAAGCGATTCCAGTGCGAGAACTGCGGCACCGAGGTGCTGTGCATCAAGCCGGGCGACGGCCAGGTCGAGTGCTGCGGCGTCCCGATGCAGCTGCAGCAGCCGAAGGTGCTGCCATCGGCGGACTGACGGCCTCGGGCGACAGCAGAAGCGATGAAGAGCGGCCGTGCAGCGGCCGCTCTTTTGCATTCTCCCGACGATTGAGGGAAGAGGGCGTGAGAAGCAAGAGGCTGCGGGCCGCACGACGTTCTGCGCCCGGCGTTGCTTCGCGCCTCGATACGTCGGAGACACCGTGAGCAGCGTGCTGTTCCGGAATGCGCGCGTGGTGACCATGGCTGCAGCACTGCCGCGCGGCGAGGCGGTGTTGGTCCGCGATGGGATGGTTGTCGCGGTCGGGGCGAACGGTGAGATAGCCGCACGAGCGGGCGATGCGGAGGAGGTGGACTGCGTCGGCGGGCTGCTCGTACCGGCACTCATCGACGCGCATTGCCATCTGCTCGCGACGGCGGCGCGGCGGCTCTCTCTCGACTGCTCCCCGGCAGCGGTGCGGTCGATCGCCGACATCCAGGCGCGGCTGCGGGAGATGGCGGCGCACGGGCGCGCGGACGGCTGGATTCGCGCGGCGGGCTATGACGAGACGCAGCTGGAGGAGCGGCGCCACCCGACGCGCATGGAGCTCGACGCGGCGGTGCCGCACCTGCCCGTGCGGCTGTTGCATCGCAGCGGACACGCGGTGGTGCTGAACACCCCGGCGATGCTCGCGGCGGGCATCGGCAACGACACGCCGGAGCCGCCGGGCGGCGTCATCGACCGGCTGCCGGGGACGGGCGCGCCTTCGGGGTTGCTGATCGAGATGAACGACGTGGTCGACCGCGTCGTGCCGCCGATCCCGTACGCAGACCTGGCGCCGGCGGTCGAAGAGACGGCACGCACGTTCGTGACTGCGGGGATCACCGCGATCTGCGATGCGACGCCCACGAACGGCGCGCGCGAGTGGGAGCTGTTCGCGCGCCTGCAGGCCGATGGCCGGCTGCCGCTCGATGTGACGCTGATGGAGGGCGTCGAGCACGTCGGCGAGATGCCGGCCGAAGGGCAGGCGATGCTGCGGCGCGGGCACGTCAAAATCATGCTGAGCGAGGTCGGCGGCACGCTGACCCCCGGCGAGGACGAGCTCGCGCGCATCGTCGGCGACATGCACCGCGCGAGACGGGACGTCGCAATCCATGCGGTCGAAGAGCGCGCGGTGGGGGCGAGCATCGATGCGATCGCGGCGGCGCTCGCCGGGCAGCCGCGCGCACACCGCCATCGCATCGAGCACGCTGCGCTGCTGCGGGACGGCGCTGCGCCGCGCATCGCCGCGCTGGGGATCAGCGTCGTCACGCAGCCGGCGTTCCTCTTCGAGCGCGGCGACCGCTACCTGCGCGACGTGCCGCCGGAGAAACACGAGCGGCTATATCCGATCGGCGAACTGCTGCGGGCGGGTGTGACCGTCGCGGCGAGCACGGACGCGCCGGTGTCGCCGGTCGACGCGCTCGCGGGCATCCGCGCTGCGACCGGGCGACGCACGCGTGCGGGTGCGCTCATCGGGCCGGAACAGGCGGTGGGGTTCGAGGACGCGCTGCGGATGTGGACGGCGTCGGCGGCGTACGCGTGTGGCGTCGACGGCGCGCGGGGAACGATCGCGCAGGGGATGCCGGGCGGTCTCGTGCTGCTACGGGCCGAAGGGGAGGGCGCGCGGATCGAAGCGGTGTGGCAGCGCGGCGAGCGGGTGTTATTCGCCTAAAGCCCGCCGCGGAACGTTCGCGCCGGCTCGTCAGCTACCAGGCAGCTCGGCGAGCCGTCGCCGGGCATATGCTGGCTCGAGCGTCCAACCGGCTGCTGCTTCCCACGCGGACGCCGCCCGCCGCGCGATCGCCAGCTCGGCCGGCGGCGCGTGGTCGCCCGGAAGACCGGCGAGGTCGAGGATCGATGCGTCGACGCGCGCCTCGTCCCAGTCGATCAATGCCACACCCGACCGCGTGATCAGGACGTTGCCTCTCGGATCGCCGTGTATCGCGCTCTGTGTCATGCCGAGCAGCGGCTTCCATGCTCCGCGGCACAGCTCGACGGCTTCTCGTGGCATCAGCGTCAGGTCCACATCGCCGCCTGCGTCCTGCGTTAGCAGGTCGACGGTCGAGGCGAACGTCGGGCGCTGCCGCCATGCGGTCGTCAGCGCATGCACGCGATCGATCGTACGCGCGACAGCACGCCAGTCGGCGTGGCCCGCCGGGGGCCGGCCGTCGATCCACGAGAGCATGAAGAACTGCCCGCACCTGCGTTCGCCGCTCGTGTCAGCAACGACTTCCGGCACCTCGATGCCCTCGGCACCGAGGAACTGCACGAGGTCCAGCTCCCAGTCGAGCGCCTGCGGAACGCGGCTGCTCAGCCGCATGGTGCAGCGACGGCCGTCCACCTCGGCGGCCCAGACGTCGCTGCGATTGCCGCCGCTGAGCCGGGCGCGAAGCGTTGCGCTCGTGCCCCAGTGCATGATGGCTTCCTGTACGTCCGCTACCATGCGACGAGCATAGCGGCAGCGAGGCTTCCGTTGGCCATCCGCGCGCGAGGCGTCGAGTTGACAGGATATTGATGGCGCCGATATACTCCCGCGCGTATACAGGCGTTGAAGCGCGGCAGTAGGTTCGTACGCGCCTCCTAGCGAGCCGGTGATGGTGCGAGACCGGCAGGCAGGCGAGCCGA
>DASUKS010000219.1:0-15952 GCA_036278595.1 Dehalococcoidia bacterium
GGCGCGGATGACCGGCCAGGAACACCCGAGCACGGCAGCGGAATTGCACCACGGCATCGCCGAGGACTCCCCGGAGCGCGGCAAGCACGACAAGGAGGCCCGCCAGCGCGCGCTGATGCACGCCGCGACGGCCGTCTTCGCCGAGCACGGTTACGACGCGGCGACGACGCGCGAGGTGGCGGAGCGCGCGAACTGCTCCGAGGGCCTGATCCATCGTTACTTCAACGGCAAGCGCGGCCTCCTGCTCGCCGTCCTCAACGCGAAGGCGGCCGAGTTCGCGGAGCGCATGCGCATCGAGCAGCCCGACCGCGAGACCCTCAGGGAGGAGCTGGAGCAGATCTTCCTCTGGCCGCTCGAGAAGATGTGGGACGAGCGCGACTTCATGCGCGTCTCCGTGTCGCGCGCATCGATCGACCCTGAGGTTGGCCACGTCGTCGGACACCACCTCAACCAGCAGCGCGTTGACGTCATCGCCGACAAGCTGCGGCGCCACCAGGCGGCCGGCCGCGTGCGCGCCGACGTCGACGTCGATGCGATCGCGCTGGCGATCTCCGGGATCAACCTGACATCGGCCTTCTTCTCGCAGGTGGTGTTCAACATGGACCGCGCGTACGTGCGAGAGATCACGCTGCACACGGCGCACGTTATGGAACGCGGCCTCGAGCCGGAGAGCGACACCCGGGCAGCGACAGCCGTCCGCGGCGGCGTGGAGGAGTGAGATGAAATCGATTCCCTACAAATACATCGTCGGCATCGTCTTCGTGTTCGGGCTCTTCATGGACCTGCTCGACATGACCATCACGAACGTGGCGCTTCCCACGCTCGCCACGGACTTCCACACCGACACGACGACGATCGAGTGGGTGGTCACCGGCTACCTGCTGAGCCTCGCTGTATTCATCCCCGTCAGCGGCTGGGCGGGCGACCGCTTCGGCACGAAGCGCATCTTCATGTTCGCGCTGGCGGTGTTTGTCACGGGCTCCGCGCTCTGCGGGCTCGCCTGGAGTGACACGGCGTTGATCGGCTTCCGCGTCCTGCAGGGCGTCGGCGGCGGCATGCTGACGCCGGTGGGCACGGCGATGTTGTTCCGCGCCTTCCCGCCGTCGGAGCGCGCGATGGCGTCGGCGCTGCTCTCGATCCCGGCGGTCGTTGCGCCCGCGACCGGCCCGGTGCTCGGCGGCTACCTCGTCGAGTTCCAGAGCTGGCGCTGGATCTTCTGGGTCAACGTGCCGATCGGGCTGACCGGCCTCCTCGTCTCGTGGCTGTTCCTGCGCGAGGACATCCAGGAGCATCCGGGGCATCTCGATATCCCCGGCTTCATCCTGTCGGCCGCAGGACTCGCCTCGCTGGTGTACGCGCTGTCGGAAGCGGGCGCCAAGACCTTCACGGACACGCGCGTCGTCGTCTTCGGCCTTGCGGGCCTCGCGATCATCACCGCGTTCACCTTCGTCGAGCTGAAGGTCAAGGAGCCGATGATCGACGTGCGGCTGCTGCGCGACAAGTTGTTCGCGGCGACGAACTTCGTGCAGCTCGTCGCGCAGGGCGGCATGCAGGGCGCGCTCTTCCTGCTGCCGCTGTTCCTTCAGTACGAACAGGGACTCAGCCCGCTGCAGTCCGGCCTCACGACGTTCCCGCAGGCCATCGGCGTCGTGATGATGGTGCAGCCTGCCGCCCATCTGTACAAGCGCCTCGGCCCGCGCCGGATGATGATGGCGGGCATGGCCGGCATCACCGTGACGACCCTGGCCTTCTACTGGGTCGGCCTCGACACGGGCCAGTGGACGATTCGCGGCATCATGCTTGCGCGCGGCTGGGCGTTCGCGCTGACGCTCATCCCGCTGCAGACGGCGACGTTCGCGACGATCCGCAACCAGGACACCGGCCGTGCGAGCGCGATCTTCAACTCCGGCCGCCAGGTGGCCGCGAGCTTCGGCGTCGCGCTGCTCGGCACCGTACTGACGCTGCGCATGACGCACTACGGCGGGCACGTCGGCCCGCCGGTATCCGCGGGCGCGGTCTCGGCGTTCCAGGAGGGCTTCCTCGCGGCCGCGGCGCTCGCGGCGGTCGGCATCGTCGCTTCGCTGCTCATCGACGACAAGGCAGCGGCCGAGACGATGGCGGAGCGACGGGACGACGGCGCCGCCGACACCGATCTGGAACGCGTGCCGGTGGGCGCGCACTGACAGCGTTCGCACTGCGCACAATCCGACCGGCACCTGTCATAACGCAGGCGCCGGTCGCAATGCGTTTCCTGCGGAGCGCGCTGCATCCTGCCCAAACCAATCTGTCGCAATCTGTGGATCACGGCGCCGCGGGTGATACACTCGCGCCGATGACCATCCCGGTGTTACCAGAGGTCGTCGAGACGCCGCCCATCGCGCGGCGGCGTCGCTGGCGCGGGCGTCCGCGTCCGGCGTCGATCCCCGCCGGTGACTGGCCCGAGATGATCGGGCGCATCCTCGCGCTGCGCGGCATCACCGACAGCGCCGCGGCGCGCGGGTTTCTCGCAGACCCCGCCGGCATGCCCGATCCTTACGCGCTCCCCGACCTCGATATTGCCATCGACCGCCTCGCACGCGCGGCCGGCGAGCACGAGACCGTCGCGGTCTTCGGCGACTTCGATGTCGACGGCGTGACGTCGGTCGCGCAGCTCACGGAGGCGCTCGAAACGCTCGGCGCGACGCCGATCGGCTACGTGCCGGACCGCTTCAGTGAGGGCTACGGGCTCAACACGGCCGCCATCGACCGCCTGCGCGCCGCGGGCGCGACGCTGCTGGTGACGGCGGACTGCGGCACGAGCAGCGTGGCCGAGGTGGCGCACGCGCGTCGGCTCGGCATCGACGTGATCATCCTCGACCACCACACCGTCCCGCCTGTGCTGCCCGAAGCGAACGCGCTCGTCAATCCGAAGCGCACCGACGCGCGCCCGGGCGGGCTGCTCGAGCTCGCGACGGCGGGGCTGGCGTTCCACGTGGCCGCCGCCCTGCACGAGCGGCTCGGCCGCCCGTTCGATACGCAGCGCTATCTCGACGTCGCGGCGCTGGGCACCGTCTGCGATATGGCGCCGCTCGCCGATGAGAACCGCCGCCTGGTGCGCACCGGGCTCCCGGCGCTCGCGCGGACGCAGCGGCCCGGCGTGCGGGCGCTGATGCAGGTCTCCGGCGTCGACCCCGCGCGCGTGACCGCGGAGGACGTGGGCTACCGGCTGGGGCCGCGCCTGAACGCCGCCGGGCGCATCGCCCACGCGAAGCTCGCGCTCGAGCTGCTGACGACACGCGACGAGGATCGAGGACGCGCGCTCGCCGAAGAGCTGGACGCGCTCAACCGCACCCGCCAGCAGAGAACGACCGACGCGGTGCGCCTCGCGACCGGGATGATGGGCGAGGGCGATCCGCCGCCGCTCGTCATGATCGGGCATCCGGATTTCTCGTCGGGGATCGTCGGCCTCATCGCATCGAAGCTCGTGACGCTGTACGCGCGCCCCGCGGTCGTGTACGAGCTGGGCGAGACCACGAGCCGCGCGAGCTGCCGCAGCATCGACGAGTTCCACATCACCGACGCGCTGCGTTCGTGCGCGGACCTGTTCGTGCGCTTCGGCGGACACCGGCAGGCGGCGGGCTTTACTATCGAGAACGGGAAGCTCGACGAGTTGCGCGCACGCCTGGTCGCCGAGGCGGGGCGCGAACTGGCGGGCGTCGAGCTGATCCCGGTGCAGCAGATCGACTGCAACCTGCCGCTGCGGGCGCTGCGCGCGGACGAGATCCGCTGGCTCGCGCGCCTCGGGCCGTTCGGCGTCGGCAACCCCGCGCCCGCATTCCTCGCCCGCCGCGCTCGCGTGCTCGAAGCGCGCTACGTCGGCGCCGATGGCAGGCACCTCAAGCTCAAGCTGCGTGACGGCAACGTCAGCTGGCCCGCCATCGGCTTCGAGCTGGGCGAATGCGCGGTGCAGGAAGGCGATCTCGTCGATGTCGTGTATGGCATCGGAGGCGAAGGGTTTGGCGGCACGCTCGAGCTCGAGGTGCTCGACCTGCGCCCGGCGGACAATCACCGCGCCTCCTGACGGCGCTTCGCTACGAGGACACGTCGCGACCGATTCTGCCGCCGACGACGGGCACACGATCGGCGCCGATCGACATCGCGCCGTCCTCCTCTATCTCGCCGGGGATCTCACGCTCGCGGTCGCGTTGCGTCTCGATCAGCGTCACGCTGCTCGTCAGGAAGAGGGCGACGAGCGCGGCGAGCAGCGTTGTCGGCAGGATCTGCAGGCCGGCCATCTCCGTGGCGACCAGCGTGCTGCCGAGCGTCGTCTTGGTGACGCCGACGACGCACGCCGCCATGAACGCGGCCATCAACACCACTTCGTTGGTATTCGGCAGGATGATGTGGCAGAGGCGGCCCATCGCGGTACCGATGAAGAACAGCGGGATGATGAACCCGCCGCGCCAGCCGGACGACTGCGTGACGGTCGCCCCGAGGAACTTCGCGATCACCGCGACGATGAACACGCTGGCGACGGCATCGCGGGCGACCAGTGGATTCACCTGCGACTCGCCGTACGTGAGCGCATACGGTGACCAGAACGCGAGCAGCCCCAGGATGATGCCGCCGAGCAGCGGCCGCATCACCGGCGGGATCGGCGCGAAGATGCGCCGGCCGAGCACGTTGGCGTACGTGAAGGCGATCGCGATGCCCGCGCCCCCGGCCCCGGCGAGCAGCGCCCACCCGAAGTCGACCATGTGGACGGTGCCGGGCGAAGGAAACGTCCAGATCGGCTGGAAGCCGAAGCCGGTGAAGAGCACGTACACGACGAGGCCGGCGATCGAGCCGAGCAGCGCCGGCACGAGCGCCTCGTAGTACTCCATGCCACGTCGATGGAGAATCTCCAACGCGAACAGCGCCGAGCCGAGCGGCGCGCCGAAGAGCACGGTGAAGCCGGCCGCCATGCCGGTGATCGCGAGCGTGCGGGTATCGCCGCGGGTCAACCGCCACTGGCGCGCGAACCACGCCCCGACCGCGCCGGTGCTCTGCACGAGCGGCGCCTCCGGGCCCAGCGCGCCGCCGGCCGAGATGCTCAGCAGCGAGACCGGGATGAGCGCGCGCAGGTCGCGCAGATCCTGCGGCCCGCCCAGCACGTGAATGTTGTCGACGAGGAGTTCGACGTTGCCCGGCATGCCGAGTAGGTAGGTGATGAGCCCGATGGTGACACCGGCGGCGACGAGGATGCCGAGGTGCTCGGCCGTGGCGTAATGCGTCGGCCACAGCCCGCGCTGCAGCAAATGCAGCATGCTCACGTACGCGGCGCCGATGAGCCCGCCGGCGATGCCGACGGCAACCACGGCGACCAAGAGCGAGGGCCGAAGCCGCGAAACTATGTTGGCCAGGGGGAGCGGGAGTCGCATCCGCTGAGATAATACCTCGCGATCGGATATAGCGCCTGCGCGAATTCGTTGGCGCGCGCCAATCACGCGTAGCAATATTCCCGGCAGTCGGGAGGCCGCGCAATGGCTCCTCGCATGCACGCGCCGCCAGGCGCCCGCCCCGGACGCCGGGGGGGCGGGCGCGCGTCATCACCACGCCCAACCCGCTGCCGGCCGAGGCCACCGGCGCCCATCGTGCCGGCCCCGCTGTCATGGGGACGATCGCCGTGCGCATCGCCGCGAACCGCGAGCGCCGCTCAGACGCCGAGGATCGTCCGGCCTTCGGCGAGGACGCGCTGGACGAGCGACGGGTCGTCGATGACCTCGGTGTAGATGCGGACGAGCGGCTCGGTGCCGCTGAAGCGCAGCAGCAGCCATCCCTTGCCGTCGAGCGTGTAGCGGAAGCCGTCCGTCGTATCGATGCCGCTCACCTTGAGGCCCGCGATGGTGTCGGGCCGCGCGGCTTCGGCGCGCTGCCAGATGCGGTCGCGGTCCTCCGGCTTCAATGCCACGTCGATGCGGTCGTAGTAGTGCGCGCCGACCTTCGCGTACAGCTCGGCGAGCAGTTCGCTCGGGCGCTTGCCCGTGCGTGCGACGAAATCGAGGAAGTACAGCCCCGCGAGGATGCCGTCGCGCTCCGGCACGTGGCCGCGGAAGCCGTAGCCGCCGCTCTCCTCGCCGCCGATCAGCGCATCGGTCTCCATCATCTTCGGGCCCAGGTACTTGAACCCGACCTTCGTCTCGTACACGGGCACGTCGTAGAGCTGGCCGAGGCGCTGCACCATCGACGTCGTCGTCACGGACTTCACGATGGGCCCGCGCTCGCCGCGCACCTCGAGCAGGTAGTAGGCGAGCAGGCCGAATACCTGGAGCTGGTTGATGAACGTACCCTTCTCGTCCGCGATGCCGACGCGGTCGGCGTCGCCATCGGTCGCGATGCCGATGTCGAACCCGCCGCCCGCGAGGAGCTGCGTCAGCTCTTCGAGGTTGCGTGCGATCGGCTCAGGCGCGTGCATGCCGGGGAAGACGGGGTTGCGGAAGCCGTGCAGCTCCGTGAGTGCCGTCTTGCCGCCATCGAGCAGGCGCGAAAGGTAGCCCGCGCCGGTGCCGTACATGGCGTCGTAGGCAACGTTGAGCCCCGCCGCGCGGATGCTTTCGATATCGACCAGCTTGCCGAGCCCCGCGAGGTAGGGCCCGCGCGCGTCGAACATCTCGACCTGGCCCGCGAGCTTCGCCTGCTCGATTTCGGTCCGCGGCAGCTGCTGCCCGACGAGCGATGGCAGCATGCCCTCGATCTCGTCGATGATCTCCGGCGAGGCGCTGCCGCCGTAGTCGGGCTTGTACTTGAATCCGTTCCAGCGCCAGGGGTTGTGGCTCGCGGTGATCACCACGCCGCCGCCCGCCTTCCGGTCGATGATCGAGAAGCTGACGACCGGCGTCGGGCAGTGGGTGGCGCTGAGCATCACCTTGATCCCGTGTGCCGCGAGGACCTCCGCGACGGCGGCGGCGAAGTCCTCGGACGCGAAGCGCGTGTCGTAGCCGACGATCAGGCCGCGTTCGGCGAGGTTGTGGCGCTGGAGGTACTGCGCGACCGCGGCGGCGCATGCGCGCACGTTATCGAACGTGTAGTCCTCGGCGATGAGCGCGCGCCAGCCGTCGGTGCCGAACTTGATCGAGGTCGGGGGAAGCGACTCCATGGGCATCCCTTCCGTTCGCTATGCCGGTCGTGGCCGCGATTGCGGCTGCGCCTGAACCGTCGCATGCAGGCCGGTTTATGGCAATTGTGCGGGCGATGAAGCCACGGTCTGCGCAGAATCGCCACAGAGGCGAATCCACCGAAGCGGCAGGGAGGCGTAGAATCTGGGCATGGGCGTGCGCGGCGCGCCGCAGCGAGGAGTGCCGACAATGACGACCGAAACCGGGTACGAGCAGATCCTCTTCGAGCAGCGTGGGCGCGTGGGGCTGATCACGCTGAACCGCCCGCAGCGCCTCAACGCATGGACATGGCAGATGAACGGCGAGATCGCCGACGCGATCACGCGCGGCAACGACGACAACGGCGTCGGCGCCATGATCATCACCGGCGCCGGCCGCGGCTTCTGTTCCGGCGCCGACATGCAGGTCTTCGACCGCGCGATCGACGCGCGCGCGAAAGCGACGACCGACGAGGAGCGCGCGCGCGCGAGCGCGCCGCCCGAGCGGCGCGGCGGCGGCATCGGCTTCTACCAGAGATCGAAGCCGATCCTGTGCGCGATCAACGGCGCGGCGATCGGCGTCGGCCTCACGATGACGCTGACAATGGACCTGCGCATCGCCTCCGACCAGGCGCGCTTCGCCGTGCGCTTCGTCCGCATGGGGCTGACGCCGGAGGCGATGAGCACCGCCTACCTGCCGCAGATCGTCGGCCTGCCGAACGCGCTCGAGCTGTCGATGACCGGGCGCATCATCGGCGCGGAGGACGCGCTGCGCATGGGACTCGTGAGCCGCGTCGTACCGCATGATCGATTGATCGATGAGACGATGGCGCTCGCCGAGGAGATCGCGGCGAACCCCGACGACGCCGTGCGCGCGGCCAAGCAGCTGATGCACCGCAACATGGTGGAGCAGAACCTCGAAGAGGTGCAGCGGCGCGAAGGCGCGAGCATCACAAAGCAGTACGAGAGCGCGGGCCACGAGGAGGCCGTGCGCGCGTTCCTCGAGAAGCGCGAGCCGCATTTCAACCAGTAGCAGGCAAAACCAGACAGAAGGAGATGTTGCATGGACGAGGCCGCGAAGAAATCAGCGCTGCGGATGATCACGTACGGGCTGTACGTGGTGACCACCGCGCACGAAGGTGAGTTGGGCGCCGCGACGATCAACTGGCTGACCCAGGCGTCGTTCGCGCCGCCGCTCGTCGTCGCCGCCCTGCGCGCCGACGCGAACACGCTCGCAGGCGCGCGCGCGAGCAAGGCGTTCGCCGTGAACGTGCTGGGCACCGGGCAGAAGGACATGGCCTACGCCTTCTTCAAGCCGACGAATGTCGAGGGGAACAAGCTCAGCGGCTACGAGTTCGAGCCGGCGCCTTCCGGCTCGCCGCTGCTGCTCGAGGCGCCGGCGTGGTTCGACTGCCGCGTGCACGAGATCATCGAGCGCGGTGACCACCACATCGTCGTCGGCGAGGTGACGGACGCCGGCGTGCGGAAGGAGATGGCGCCACTGACGCTCTCCGAGCTCGGCGTCTACTACGGCGGTTGACCGCCCGAGCGAACGTCGCCCAGGCGCAGTTCGTGCCGTTCGGCCCTGTCGCCTTAGATCGCGCCGCGCCAGCATGGGAGCAGGTGCAGGAGGCGCCCCATGCTGTTCACGCTCACCGCGTCCGAGGCCGACACGCTCCAGTGGGTGCTCCGCTGCTATCTCGCCGACCGCGCCACAAGGGGCGGCCCGGCGGCCGTTGACGACGATGTCCGCGCGATGCTCCACGCCGCCGCCCGCGACCGGCGCGACGTGCTGTCACTCCTGACGCGCCTCGCCGCGCTCGATGCATCGGAATCGCTGCCCGCGCCGGCCGCGCGTACGCCGCCGGTCCCCGCGCGTCCGCCCGTGATGCTGCCGGTCGCGGCGGCTGCGTCCTCCGCGCTCCGGGCGGTCTGACACTCTCACGCGATACGCTTCCTCGATGCGCATCTTCGATGTCTCTGTGCCGATTCGCGACGGCATGATCGTCTACGACGGCGATCCTGCCGTGCGGCTCGCGCGTGCGCAGTCGATGGCGGACGGCGCGTTGTGCAACGTCAGCGAGCTGGCGTTCGGCGTGCATACCGGCACGCACATCGACGCGCCGCTGCACTTCATCGACGGTGCACCGGGCGTCGATGAGTTACCGCTCGACGCGCTGATCGGCGCCTGCGTAGTCGTGGACGCGACCGCGGTCGAGGGCGACATCGATGCGCGCGCGCTCGAACGGCTGGCGATGCCCGGCGACGCGCCGCGGGTGTTGCTCAAGACGCGCAACTCCGCGCTCTGGTCGCGCGCGCAGTTCTCGCGCGACTTCGCCGGCCTGACGCGCGATGCGGCCGCGTTGCTCGTCGCGCGGGGTATGCGGCTCGTCGGCATCGACTACCTGTCGATCGCGCCGCCGGCCGATCCGGCGCCCACGCACGTCGAGCTGCTGCGGGCGGGGGTCGTCATTCTCGAAGGGCTCGACCTGCGCGACGTGGCGGCTGGTGCGTATCGGCTCGTCTGCCTGCCGCTGCGCCTCGCCGGTGCGGATGGCGCACCCGCGCGCGCGGTGCTGATCGAAGAGTGAGCGTGGTGCGAGCTCGCGGCTAGTCGGGGTCCTCGCGCCAACTGACGAACTCATCGATGAGCC
The DNA here is from genome assembly GCA_036278595.1 of Dehalococcoidia bacterium. GTDB lineage: Bacteria > Chloroflexota > Dehalococcoidia > DSTF01 > JACRBR01 > JADMII01. The sequence continues at coordinate 9,766 of DASUKS010000219.1, forward strand.
GCCGGAAGCGCCCGGGCTCCGGCGCGAAGGTGACGCCGGCGTCGAGGCGGCGGAAGCAGCGGCTGCAGCGGTACACGGACTGGCCGCACCCGAGCGAGTGCCGGACCATGTAGCCGTCGCATCCGTTCGACTGGCAGCGCTGCGGCATCGCGGGCGCGTAGGTGACCACCGGGCGTTCCTGCTGCGGTGAGAAGCTCAAGATCCCTCCATGAGCACGGGGCTCGTCCTCACCCCTCACGGACGATCCGATCCTAGTGAAGATCGCGCGGCACATGGCAGGGCCGGACGGCAGGCGCGCGAGAGCTTTAACCGCCCGTTAACGATAAGACGTCAATCAGCCCTGAGCGCCGCTCACGCCGTCTGGTTGCTCCTGCGCCGGCGCCGGCATGCGGAATCCGCTCCCTTCGTGAAGGCCGCTCGTTAGGGGAAGCGCCTAGGGCTGCTGGCGAAGGTACGACTCCGCTACTCCCGCTCTCTCGCCACAGAACGCCTCGTAGCTGCCGAATACGGGTGCCTCTTCCGATAGTAGAGATTGGGGCCTCCTGCTAGGCTAGCCGACGGTTTCCGGCGCCGCAGGAACGGGAGGGGTTCGATGGCGCAGATCCTGCAGCGGCGGCTCAGCCGCCGGGGGTTCATCGCTGCTACCGGCGTAACGCTCGCCGGCGCGGCGGTGGCGCTCGCCAATACGCAGTGCGACCCGGCGATCGTGCGGCGCGTGCGACAGATCGAGCTCAACAGCCATCCGCGGCATCGCGCCTACGTGTGGGAGTTCGAGCAGGACGGCCCGGCGGCCGACATCGCTTCGACGCTCGCGGCCGACGGCATGGCCGCGATGGTGAAGACGCACGACGGCCTCGACTGGATGGCGAAGTACGACCTTGTGCCCGGCGCGATCGACGGGCCGCGGCAGGTCTCGGCGATCGCGCAGATCTTCGAAAACGCCGGCGTGCCGTTCCACGCATGGGCGGTCGTCAAGGGCATCGATCCGGTCGCCGAGGCGCACATGGCCGCCGACGTGCTCGCCGCCGGCGCGCGCAGCCTCACGCTCGACCTCGAGCCGTACGACGGCTTCTGGCAGGGTACGAACGCCGATGCGGTGCGCTTCGGCGAAGAGCTCCGCGCGCGCCAGCCGTCCGCCCGCATCGACATCAGCATCGACCCGCGCCCGTGGAAGATGCTGCACATCCCGCTCGCCGAGTTCGTGCGCTTCACCGACGGCATCCAGCCGCAGCTCTACTGGGATATGTTCGCGGATGACGACAACGCGAACGCGTACGCTTTCATGGGCTACCCGCCCGGTCCCGATGGCGTCACGCCGGAGTTCCTCGTGCAGACGACGCAGAAGCTGCTCGCGCCGTACGACCGCTGGGTCGTGCCGATCGGCGACGGAGCGGCGATCGATCCGAACACGTGGCCGCGCTTCCTCAACCAGTCGCGCGCGCTGCAGATGCCGGAGGTCGCCGTGTGGCGCTACGGCGTCACACCGGGAAGCGTCCTCGCGTACCTCGGCGCGAATCCGGCCTGAGCGCCGTCACCAATTGTGCCGCCGGAAACAGGCCGAACGGCCATAACGGCGCGCCCTTGGCCGGCCGTAGCCTTCCGTAGATGGATCACGACACCGCGCGCATCCGGATCGTCCTCGTCGATGAGCACACCGAGGCACGCGACGCCCTCGAACGGCGGGCGCGGCGCCACCCGCGGCTCGATGTCGTCGGTGCGACCGACAGCCCGGAGATGGCCGTGCGGCTCGTCGAGGAGCAGCGGCCGGACGTCGTCCTGATCGACATCAAGCGATCGGACGGCCGCAGTGGCGAAACAATCCCCCTGCTGCGCGCGCTCGATGCCGCCATCCGGCCGTGCATCGTCGTGTATGTCGCGCTGCTCACACGTGCCGAAGAGCAGGCCGCCGGGCGGCTCGGCGCCGATGCCGTGCTCCTCAAGCAGCTCTCCACGGCGACGCTCGCCGATGAGCTCGCGACGGTGCTCGCCGCCGCGTCGTGCCGCGTACCGGACGGCGCGCGCACCGCGCGGGCGCACGGCCGTTAGTACCGGCGCACCCGGCGGCGTTATCCTGTCTGGGACAGGATCGCTTCCGCATGCAAGACGGGGTGCCAGCTGCGCAGTCCGGATATCTACCGAGAGCTCTTCGACCTCGCCCCGGATGCCGTCGTCGCCGTTGACGGCACGGGCCGGATCGTGCTGGCCAACGCCGCCGTCACGCGCGTCTTCGGCTACGAGCCGGACGAGATCATCGGCAGGAACGTCGACGAGTTGCTGCCCGAAGACATGCGCGCGCGTCACCAGCAGCACCGCGCCGCGTACGAGCAGGCGCCGCGCTCGCGCGAGATGGGCATCGGGCTGGAGCTGCTCGCGCGCCACAAGGACGGACACAGCTGTCGCGTCGAGATCTCACTCAGCCCGCTCGACACGCCGGACGGCCGGCTCGTGATGGCGTCTGTGCGCGACGTCACCGAACGCCACCGCCTCGCCGTCGAGCGCGACCGGCTGCGCGCGGAGATGGAGCTGCGGCACGACCGCGACCGCATCGCGATGGACCTGCACGATGGCATCATCCAGTCGCTCTACGCCGTCGGGCTGGGGCTCGAGGTCGCGGTGGACCAGCTCGAGGACGGGCCGGCGGACGCGCGCGACCAGGTCGACCGCTCGATTGAGCAGCTCTCGCGCGTCGTGCAGGACATCCGCCACTACATCTACGAGCTGCGCCCGACGCAGTTCAACGGCGACCTCGCCGGTTCGCTGCAGGCGCTCGCGCGCGAGTTCGGCGTGGCATCCGGGCTCGACGTCGACCTGCAGCTCCCGGCGGCGCTCCCCGCCGACATCGGGCAGGAGACGGCGCTCGCGGCGCTGCACATCGCACAGGAGGCGCTGACCAACGCCGGGAAGCACGCGGAGGCATCGCGTGTGTCGCTCCGCCTCGCCCTCTGCGGCGACCGGGTCGAGCTCGAGATGACAGACGACGGGCGCGGCTTCGACCTGCGCGAGTTCTCGGAGGAGCACCGCGGCCTGCGCAACATGCGCCTGCGCAGCGAGCTCGTGGGCGGAGAGTTCCGCGTGGCCTCGCGCAGCGGCACCGGCACCACGATCAGCGTGTCGATGCCGGTCGATCCCGCCATTCACTGACCGGCGCGTTCGTCCCGTTCGCTTTGCAGGCGCGCGTCGGCGGAGCGTGGCCCGCATCGCTTCGCGCCAGCCTTCGCTGTCGCCGAGGACGGACAAGGCAGCCGAATCTGGGTTTGTGCTTCGAGAAGTGCAGTTGACATTTTCATAGCACGAAATTTCACACCCTCTTTCGTGCATCGGGGGCCGTCTCTATAATGCGCCTCGTTACCACACCCCCGGCCACCGCCGAGCGCGGCACAAACGACGGAACCTCATGCTGAACCCGCTGACCGCGATCCTCGGCTTCTTCTCGCACGACATCGGCATCGATCTGGGCACCGCCAACACGCTGGTGATGGTCAAGGGCCGCGGCATCGTCATCGATGAGCCGTCCGTCGTTGCGATCGACCGCCAGACGAAGAAGATCCTCGCCATCGGGGCGGAAGCTAAGCGCATGGTCGGCCGCACGCCGGCGAGCATCGTCGCGGTGCGGCCGCTGAAGGACGGCGTCATCTCGGACTTCGAGGTGACCGAGAGGATGCTCCAGTACTTCATCCGCTCCGTGCATGATCGGTTCGGGTTCGGCGTCCCGCGCCCGCGCGTCGTCATCGGCATTCCCAGCGGCGTCACCGAGGTCGAGAAGCGCGCCGTGCACGACGCCGCGCTCAACGCCGGCGCGCGTGCGGCGTATCTCGTCGAAGAGCCGATGGCGGCGGCGATCGGCGCCGGCCTGCCGATCATGGAGCCCAACGGCTGCATGATGGTGGACATCGGCGGCGGCACGACGGAGGTCGCCGTGATCGCGCTCGGTGGCGTCGTCGTGAGCACGTCAATCCGCACCGCCGGCGACGAGATGGACCAGGAGATCATGGCCTACGCGCGTCAGGTGCATAACATGCTGATCGGCGAGCGCACGGCCGAAGAGATCAAGATGGAGGCCGGATCCGCGTACCCGATGGAGGAAGAAGGCACGGTCGAGATCCGCGGCCGCGATCTCGCGACGGGGCTGCCGAAGTCGGTGGAAGTGAGCACCGTCGAGATCCGCGACGCGCTGTCGGGATCGATCAACGCCGTGATCGACGCCGTGCGATCGACGATCGAGATCACGCCGCCGGAGCTGGTCGCCGACCTGATGTACCGCGGCATCGCGCTCGCGGGCGGCGGCGCCATGCTGCGCGGCCTCGATCGGCGGCTCGCGCAGGAGACGCGCTTCCCCGTCTACGTCGCGGAGGAGCCGCTCGCCTGCGTGGTGAAGGGCACCGGCGAGGTGCTCGAAGAGACGAGGATGCTGCAGAAGGTGCAGTCCGCCCTCGCCATGCGCAAGCCGCCGCGCTAGCGGTGGCGTGCGATCTCCTTCGCCGAAGTTCCCGTGAGTTGTGAGCCTACGCCGCACCGATGAGCGCGACGCGCGATGCCCGCATGTCCGCGCGCGCGGCATCGATGATCGACCGGCCGTCGCGCGCCGGGCCGGATTCCGCATGCCCGATGCGCACGCGATATGCCTCGCCGGGGCGCGATCGTTCGAGCGCCTCGAGCAACCCCGACGCCAGCGCGTCCCCGGTCACGGATCCGTCGCCGTCGAGGATCAGCGCGGCGAACTCGTCCGGGCGTAGCGTCGCCAGCAGGTCGTCGCGGCCGAGCATGCCGTTCACGGATGCGATCACGGCGTCGGCGTCCTCGGCGGTCAGCCTCGTCGCTTCACCCTTCGGCAGCAACCGTGCTGCTTGCACCAGATACACGCCGACGGCCGCGCCGTTATCCCGCGCACGCGCGAGCTCCAGTTCCAGGGTGTCCATGAAGTACGCACGGTTGTAGATGCCGGTCTCGTCGTCGAACATCGACTGCCAGGGCGCCATGATCCGCCGCCGCCCGCGCGCCCGGAACGACAGCAGCGTCGAGTTCAGCCAGAAGAGCACGGCCATGCTGCCGAAGCCCGCGGCGAGCGCGGCCGGCCCGGCGTATGACCGAAGGTCGAGGCCATGCGGCAGAAATGGACTGGCCCAGGCGAAGAACGCGCCCGCCGAGACGAAGAACGCGACGCGGGCCACGCCGGCGAGCCGCTGCTCGCGCAGGTAGCGCCGCCTGAGCGCGCGGTGCTGATCCTGGTGCTGGCGCGCGAGGCCGTACCGGCGCGCGTTCTGCGCCCCGATGCGGCCCATGGAGCCCGTCATGGCGGTCGCTTGCGTAGGCATAGGCCAGTCGGCGAAGCCCCTCCCTCCCAGATCAGTATCGGTGCCCGCCGCCGTTACTGTCGCGCGGGCCGCCGGAACCGGAGCCGTCGGGTTGGCCTCGGCTTTCGGATTCGTCCGGCGCGCCGCCATGGCATTGTTATGATGAGTGCGCACAGTCTGAGGAGGCACCCCATCGAAGAGCACCGCCTGCGCGAACTGCTGGATGCCGTCGCCCGTGGCAGTACCGGCGTCGACGACGCCGTCGAGGCACTGCGCCGCCTCCCGTACGAAAACATCGAGGGCTTCGCGACGGTGGACCATCACCGGGCGCTGCGCGACCACGTCCCGGAGGTGATCCTCGGGCTCGGCAAGACGCCCGAGCAGGTGGTCTCTATCGCGCGTACCATCCTCGAGCGCGCCGACCGCCTGCTCGTCACGCGTGCCACGGCGGAAGCCGCTGCCGCCGTCCTCGCCGCGATCCCGGACGCCGTGCACCACGACGTCGCGCGCTGCCTGACCGTCGAGCGGCGCGCGGCGCCGAAGCAACCGGGGATCGCCGTGGTCTGCGCCGGCACGTCGGACCTGCCGGTGGCCGAGGAGGCCGCCGTGACCGCGGACATCATGGGCCACGAGGTGCGCCGCATCTACGACGTCGGCGTCGCCGGCATCCATCGCCTGCTCGGGCGGCTCGACGAGATCCGCGAAGCGCGCGCGATCATCGTGGTCGCCGGCATGGAGGGCGCGCTGCCGAGCGTCGTCTCCGGCCTGGTCTCGGCGCCGGTGATCGCGGTCCCGACCTCCATCGGATACGGGGCAAGCTTCAACGGCCTGGCGCCGCTGCTTGCGATGCTGAACGCCTGTGCGGCCGGTGTCGCCGTGGTGAACATCGACAACGG
>DASUKS010000220.1:0-2956 GCA_036278595.1 Dehalococcoidia bacterium
GTGCTCGTCACCTCCGGCGCCATCGCCGCGGGCCGTGAGCGCCTCGCCGACCACAGCCACGAGCGCGATGCCCGCTACCGCCAGGTGCTCGCCGCCGTCGGCCAGGTGCGGCTCATGCAGGCCTACGACGCGCTCTTCACCGCGCGCGGCCACGTCGCCGCGCAGACGCTCGTCAGCAAGCGCGACCTCCACGACCGTACCGGCTACCTCAACGCCCGCAACACACTGCTCGGCCTGCTCGAGATCCGCGCAGCGCCGGTCGTTAACGAGAACGATGCCGTCGCCATTGACGAGCTCGTCGGCGCGAAGATCGGCGATAACGACAACCTGTCCGCGCTCGTCGCCAACCTCATCGATGCCGATGCCCTCGTCATGCTCACGGACACCGGCGGCCTGTATACCGCCGACCCCCGCCGCCACCCGGGCGCGACGCTGATCCCGCGCGTCGAGCGCATCACGAAGGAGGTCGAGCAGATCGCCGGCGCCAGCGAGAGCGGCCGCGGCACCGGCGGCATGGTCACGAAGCTCCAGGCAGCGAAGCTGGCCACCGGCAGCGGCTCCGACGTCTACATCGCCGATGGCCACGCGCCGGACAGCCTCTACCGCATCGCGAACGGCGAGCACATCGGCACCCTGCTGCCAGGACGCGGCAGCCGCATGGAGAGCCGCAAGCGCTGGATGCTCTCAGGCCTCTCGACGAAGGGATGCATCATCGTCGACGCCGGCGCCGCGAAGGCGCTGCTCGACCAGCGCCGCAGCCTGCTGCCCGCCGGCGTCCGCGACGTGCGCGGCCCATTCAGGCGCGGCGACACGGTCAACATCGCCCTCCCGGAGGGGCCCGTGATCGCCTGCGGCATCACGAACTACGACGACCGCGAGCTCGCCGCGATCAGCGGCGTCCGCTCCGATCGCATCGCCGCCGTCCTCGGCCACGAGTACGGCGCCGAGGCCGTCCACCGCAACAACCTCGTCGTCCTCTAGCAATGAAGTAGCGGGGTAGCTTTAGCTGCGCCTCATCGAGCCTAGACCGCGTTCGAACCAGCCACCCCTCGCCGCGAATGAAACCGTAGCGGCGTAGCTTTAGCTGCGCCTCATCGAGCCTAGACCGCGTTCGAACCAGCCACCCCTCGCCGCGAATGAAACCGTAGCGGCGTAGCTTTAGCTGCGCCTCGTCGAGCCTCTAGACCGCGTTCGAACCAGCCACCTCTGCCCGCGAATGAAACCGTAGCGGCGTAGCTTTAGCTGCGCCTCGTCGATCGAACCCGCCGCCTCTTGCTGCGAATGAAACCGTAGCGGCGTAGCTTTAGCTGCGCCTCGTCGACCCATAGACCCCGTTGCAACCAGGCACCTCTCGCTGCGAGCGAGGCGCACTTCAACGTCTTGCTAACCGCCCAGCAGCGCGGACCACGTGTCATCGGGAAGGTCGTAGTCGCCGAGCGCGCGGAGGCGGCGGACGAGCTCGCGCCAGCGCGGTTCCTGCGCGGTGACTTGCGCGAAGAGCTGCCGCGCGACGTCGATCTGGCCGGCCGATGCGGCTCCGAGCGCCGCCCAGGCGGCGATCTCGGCGTTGCCGGGCGCGAGCTGGAGCGCCGCGATCACCTTCGGGGCAGCGGCTGCCGCATCGCCGCTGGCGCCGGCGCGCTCCGCTTCGTCGAGTAGCTTGTACGCCCGGTGCAGGTCGATGAGGCGGCGCAGCTCGATGAGCGGCTCGGGGTGGTCTTCGACCCGCAGCTCGAGCACGCGGTCGGCCCACGGGTTGCCGGACGGTGTGCCGGAGACGACGAGCATCGCGGCGGACTGGCGGCCGCGGATGTCGCCGCCCTCGGCCTCGGCGGCGTCGAGCGCGGCGAGCAGGCGGGCGGGGAGCGCGCCGGCCGTCGCGTTGTAGGCGGCGAGCATCGCGTCCGGGACGGTGTCGCGTTCCATCATGTTCGCCTGTACGGAAACGTTATCGCCGATGCGGTGTCCCGCGTGCGGGATGCATCGCTCGCCGGTGTGCGCGGCGACGCCGCCGCGGGCATCGACCATCGCGACCTGCCGCCGCGCGGCGTTCGTGTCGGCGGCGACAAGCGCACGGAGCGCCGCCTCGGCTGATTCGCCGGCGCGCATGCGGTCGAGCCCCTTCGGGCCGTACGAGATTTCAGCGGATGCCTGCGTCGCGACGCCACCGACGCCGGCTTCGGCCCACGGCACGACGGAGCCGACGGAGAAGTAGTGCGACTGCACGGCGACGCCGATCTCGCTGGTCGCGGGATCGCGGGCGACGATGGAGTAGGTCACGCGGGCCTCCGATGCACGACTGCGTGTTGCGAGGGGATCGTGGAGTGTGCGGGTGCGCGCCGTCAAGAGGCGACATCAGACAACAGACAGCAGCGGCGGGTGCCGGAGGGCGGCCTGCGTGTCGCGGACGCGAAGCGCGACATGAGTCACGATGCGATGATGGGCGGTAGGAGCTGCTCGGCCGAACGAAGAGGCCGGGGGTGAGCCCGGCCTCTCGGTGCTTCGTCGCGCTGTTGCGGTGTCAGCTCGCGTGGGCGAGCGTCGGGGTGAGGGCGGATGCGGGGATCATGCCGTCGAGCACGCGCTCGAGCGCCATGGTGTGCGCGCACGCGCCCCAGCCCTCGAAGAAGTCGCAGCTGCATCGCCAGCGACCGTCGTCGAGCGACACCTCGTGCGAGTCGTTCTCACCTTCGAAATCGACCTGGAGGCGGCTCACGTGCATGCGGGTCCGCTCCTGGGCGTAGCGCTTCGCCTTGTCGACCTTGCCGATGAGTCCTGAGTTCATGGGGCGGCGTTTCCTTTCCCTCAGATATCAAAAAACACCGTGCGCGGGTTGCACGGTGTTACGACCTATGTGGGCTGCCGGGCTGCGGAGAACGTGTCCAAGGGTTCGGCCCTCCTTCGACAATTCTCACAGTAATACTCGGCAGGGGAGGCCGTCAAGCGCAGGATGCAA
>DASUKS010000221.1:0-7885 GCA_036278595.1 Dehalococcoidia bacterium
CAAACTCGATGGGGACGGACGAAGGTCGTCAGGCCGTCAATCAGGTAGTGGAGAAATCATATCGACGGCGTCCGGTGCGAAAAAGCGACCGGGCGCGCCGGACTGTCATGGTGAACTGAGTCGGTCTGTCATTCTGAGCGCAGCGAAGAATCTCTTCGTGAGCACGCCGATCGATGACGGCGAAGCGCCGACCGACCTACGGCGCTCGCGAGCCCGTCAGCGCCGTTGGTTCGCGATGGGCCCCGCCAACCGGCGCAAGCGCGTACGGCGGAAGACAGAGCCCGTCCAGGGGCGGTCCATCTCCATCCTCGATCTTCTATGGTCGCCTCGAACGCCCGATCAGCCGCACGAGACGCGACCGGCCGCCGTGCGCTCGCTACCGCACCCGCGGCGAATGCAGCGCGCCGCTCGCGATCGGCTCGTCGATGTACAGGTCCCCGTTGCGGATCTTGATGTTGAAACCGCACGTCGGGTTCGTGCACGCCCACGCCTTGAAGTGGATCGCCGCTCCCTGGCTCCCGAAATCCGACAGCGGCACCAGGTCCCCGTCGTTGCACTTCTTGCACCTTGGGAACGCCGGAACGTCCATGCTTGCCCCTCCCCCACCACGATCCGCGTGCACGCGGGCCTGCCCGAAAGTGCCGAAGTATAGCAGCGGATATTTTACATTTGCAACGAACCCCACCGCCCGAGCTTGACGATAAACCCCTCCCGCCGTCCGTCCTCCCCGCACACCCGCCCGGCGCTCGATCGATCCGCGTCCGGCGAGCTACGATCGCCGCATGCTCAAGCGCACGCTCATCGGCGGGACACTCGCGGCCGGCCTCGCCGCCGTCGCCGCGCGCCGCCTCGGCCTGCGCGAAGACCTCGACTGGGAGTCCGTCGCGAAGCCGGGCGAGGTCATCGCGATCGGCGGCTATCGCGTCCACTACGTCGATGCCGGCGCCGGCCCGGCGATCCTCCTCGTGCACGGCTTCGGTGGCAGCACCTACCAGTTCCGCTACCAGCTCCCGCCGCTCTCCGCCGCGCACCGCGTCATCGCCGTGGACCTCAAGGGCTTCGGCTACAGCGAACGCAGCGCCACAACCGGCCTGTCGATGAGCGACCAGGCCGACATGCTCGCCGCGCTCCTCGACCGGCTCGGCATCGAGCACGCCACCGTCGTCGGCCACTCGATGGGCGGCGGCGTCGTCCAGCGCTTCGCCTGCGCGTACCCCCAGCTCGTCGATGCGCTCGTGCTCGCCTCGTCGATCAACCTCGCGCACCACATCCCGCGATTCCGCGCGCCGAGTGCGCTCCTGCGGCCCGTCCTGCCGGTGCTCGCCGGCGTCGCGGCGTCGCGCCTGCTCAGCACGTCCGTCTACGACAGCGCGTCGCTCACGCCCGACGTGCGCGAGGAGTACCTGCGCCCCGCGCGCATCCGCGGCTCGATGGATGGCCTGCTGAAGATGATGCGCGACCGCGCCCACGACCACCCCGTCGATGTTTCGCAGATCCGCGCCCCCGTCATGCTCCTCTGGGGCGCGCACGACCGCGTCGTGCCGCTGAAGGTCGCGCACGAGATTCGCGCCCAGATCCCCCACGCCCGCCTCGTCGTCATCGAGCGCGCCGGCCACCTGCTCTTCGATGAGCGGCCCGAAGAGGTGACGCGCGCCCTCCTCGACTTCATCTCCGAAGCCGTCCCCGTGCACATGCGCGCGCCCTGAGCGCGAGAGGTCGGTACATGCGCAAGCTCGCGGTCTGCCTGCTGCTCGCCGGCGCCGCCGGCGCCTTCTACCTCAGCATGGCGCTCTGGCCCGCCCATGCGCAGACGCTCCCCGGCGGCTTCTCGCACTTCACCTCGGCCGTGCGCGTCTGGGTCGATGGCAACGATGTCGTGATCCAGGCCGATGCCGTTCCGAACCACCCCAGCCCCTACTTCCCGATGAACGACCCGCGGTACGAGGCCTACAACGGCACGAACCCGAACTGGCAGCAGAACCCGAATCACATCGCCGAGCAGACGCTCGAGTTCCGCATCCCGCTCGACCCGCAGGAGGCCGTGACGCACCAGCCGACGCCGCTCGGGCCAATCGGCGTCGCCATTAACGGCGTCCCGTTCTTCAACCAGTACGCCGGCCCCGGTCAGCCCCTCACGACCGAGATCAACAGCTTCGACCAGTACGACGGCCACCCGCAGCAGAGCGACATGTACCACTACCACGTCGAGCCCTATGCCCTCACCGCCGCGAACGGCGAAGACACGCTGCTTGGCTACCTGCTCGATGGCTTCCCCGTCTACGGTCCCGAAGAGGACGGCAAGATCCTCACCGATGCCGACCTCGACCAGTACCACGGACACTTCGGGCCGACGGCCGACTACCCGGACGGCATCTACCACTACCACATCACCGCCGAAGCCCCGTACATCAACGGCGACGGCTTCTACGGCACCGCCGGCGCGGTGAGCATGACCTTCAGCAGCACGCCGACGCCCAACGCATCGCCGATCTCGACCCTCGTGCCGACCGCAACCGCCGCGCCGAGCGTCGGCGGCGTCGCGCTGCTGCCCGCGGACAGCGGGCTGCATACGCAGCAGGGCTCCGGCCAGCGCGGCCGCGTCGAGCTTGCGTCCCTCTTCGCCGTGCTCGGCGGCGTGGCGATCATCGGCGCGCTCTTCCTGCTCCGCACCCGCCGGCGCTGACCGTCGCGCGCAGCGATCAGGCGAGCAGCGCGTACAGCTCTTCCCGGGTCGGGCACGGCAGCGCCAGCGGCGGCTTCTCCTGCGCGATCGCCGCGACCTGCTCCGCGAGCCCCGGGCGCTCGTACACCTCGTCGAGCAGCGCCAGGCACATCGCCACGTCCATGAACGCACGGAAGGCATCCGCGTCGTACGGCCCCGCCGTCGACAGCATCCGCCAGCGTGCTGCCGCCTCCCACGCGGCGCCGCCCGGCTCCCGCCCCTCGCGCGCCGCGTCCATCGCCTCGATGCGCGCGCGGTCCGCCATCACCTGGTGGCGGACGTACGGTGCGACCTCCCGCTCCGTGACCTCGTCGAACGCCAGCGCCAGCCGCTCCGGCGCCTCGATGTGCTCGCGCACCACGTCCCGCACCTTCAGGGCGTGCATCAGCCCGATCGAGATGCCGCGGCCGCCCGACGGGTTCGTGCTCGCCCAGGCGTCGGCCACCGCGAGCAGCCCGGTGGCCACCGGCGCGCCGTCGACGACGAATCGGCGCTGCCGGTCCATCGCCCCCGCGATCGGCAGCACGTCGGTGATCGCCTCACCATCGAGCCAGTGCTTGTGCAGCGGATGCGCTTCGAGCACCCGCGTCCACTTCTCCGCGTCCCGCAGCTGTTTCGCCTGCTGGTCCGCGTTGGCCGCGTACACCGTCAACGACCAGTGCCCGTTGTCCGCCGGCAGCGACAGGATCGAATGCGTCGCGAACTCGGTAAGCGGCGGCGCGATCGCCTGCGGGAGCTTGCCGTCGCGCGACGCGAAGAAGCGCGTGTAGTACGCGAACTGGTACGCCTCGATCTCTTCCTGCGGCCGACGTCCGCCCGCCGCTTCGATCCAGTCCGGCAGCTTCGACTGCCGCCCCGTCGCGTCGATCACGAGGTCCGCGCGCACCGTCCCGCGCGTCTCCGTCTCCACCCCGACGACGTGCGGCACGCCCTTCACCACATCCGCGCCCGTCGCGAGCCCCAGCACGCGTTCGCCGCGCATCACTTCGATGCGTGGCTCGTTTCGCGCCGCCTGCGCGAACACGGCCTCGACCGTCGCCCTGCGCGCCGTCATCCCCCGGAAGCGCTCGTCGCCATCGCGCGGCGATGCGTCGTTGACCATCGGCGGCAACCGCGACATTGTGTCCGTGCGTAGCCCGCCCGCCTCGCCGAGCGACGCCAGCACATCCGGCAGCTCCGCCTCGAGGATGTGCCGTACGCGCGGGTGAAGCGTGTGCGCCTGCCGAAACTGCGCGACGCCCTTCCGCTCCCACGCGCTCCACGCCTCGTCGATCGTCCCCGGCACATCGCCGGCGTCACGCTCGACCACTGTCACGTCGTGCCCGTCCCGCGCGAGCAGCAGCGCCGTGCCCAGCCCGCAGATCCCGCCGCCGAGGATGCAGATTCGTGCCATCGATCCCCCTTCTCTACACCGTGAGTGCACGATGATAGGGAGGATCTGACGAGCAATCAACGGCTCGCGAAACGATGCGCCGGCATCAGTCGCGCACGGCCTTGATCGAGAACATCAGCGGCGCCAGGTCCCGCTGCTCCGGCGGTAGCCGCCACACCTGCCGCCGCGCGTACGCGCTCCCGGGCGGCGTCTCATCGCTCGCCGTCATCCACGGCAGCGCCTGCCACGGCACATCCCGGTGCTCGTGCACGAACTCCGGCCGCAGGCCGGCGTCGATGATCGCCGTCACGATCTCGCCCAGCCCGTGGTTCCACTCGAAGTCGTGCGTGTTCTTCAGCGGCGGCCCGTCGACGTACGTGTACTCGCCGTCAAATTCGTTCGGCTCCCTCGTCTCGAAGTACGGATAGCGCAGTACGAGCGCCGAGTCCTCCGGCTTCTCGGAGAGCGCCAGCAGCACCGGGTGCCCGTCATACACGTACAGGAAGCCGCCCGGCTTCACGAACGAAGCCGCAACCCGCGCCCAGCCGCGGATGTCCGGCAGCCAGCACAGCGCCCCCACCGCCGTATACACGACGTCGAACTGCCCGCTCACCGCCGCCCGTGCGTCGTACACGTTCGACTGCACGAACGTCGCGTCGCCGATGCCGATGCGTCCCGCCAGCTCCCGCGCCTGCTCGACCGCTGGACCGGAGAAGTCCAGCCCCGTCACGCGCGCCCCGAGCCGCGCCCAGTTCAGCGTGTCCATCCCGAAGTGACACTGCAGGTGCAGCAGCGTCTTGCCCGCGACGTCGCCCACCTCCTCGACCTCGACCGGGCACAGCGACTTCTCACCCCGCAGGAACCCCTCGAGGTCGTACCCCTTCGACGCGACGTGGATCGGCACCGACTCATCCCACCGCGCCCGGTTCGCATCGAAGTACCGCTCGTGTTCACTCGTCGCAGTCATGCTCGTCCTTGTCCTCGGTTCAGATGCCCGGGTCCGCTGCTCGGCGCGCTGACGACCTCGCCGGCTCGCGTCGACGCGGTCGTGCGGGGCGGGCGCCGCATAACGAAAACGGCGCCGATCCCGGCGCCGTTTGTTGCATTGTTGGTGGAGCCGAGGGGGCTCGAACCCCTGACCTCGACACTGCCAGTGTCGCGCTCTCCCAATTGAGCTACGGCCCCACGCTCGCGGCCTTGCATCCTATCAGGCACCCCAGAACCCCGGCAAACGCACTCGCACGTCGCAGGTCGCAGCCTGTTATCCTGAGTTCGATCGACTTGCCGTGCCGCGCAGCGCAATGAAACCGGCCCAGCGCGCTCGGCGGCATCTGTTCCCCTTCCCTTTAGGGAAGGGGCCGGGGGTTAGGTCGCCCGCAGCGCCTCACGCGCGCGTCATCGCCCCCACTTCCGCCATCTCTTCCTTCGTCAACCGCCACTCGCTCGACCGCACGTTCTGCTCCACCTGCTCCGGCCGCGTCGCGCCGGCGATAATGCTCGTCACCTGCTCGTTCGATGCGAGCCAGCCCATCGCCAGGTCCAGGATCGTCTTGCCGCGCTGCTGCGCGAACGACTCCAGCTTCCCGAGCACGCCGAAGTTCTCCTCCGTCAGCACCCGGTTCGCCATCGGCCCCGCGTTCGCGAGGCGCGTCCCCTCCGGCAGCGGCTCGCCCGGGCGATACTTGCCCGTGAGGAAGCCGCTCGCCAGCGGGAAGAACGGCAGCAGCCCCAGCCCGAACCGCTTGCACGCCGGCAGCACCTCCCGCTCCGGCCGCCGCTCGAGCAGGCTGTACTGGTTCTGCGCCGACACGAACGGCGTCAGCCGGTCCGTCCGCGCCGTCCACGCCGCGTCCGCGATCTGCCAGCCCGCGAAGTTCGAGCAGCCGATGTACCGCACCTTGCCCGCCCGAACGACGTCGTCCAGCGCCCGCAGCGTCTCCTCGATCGGCGTCCGCTGGTCCGGGAAATGCACCTGGTACAGGTCGATGTAGTCCGTCCCCAGCCGTCGCAGGCTCGCGTCGACCGCGTGCATGATGTACCGCCGCGAAGCGCCGTTCACGTACGGCCCTTCGCCCATCGGCGAGGCGAACTTCGTCCCGATGATCGCCTCGTGCCGGTGGCCCTTCAGCGCCCCGCCGAGCGCCTCCTCCGAGCCGCCCCGGTTGCCGTACACGTCCGCCGTGTCGAAGAAGTTGACCCCCAACTCGAGCGCCTTCGCCACGACGGCCGCGCTCTGCTGCTTGTCGATCCGCCCGCCGAAGTTGTTCGTGCCGAGGCCAACCACCGGCAGCTGCAGGCCCGAATTCCCCAGATTACGAAGCTCCATCTTTCATCTCCAATCTCGAGCTGGCGCCGCGCGTTGCTCGCCTGCACGCGCGGCGCACCGATCGTAACTTTGCTATCGTTCTCGGGCCAGAAGCGCAGTTGGGGAAGGGACGGGCATGCGGCGCTACATCGCGACGCTATGCGCCGCGTCGGCGGTCGCGCTGTTGATCGCGGGCTGCGGCGGCGGAAGCGGCAAGGCAAGTTCTACGACGACCGGAGGCACCACGAGCAAGCACTACGACGCACCGCCGCCGATGACGATCGACGTCAACAAGAAGTACTTCGCCACCATCAAGATGGACATCGGCGACATCAAGATCGAGCTTTACCCGAAGGACGCGCCGGAGACGGTCAACAGCTTCGTCTTCCTCGCCCGCCAGCACTACTACGACGGCATCACCTTCCACCGCGTCATCCCCGGCTTCGTCGCGCAGGCCGGCGACCCGACCGGCACCGGCGGCGGCGGCCCCGGCTACACCATCAAGGACGAGGTCAACGCCCGGAAGTTCCTCGATGGCACCGTCGGCATGGCGAAGACCGCCGCCCCGAACTCGGCCGGCAGCCAGTTCTTCATCGACTACGCGCCGCAGCCGAACCTCGATGGCGGCTACACCGTCTTCGGCCAGGTCGTCGAAGGCCGCGACGTGCTCGACAAGATCACGCCGCGCGACCCATCGCGCACCCCGAACGCACCCGCCGGCACGAAGATCAACACGATCGAGATCGAGGAGCAGTAGCTGCAGGCCGCATCGGCGGCCAATGATTCACGTGAAACATCGCCGGCGCGCGAGAAGGCCGGCGCTTCGCGTCCGGCTGCGGAAGCGACCGGCGAACGAATGTTTCACGTGAAACAATCCTGCGCCTCTCTCGCCTCGGCATCGATATAATCGCGGCGAATCTGCGAGGGGATCGATGCCTGCCCGGCGTAACGGCGCTCTTCCCGGCTACCACCGCATCGTCGCCAAGGTCGGCACGAACCTGCTCTTCGCGGGCACCGACCACCTCGATGCCGGCGTCATGGCGTCTGTCGTCGAGCAGGTCGTGCGCCTGATCGACGAGGGGCGCGAGGTCGTGCTCGTCACCTCCGGCGCCATCGCCGCGGGCCGCGAGCGCCTCGCCGACCACAGCCATGAGCGCGATGCCCGCTACCGCCAGGTGCTCGCCGCCGTCGGCCAGGTGCGGCTCATGCAGGCCTACGACGCGCTCTTTACCGCGCGCGGCCACGTCGCCGCGCAGACGCTCGTCAGCAAGCGCGACCTCCACGACCGTACCGGCTACCTCAACGCCCGCAACACCCTGCTCGGCCTGCTCGAGATCCGCGCAGCGCCGGTCGTCAACGAGAACGATGCCGTCGCCATCGACGAGCTCGTCGGCGCGAAGATCGGCGATAACGACAACCTGTCCGCGCTCGTCGCCAACCTCATCGATGCCGATGCCCTCGTCATGCTCACGGACACCGGCGGCCT
>DASUKS010000222.1:0-8465 GCA_036278595.1 Dehalococcoidia bacterium
TCGCCGTCACCTGGTTCGCGACCGCCGCGAGGAACTGCGCATCGCGCGCATCGAACGCGGCCCGCGCGCGGCGCGCCACCGCGAGGGTGCCGATCAGCTCGTTGTTCCACAGCATCGGCGCGACGACGGCGGACTGCAGCCCGGCGGCCTTCAGCACTTGGCGCTGCGTTTCCGTCAGCCGCTCGTCGCTCGCTAGCTCTTCGAGCACCAGCGGCCTGCGCGTGCGCTCGAGGATGCCGTTGATGCCGTCCTCGGACGGCCTGCCCGCCGACGCCGCCTGCTCGGCCTGCCACCTCTCGGTGAGCTCGCCGGTGGTGCCGTCTTCGAGCGCGCTCTGCGAGTGATCGCCGCCGTGGAAGACCTGGCAGTCCACGGCGTCGTAGCCGGTGCCGGCCGAGAGCCGTCCGGCGACGAGCTTGAGCTTCTGGTCGAGCGAGCCAGGTGACGTGAGCAACGGCACGAGGTCGCCGATCATCGCCGCCACGCGCTCGTCGAGGCGCCGCGCTGCGAGCCCGAGCTCGTGCGCGCGACGGGACTTCGCGGCGTACATCGCACCATCCGAGACCCTGATCAGGTCGACGAGCGCGCTGGCTTCGTCCGGGAAGACGGCGACGCCGATGCTCACCGGCGGCCGGATCGTCGCGCCGGTCTCCGCATCGATCAGCTTCGTCTCGTGAATGTCGTTGGCCATCTTCGCCGCATACGCCTCGGCCGATGCGCGGTCCGTGTCGGGCAGTACGACGAGGAACTCGTCGCCGCCGTAGCGGCCGGCGATGCCTTCGCCCGATGCGAGTGCGTCGGCGACGGCGCGCAGGAGCGCATCGCCCGAGAGGTGGCCGTAGGTATCGTTCACGACCTTCATGCCGTCGACATCGAGCATCGCGACGGCGAACGGCTCGCCGGACCGGATGCGCTCATCGACGAGGCGCGTGATGGCGGCATGGTTGAGCACGCCCGTGAGCGCGTCGCGGCGCGCCTGCTCCGCGAGCTGATCGAGCGCGCGCGTCCGCTGCGTGACGTCGGTGGCGACGCCGACGATACCGTTGACCTCGCCGCCGGCATCGATGATCGGCGCGTAGTGGGTGTCGAACGTCATGTCGCCGACACGCGTCGTGCTGGTCAGCGTCTCGCCGGCGAGCGCGCGGCTGACGTTCTGGATCACGTCGGGGTCGGACGCGTACACGTCGAAGACCGAGCGGCCGACGACCTCGCCCGGCCGCAGCCCGAGCGCCTCGAGCCCGCGTCCTTCGGAGAGCGTGAAGCGCCCGTCGCGGTCAATCGAGAACAGCACGATGGGCGCGTTGAGCGCCACGACCCGCAGACGTTCTTCGGTGCGGACGAGCTCATCGGTCGCCATGGCGCCGCTCGCCACCGTGCCGACGTAGCGGCCGAGCGCTTCAAGCATCGCGAGCTCGTCACCATCGAACCGGCGCGGTCGCGCGGAGCTCGCGGTGAGCATGCCGACGCCGCGCTCGCCGGCGGCGAGCGGCAGCACGGCGATCGAGTGGACCTGCAGCATGCCGAGGTGACGGCGCAGCTCCGGCGAAAGGCGCTCGTCGTGCTGCGCGTCCTCGAACACCATGCTCCGGCGCTTCCCCACGACCCAGCGGTTGAACGCCAGCGTCTGTGGCGCCTCGCTATCCGGCCGCTCGAACCGCGCCGGTACCGTGATGTTGGTTACCCCGTGCGTCGGCCTGCCCTGCGGGTCGACGATGCTCAGCGTCACGTAGTCGACGGCCGCGAGCGTCGCGATCATGCGCGCACCGCGCTGCAGTGTGGCCTCGATGCCGTCTGCTATCGAGATCGCGTGCATGGAGCTGAGGAGCGCGCGATCGGCGACCGCGTCCGCGAAGGCCTTCCGGCGCTCCGCCAGGCGTGCCAGCGAAGGAAGCAGCGCGGTCAGCACGTCTGCGCGCGCGTGCCCGAAGCCGCGGCTCCAGTTACCGCGCAGGAGCAGCATGTGCGCGGGCGCCTGCGCCATCGGCAGCAGCGCCGCCGCATGGTCGCAGCGGGCGCGCGATGCGAGCGGCCGGAAGGAACGCGCCATGCCGTCATCGGCCCTGAAGGCGCGCGGTTCGCCGGATGCGACGAGTTCGCGCTGGACAGCCCAGATCGTGTTCTCGGTGAGATGCTCACAACCGGCGGCGCCGTAGCGCTCGAAGGAGCCGCGCGTGGCGTCGATCAGGCAGGCGTCGTCTGCGGCGAGGGAGTCGCGCACGATCGCCATCGCGAGACATACGGCCTCGTCCAGCGGCTCATGCGCGCCCGCAACCGTGGCCAGCTTGCTCAACGCTTCAACAGGCTTCACGCGCAAGCATCGGCACCCGAGGGGTACAAGCGAATGAGGAGTTTGTCCTAGGGGAACGCCCTAAAAGGAGGGCGCTCAGAAGAAGGAAGCCGGAAGCAGGGCGTGCCACCCGCGCGCCAGATGCTCCCCTGTTCCTCAAAGAGAGGGCGCCCAGGTCGGGCCGCGCGACGCGTTTAGTAGCTGGCGACGAGCGTCTCTTCCTCCGTCGGCAGGCTGCGCTTGATCACGTCGAGGTACTCGAGCGCAACGCCGGCGCCGATGGCGACGCAGTCCACCGGGTTTTCGGCGATCTGGCAGGGGATGCCCGTCTCCTGCGTCAGCAGGATGTCCAGGTGGCGTAGCAGCGCCGTCCCGCCTGTCAGCACAATGCCGCGGTCGATGACGTCCGACGCGAGCTCCGGTGGCGTCCGCTCCAGCACGGTGCGCACGACGGACACGATCGTCGCAAGCGAGTCCTGGATCGCCGCCGTGACGTCGCTCGTGGAGACGGTGATCGTCTTCGGCAGGCCGGTGATCTGGTCGCGCCCGCGCACGTCCATCTTTAGCTCCTGCTCGAGCGGCACGGCCGCGCCGATGTTGATCTTCATCTCCTCTGCCGTGCGGTCGCCGATGAGCAGGTTGTAGCGGCGCTTCACGTACGCGACGATGGCATCGTCGATGCGGTCGCCGGCGACGCGCACACTCTCACTGACGACGATCCCGTACATCGAGATGACGGCGGCTTCCGTGCGGCCGCCGCCGATGTCGACGACCATGTTTCCGCTCGGCGAGTTCACGGGGATGCGGGCGCCGATCGCCGCCGCGAGCGGCTCCGGCACCAGGTGCACCGGCCGGCGCCCGCCGGCCTGCTCCGCCGCGTCGCGGACCGCGCGCTGCTCGACGCTGGTGACGCCGGCGGGGATGCAGATCATCACTTCGGGCTTCACCAGATTGAGGCGGCCGATGACCTTCTGGATGAAGTAGCGGAGCATCGCTTCGGTGATCAGGTAGTCGGCGATGACGCCGTCCCGCATCGGCCGGATGACGCTGATCGAGGACGGCACGCGGCCCATCATGTCGAGCGCCTCGCGCCCGACGGCGACGACCGTGTTGTCGCGGTTGGCGAGCGCGACGACCGATGGCTCGTTGATGACGATGCCGCGGCCCTTGACGTAAACCAGGCAGTTCGCGGTCCCGAGGTCAACTCCGATGCGCTTGGGCAGCATGCCTCCTCCTCCCCTTCCATGGAACACAGCGCCGGACGCCGATCATACGCGATCGGCGCACGCCTGCAGGGCCAATGTCAACAGCTAGTGGCGGGATGATGCGCTAGGCGCGTTCGATGGAGGCGCCGAGCGCGCGCAGTTTACCATGCAGGTCTTCGTGCGCACGGTCCATGTGGTAGACATCGCGGATCTCGGTGGCGCCTTCGGCGACGAGCGCCGCGAGCACGCAGGCGCTGCCCGCCCGCACGTCCAACGCGTTCACCTCGGCCGCGTGCAGCTTCGAGGGCCCGGTGATGATGGCCGTCGTGCCGGTCGCCATCACGTTCGCGCCCATCTTGCGCAGCTCGCTGATGTAGAGCAGGCGGTTGTCGAACACCCGCTCGTGGATCGTGCTCGTGCCCCCGGCCTGCGTGAGGAACGCCGCGAGCTGCGGCTGGAGGTCGGAAGCCAGCCCCGGGTACGGCAGCGCCTGCGCGCTGACGGCCGTGTACCGCTCGCCAGCGACGACGTGCAGACCGGCATCGGTGGTGCGCGCGGACGCGCCCGCCTCCTGCATCTTCCAGAGCAGCGCGTCGAGGTGCTCCGGGACCGCGTTCTCGAGCACGACGTCGCCGCCGGTGATCGCCGCGGCGAGCGCGAAGGTGCCGGCCTCGAGCCGGTCGGGGATGATGGTGTGCTCGACACCGTGGAGCTGGGCCGCCCCTTCGATCCGCAGCACGTTCGAGCCGGCGCCGGTGATCGTCGCGCCCATCGCGGTCAGCATCTGCGCGAGGCTCTGGATCTCGGGCTCGCTCGCGGCGTTGATGATCGTCGTCGCGCCCTCGGCGAGCGTGGCGGCGAGCATGACGTTCAGCGTGCCCATGACGCTCGGGTAGTCGAGCAGGACGCGGCCGCCGCGCAGGGGACCCTCCTGCCGCACGTCGAAGGCGTCGCCGTTCTGCTCCACCTTCGCGCCGAGCATCCGGAACCCGGCGAGGTGCACATCGAGCGGGCGGATGCCGATCGCGTCGCCGCCAGGCGGCGGGCAGCCGGCGCGCCCGAAGCGCGCGAGCAGCGGCCCCATCACGAGGAAGCTGGCGCGCAGGGTGGCCGCGAGCCGGAGCGGCACCTCCGTCGCGCGGACGTTCGCGGCGTTGATGCGCAGCGTCCCGCGCCCGAGGTGCTCGACCGTGGCGCCGAGGTAGGCGAGGATCTCCTCCATCTGGCGCACGTCGCCGATGTCGGGGACGTTGTGGAGGATGACGTCTTCGGCGGTGAGGATCGCCGCTGCGATCGCGTAGTCGGACCCGTTCTTGGAGCCGCTCACGTGCACGCTTCCGTGCAGCCGATTGCCGCCGGTAATCCG
Source organism: Dehalococcoidia bacterium (assembly GCA_036278595.1). Lineage (GTDB taxonomy): Bacteria > Chloroflexota > Dehalococcoidia > DSTF01 > JACRBR01 > JADMII01. The sequence goes on from DASUKS010000222.1 coordinate 4,859, forward strand.
GTACCGTGCGTTCTCTTGCGACATTGGCCCCAGTCTAGCGGATGCGGACGCGCGCCTGCCCCCGTGAACGCGCCCCTGCGCCTGTCTGCATACCGCTCTCCGCGTCCCGGTTGCCGGGCAGGGGGCGGCGCGCCGGGTCGCCGCGCGCCGCCCCCGCGAGTGCCTGCTGCTTAGCCCTCGCCGCCGCCGGGGTTCGGGTTCGGCAGGAGCAGGTTCGTGCACTGCCCGATCGCCTTCCCGCCGACGATGTCAGGGTCGCCGCCCGAGTCGCCGAACTGCGGCGCCGGGCTGTTGCCCTGGCAGATCAGGTTGCGGCCGATCGTGTTCGTCACGAACTCGTTCGCGTCAGGGTCCGCGAGCGTGTTGTTAGTGAAGATCGCGTTGCCGGAGACGTTGCTCCGGATGAACCCGAGCCAACACGACTGCAGTCCCGACACGACGACGTTGCCGCCGACGTTCGTGTTCTCGATATCGCTGAACGCCGGGCCCTGCAGGAGGTCGACCGGGTCGCAGTTCACGCCTCCGCCGCCGCCCGACAGCACGATATTCCGGCCAACGTTGATGTTGTGGATGATCACGGCCAGTGCACCGCTGCCGATGACGTTGCCGTTGATGGAAACGTCGTTGCTCAGCGTCGGCGTCTCGCCGCTGTCATTGAAGCACTGGCCATCGGGCGGGCCGCAGCCCAGGCCGGCGGCGGCGTTCTGCTGCACGAGCACGTTGCCACCGACGGTGAGGTTCGAGCCGGCAAACAGCGCGAGTAGCGCCGCGTTCTGCTCTACCGTCACGTTGTGCTGCACGGTCACGTTACCGGCATCGACGGTGCATACGCCGGCGACGGTTAGCGAGCTGTAGGTGCCCGCGGGCACCGAGCCGCCCTCGCACGTGAACCCGGAAGCGGCGTTCGCGATCACGGACGGGCCGCTGACGGCCGCCACGACCAGTACAAGCGCGCCCACGACAGAGAGCGCCACAAGGCGCATCCATCTCATGCGACTGTTCCTCCTTGAACTACAGCGTTTCGTCAGACTGGAAGCGGCGACGAGCGTAGCACGGGCGCGGGATGCCGTCCCGTAAACGGGGCCGCCCGAACAGTTGCAGAACCGTGAACCGGGCGCGAAAACCTGCGCGATGAGCCGGTCGATCTGCGCATATCGAGCGCCGAGGAATGTCGTCGGCCGGGCGCCGCACCGTGTCGCGCACACGGACCGGAAGTCGGGCGCGCAGGCGTGTGGCGGCTGCCGCTCGGCGCGCGCATTCGCTATGGTCGATCGCATCGCGACCCGCGCGTTGCCGTGTCGTTTCGGGCTATTCGGCGCCACCTACACGACCGTTACGGTCGATGAGACGCCAACTCATGGTTGGGAAGTTGCGAGAGGAGATCTGATGCCACGGTTTCTCGTCCTGGGATTCGCGGCCTGCGCGCTCGCGTTGTTGAGCGCCTGCGGCGGCGGTGGCGGCAGCTCGACCCCGACCGCCGGAGTCGGCGCCGCGGCGACCACGCCCGCATCGGTTGCGACCTCCCCGGCCGCAAACACGCCGGCGGCATCGGCATCGGCCGCCGCTTCGCCCGCAGGTACCACGCCGGCAGCGGGCGGCGCGACGACGCTCGCGATCGCGTCGCCGGACGATGAGAAGTTCGACAAGAAGGAGCTGACGGCGCCGGCCGGAGCGAAGGTGACGCTCACCTACACGAACGACAGCGACCTCGCGCACGACTGGCATCTGTTCAACGGCGGCGACGCCAACTCGCGCAGCCTCGCGCAGACGGAGATCATCACCGGCCCGAACCAGAAAGACACGATCACGTTCACGGCGCCGTCGAAGCCGGGCCGCTACTTCTTCCACTGCGACGTCCACCCGACGACGATGACGGGCTTCCTCGTGGTGCAGTAGGCGGTTCGTGGTCAGGCGTTGGTCGTCGGAGGCAGCGTCTGGCGGTGACGCGCCCGTTTGCCCGCGAGCCGGGTGCGGCAAGCACGCGCCTAGTGTTGTGTCTCATGGTGCGCGGGCGCGACCAACGACGAGCGCTCGAAGCTTTCATTTGACCCCTCTGCGCCCATCCGCGGATCAAGAAGAAGACATCTGCCTTGTAAAATGGCTTCAAACGGCGAGGCTCTCGTGGACGGAGAGATCCTTCGCTGGCGCTCAGGATGACATCACGCGATCCGATGTTCATCGCCCAGGGTGCCGCTCCCGCGGCATGGCTATCTGTGTGATCTGCCTTGTAAATTGCTTCGGGACGTGAGCGCGCGGCTCACGAGAACATCCGCCGATTGCAGCTCCCCTTCCCTTTAGGGAAGGGGCCGGGGGTTAGGTCTCTCGGGCACACCTGCTACTTTCATTACCCAGGATGCCGCTCCCGCGGCATGGCTATCTGTGTCCATCTGTGTCATCTGTGGTTTCGTCTCACCGCGTCTGCCACAATCAGATCGATGACGCGATCCGCACGCGCACCGCTGCGCATCGATCTCGCTGGCGGGTGGACGGACGTCCCCGCGTTCGCCGACCACGAAGGCGGCGCCGTCGTCAACTTCACCATCAACCGCTACGTCCACGCGTCGATCGATGACGCCGGCGCGATCATCTACGCGCACGACGTCCGTCCCGGCGGCCTCGGCAGCTCCGCCTGCGAGCACGTGCTGGCCGCCGCCCTGCGCGACCCCGACGCCGACCTCGATGACATCGCCGAGGCGGCGTTCATGGCCGAGAGCGTGGAGGGCGTGGTTGGCGGGCGGCAGGACCAGTACGTCGCCTGCTACGGCGGCCTGAACTTCATGACGTTCCCGACGCTCGCCCAGCGCCGCGCCGAAGAAGCGCGTACCGGCGAACCAGCGCTCCCCGTTCGCATCGAACCGCTGCAACTCCCGGAGCCCGCGATGAAGGCGCTGATGGACCGCCTCGTGCTCGTCGGCAGCGGCGTCGAGCGCCTGTCCGGGGAGATCCACGAGGACGTCTGGTCCGCCTACGCGCGCCACGACGACGACGTGACCGGCGCCCTGCTCGCGCTGCAGCAGTACGGCCGCGCGATGCGCGACGCGCTGGTGGCGAGCGACTTTGGCGGCGTGCGGCAGGTGCTGTTCGAGAACTGGGTGCAGCAGAAGCGCCTGCACGAGAGCGTCACCAACGACACCGTCGATGCCCTGTTCGAACGGGCGCTAGCGGCCGGCGCGACGGCGGGGAAGGCCTGCGGCGCCGGTGGCGGCGGCGCGCTCGTCTTCTACGCGTCGAGCGCGGACGCGGCGACCAGCGTCCGGCGCGCGCTCTCGGAGGTCGGCGCGCAGATCATCGACTTCGCCTACGAGCCGGAAGGGCTGGTGGATGAGGGGAGTGAGTAGTTGATGGTGGAATAGTTCATCGTCGTGGGTCGGCGTGGTTGCTGGTCGAACTGCCGGACGCGCGCGAACACCGTGTAGGGCGCTGCTTGCTGCGCCCGTCATCACGACGCCCGAAACCTCGGGCCACCCCGCACCCCCACCGGCCACCGACAAAGAACTATCAACTATCCACTATGAACTATTCACTCACTCGCGCGACCCTCACCTCACCCCCGACGACCTCAACCACGTACGGCTCTGCCCGCGCGCCGGGGCAGAGGCGCTCGATG
>DASUKS010000223.1:0-12497 GCA_036278595.1 Dehalococcoidia bacterium
GCCGACAAGGCGCACGCCAGCTTCGAGCACGGCGTCCTGCACCTCAACCTGCCCAAGGCCGAGTCGATGAAGCCCAAGACCATCAAGGTCGAGGCGAAGCCGGTCCTCGAAGGCCAGCACAGCTAAATCGGCGCGCACACAACCGAATAGCCGGCAAGAAGGGCGGCCGCTGGGCCGCCCTTCCACCGTTCGCAGATCGGAGCAAGACGCGCAACGCGGGCGCGCTCTTGCCGCACCCGTTGGCACACCAGCACCCCGGCTGGCGAAGCGGCCCGTTGCCGCCCCCACCCGGCGCAGCTAAAACTACGCCGCTACTCCGGCGGCTGTCACACAACTCGCCCGATTCGCATTCCCCGGCGTACCACCACACCACCGAACATGAGCATGCCGCCATCCGCGTTCCCCTCTCCAAAATTTGGAGAGGGGGCCAGGGGGTGAGGTAGCGCGCACCGCATAAAACGAAAGGGCGCCCGCGCCGGCGCCCCCAGTAACCAGTACCAGTAACCAGCCCTACTCCGGCGCCGGCGCCGCCTCCACGGGCGCGTCCAGCGCCGCGCTTGCCGGCGTGCCGCCCTCGGGCCGGCCGATCACCGTCAGCTCCAGCAGCTCCGCCACGTCGAACGTCTTCATGCGCTTCTCTTCGTCCGGCTCCACCGTCGGGATGCCGTCCTGGAACATCTGGATGCAGAACGGGCACGCCGTCGCCACCACCTGCGCGCCCGTCCCGTAGGCCTCCTCCGTGCGCGCGACGTTGATCCGCTTGCCCTTCGACTCCTCGACCCACATGTGCGAACCGCCCGCGCCGCAGCAGAAGCTGTTCTCCCGGTTCCGCGGCATCTCCACACGCCCCGCACCCGGCAGCGCGTCGACGATGTCGCGCGGGCCGTCGTAGTTGCCGTTATGTCGTCCCAGGTAGCACGAGTCGTGGTACGTGATCGCCAGCGGGATCTCGTTCTTCGGCCGCAGCGCCCCCTCCCGCAGCAGCTGCGAGAGGAACGTGCTGTGGTGGATCACCTCGTAGTGCCCGTCGAAGTCCGGGTACTCGTTCGTCATCGTGTTGAAGCAGTGCGGGCAGTTCGTGATGATCTTCTTCACGCCCTTCGCGTTGAACACCTCGATCAGCGCCTGCGCCTGCGTCTGGTACAGGTACTCGTTCCCCAGCCGCCGCGCCGGGTCGCCGTTGCACATCTCCTCGTCGCCCAGGCAGCCGTAGCTGATGCCGGCCTCCTTGAGCAGCCGCGCCACCGCACGCGTCGTCGGGATGTTGCGGTCCACCAGCGCGCCCGAGCAGCCGACCCAGTACAGGTACTCCTGCGTACCGTCGAACGCCGGCACGTCGAGCCCCTCCATCCACGACGTGCGCGTGAACTGCGTCCCGCGCCACGGGTGGCCGCGCTGCTCGATCTGCTGCAGCGTCTGCGCCGCCGTCTCCGGCATGTTCGCCTCGTTCAGCGTCAGGAAGCGGCGCATGTCCTGCAGCGCCGGGATGTGCTCGATGAACACCGGGCACTGGTACTGGCAGGCGCCGCACGTCACGCAGTCCCACACCGGGTTGAAGCCCACCGCATCGATCAGCGTCAGGTCCTGCACTTCCCCGGCCGTCGCCGTGCCGGCGTCCGCGTGCGCGACGTTGCCCGGGCGCAGCGCGTCCCATACGAACAACGGCGACTGCACCTGCCGCACCTGCGCCTCGATGGCGCGGCGCATGTCGTGCATCACCTTCTTCGGCGACAGCTCCTTGCCCGTCAGGAACGCCGGGCAGTTGATCTCGCAGCGCCCGCACTCCGTGCACGTGTACGCGTCGAGCATCTGCTTCCAGCTCAGGTCCTGGATCGTCCCGGCCCCGAACGTCTCCGCGGTCTCGAAGTCCCGGATCGGCTGCAGCTTCCCCGTCGACGCGATGCGCCGGAAGAAGATGTTGAACGGCACCGTGAGCACGTGCGAGTGCTTCGAGTACGGCAGGAAGCACAGGAAGAAGAGGAAGTCGTAGAGATGCGCGTACCAGAAGAAGTTGAGGAAGCCTTCCTTCACGCCCTGCGACATCCCGACCGCGTTCCACAGCTTCGAGAGCCCGAACGCCAGGAACGACCACTCCTCGCCGGACTGATGGAACGTCGCCAGCTCGAAGCTGTTCACGAAGATGTCCGTCACCATGAGGATGAAGATGAACGCGATGATCAGCCAGCCGTCGAGGTTCAGCGTCATCCGCGCCGGCTTCCAGAAAGCGCGCTGGTACGCCGCCATCACGCAGCCGACGATCACCAGGATGTCGAAGAGGTCCATCGGCCCGCGGACCGCGATGTTGTAGACGTCCGCGCCCCAGTACTCGAGCGACCAGTGGAGGCTGAAGCCCTTCAGCAGGAAGTTGATCGTGCGGATCTGCAGGACCAGGAAGCCCCACCAGATCATCGTGTGCAGCAGCCCGCTGTACCAGTACCGCTTGCGCGCCACCCGCGCGTTCCCGATCAGGTACGGCACCATCTCGACCACCCGGTCGATCATCTTGTCGAACCGGTTGTCGCCCTTCCCCGTCGCGAAGACCGCGATCTTCATCCCCGCCGAGTAGATGAAGAAGGCGATAAAGACCACGAGCGATACGAAGTAGACGTAGTTGCCCGGAAACTCGTGGGACGGAAGCAAGCGTCCTCCTGTTCGGTGGCGCGTATTATTGCGAAAGGATCATATCGGTGCGCTTCTACTCGGGCAATCGAAGCGCCGCGCGCCTCCGAAATCCGCACCGGGCACCCGCCGGGCGGCGCACGATCGGCGGCTCCGACCCCATGTCACGTCTCCACCACTCATCTCCGCCGGACCATGCCCGAACATGCATTCGAGGCGGTAGCCGCGTTGCATTGCCGTTACAGAACCATCGCAGGTGCCCGTTCTTGCTTTGAATGCCGTTGCAACTTGCCGATCCTCTTCGTAGAGTAGCCGCGGTGGCAGAGGACGGGTTGCAGGCAGGCCAGGAGGAGTGGATGTCCGACGCCGCGACGAATACCAGGGGAGCGATCCTCATGCCTTCCCGTCCCTCGCTCGAAGGCGCGGGCGACCGTACCGCCGCGCCCGGCTCGCGCCCAGTGAACGCGAGCGACGCAATCTCACGCGCTACGTCCGGCCAGCCGTCCCGGCGCGTGCTCATCGTCGATGACGATGCCTCGATCCTGCGGATGCTCCGCCTCGTCTTCCAGGGCGACGGCTTCGAAGTGATCACCGCGACCAACGGCCGGGAGGCGCTCGATGTCGTCAGTCGCCACGACCCCGCTGTCATCGTCCTCGACCTCGAGATGCCGGTGATGGACGGCCGCACCTGCTTTCGCGAGCTGCGCTCGCGCGGCGACGCCACGCCCGTGCTCATCCTCTCGGCCTACGGCGCCGAGCGCGCGAAGGCCGAGCTGCACGCCGAGGGCTGCGTCGCCAAGCCCTTCGAGCCCGACCACCTCATCGCCGAAGTCGAGCGCCTCCTCACAGCGCCCTAGGCGCAGGCGTCAGGAAGCAAGAACGAGGAGCCAGGGGCGCGGCGACGGTTCGGCGCGCAGCGCCTCCTCCGGCATCCAACATCTAACCGCCAACATCGCGCCGCGCGCCCGACGTGGCGCCGAGCGCCGCCCTCTCGCTCCTCGCTCCTCTCACCTCGCTCCTTGATCCAGTACACTGCGCGCATCCACAGCACGGAGGTTCGAGGCGTTCCCATGGGCCAGCAGGGCAAGCAGTACAACGTCGCCGTCGTCGGCGCCACCGGCATCGTCGGGCACGAGTTCCTGAAGATCGCCGCGCAGCGCGCATTCCCCCTCAAGGGCCTCAAGCTCCTCGCCACCGAACGCTCCGCCGGCAAGCGCATCCCCTTCGGCGAAGGTGAGATCCAGGTCGAGGTGACGACGCCGCAGTCCTTCGCCGGCTCCGACTTCGTCTTCATCTCCGCGTCCGGCGCCGCCTCCCGCGAGTACGCGCCGATCGCCCGCGATGCCGGCGCCATCGTCATCGACGACTCCAGCGTCTGGCGTCAGGAGCCCGACGTCCCGCTCGTCATCCCGGAGGTCAACCCGGACGACGTCGACTGGCACAAGGGCATCCTCGCGATCCCCAACTGCTCCACGACGCCGCTCGTCATGTGCCTCTGGCCGCTGCACAGGCTCAACCCGGTCCGGCGCATCGTCGCGGACACGTACCAGTCCGTTGCCGGCACCGGCACCGCCGCCATGGCAGAGCTCGACGAAGAGTCGCGCGCCTGGGCGGACGGCCGCGAAGCCATCCCCCACACCTACCCGCACGAGATCGCCTTCAACCTCCTGCCGCACATCGACAACTTCCTCGACAGCGGCTACACGAAGGAGGAGTGGAAGATGATGGCGGAGACGCGCAAGATCATGCACGAGCCCGAGCTGCCGCTCTCGGCGACCTGCGTGCGCGTGCCCGTCTTCGTCAGCCACAGCCTCGCCGTCCACGTCGAGTTCGAGCGCCCCATGCGCGCCGCCGACGTGCGCGATGTCCTGCGCGAGGCGCCCGGCGTCGTCGTCCAGGACGACCCGGCCGTGAACCTCTACCCGATGCCGCGCGCCGCCGCCGGCCACGACCCCGTCTACGTCGGCCGCATCCGCGAAGACATGTCCAACCCGAACGGCGTCGCGATGTGGATCTCGAACGACAACCTGCGCAAGGGCGCCGCCCTCAACGCCATCCAGATCGCCGAAGAGATGGTCGCCCGCGGACTCGTATGATGGGTGCGATCGGTTCCAGGTTCTTGGTTCTAGGTTCTAGGTTCTAGGTTCTATGCTCGGCCGCGTCCTCACCGCCATGGCCACGCCCTTCGCCGCCGACGGCTCCGTCGACTACGCCCAGGCGCGCCGCCTCGCGTCCGCGCTCGTCGACTCCGGCTCCGACGGCATCGTCGTCACCGGCACCACCGGCGAAGCCCCCACGCTCTCCGCGCGGGAGAAGATCCGCCTCTGGTCCGAGATCAGGGACGAGCTGTGCGGCCGCGCCAGCGTCATCGCCGGCTCCGGCGACAACTGCACAGCCGACAGCATCGAGCTGAGCCGCGAGGCCGTGCGCGCCGGCGTCGACGCCCTCCTGCTCACGGCCCCCTACTACAACAAGCCGACGCAGGAGGGCCTGTACCGCCACTTCGCGTCGATCGCGGAGGCGCTCGACATCCCCTGCGTCCCCTACAACATCCCCGGGCGCACCGGCGTCAACATCGGCGCCGAGGTGCAGCTCCGCCTCGCCCGCATCCCGAACATCATCGGCGTCAAGGAGGCGAGCGGCGACCTCGCGCTGATTGCACGGCTGATCGAAGAGGCGCCCGACTACCGCGTCTGGTCAGGAAACGACGAGGATACGTTCGCGGTCATGTCGCTCGGCGGCTACGGCGTGATCAGCGTCGCCACGCACCTCGTCGGACGTCAGGTCGCGTCGATGGTCCGCGCGCTCGCCGAAGGCCGCACCGACGAGGCGGCGCGCACGCACCGCCGCCTGATGCCGCTGATCGACGCGCTGTTCTGCCTGACGAACCCCATCCCGTTGAAGTTCGCGATGAACCACGTCGGCTTCAACGTCGGCGGCTACCGGCTCCCGCTCTGCGAGCCCGACGACGCCTCCGCCGCCCGCATCACCGCCGAACTCGCCCGCCACACCATCGACCTCCCCCTACCCGTGTAGCGTCGGTTGGTCAATAGTCGGTGGTCCGGTGGTCAGCCGCCGCCCCGCGCAGCGCCCTCCAACATCCAACCTCTAACATCCAACATCGCTGCGTTCGCCCGCTATGCGCCCGACGCAGGCGCGCGCTCCTCCACGCGCAGCGTCGCATTCCCGTTCCTGCATGCCCCGCCCGGCACGTCGAACGTCCAGCCGTGCCGCGGACACACGATCGCCCGGAGCGCCGGGTCGTAGCAGTTCGCGTCGAGCTTCTCCCCCGTGTGCGGGCAGAAGCGCTGCACCTCGTACGTCCCTTCCGGCGTCTCGAGCGTGAACGACCCCTGTTCCTTCTCCGACATCAGCTTCGCGAGCATCGCCTCGCGGACGCGCAGATCCTCGACCTTGTAGAAGCGCAGGAACGTCATCAGCGGCTCGTTGTAGCTCGCGACGTCCGGCCTCCACGCGTGGAAGCGGAACGACAGGTACACGTCGCTCCAGCCATAGCGTCCATCGAGGATCGGGACCAGGTACCGCGACTCGAGTCGGAAGGCATAGTCCGCCAGCGCCGCATACGGCCGGTCATCGCCCGTCACGTCCTCCACCTCGAGCGCGCGGAAGTCGACGATCCACCGCCCGCCCCCCGCGCCCGCGATGTCGAACAACACCCGCGCATCCACGCGCGTCGCCAGCCGCGGACCCGCCGCCAGCATCTCGCGGAAGTACGCCTCGAAGCGCGGGTACAGCGACGCCGCCGGCCAGGGGAACGACGCCACCTCCGCCTGCACCGTCTCCGCCATCCGCTCGGCGTAGCGGTCCACGTACGCCCCGAGCTTCTGCCACGAGAAGTCCGCGTGCATCGATTCGTCGCGGACGACGCGCCCCTCCGGCAGCTCGATCCAGTCGCCGGGCAGCAATGGCAGCGTCCTGTCGCACAGCGATGGCTCGTTCGCCGCCAGCCACGACTGCAGCACGTCCGGCCCCGGGACGATGCTGTCCGGCGCGTCCATGTACCGGCGCGTGTACGGGTCGAGCAGCGCCGGCGGCCCCGCGAACGGGATCGCCCACTGCGGCCGCAGCGCGTCCATGTAGCCCTTCCAGCGCAGGAAGCTGTTCTGCACCTTGTGCCGCGCCGCCTCGATGCGCACCTCCTCCGGGAAGTCGTACACGAACGGGTACCAGTTCGCGCCTGAGAACTGCGCGAACACCGCGGCAATGTGCGGGTGTCGCGCGACGATCGCCTTTGCCTGCGCCTCCGAGATGTGGCAGTCGTTCAGGTTCACCATCACCTGCCCGTCCGCCTCGACGATCAGCGCCGAGTCCGCGAAGTACGCGCTGTCTTCCGTCAGGATCTGCACCGTCACGCCCGGCGCCACCTCGAGCGTCTTCTCCCCGTCGAGGAAGTGCAGGTGCTCGAAGCCCAGCGCGCGCACCTGCTCGACCCACGGCCGCGACGGGAAGCTCGCGGCGATCATCGTGATGTCCCGTGGCAGCTCCGCGAGCGTATCGGCGTCGAAGTGGTCGAGGTGGCCGTGCGACACGTACAGCACGTCGAGCTTCGGGTCGAGCACGCGCGCCAGCAGGTGGTGATTCTGCGGCAGCTGGAACCACCCGCCAAGGAACGCACCGCGCGCCGACAGCCACGGGTCGCACACGATGCGGATCCCGCCCGCCTCGATCAGCAGCCCCGCGTGCCCCAGGCTCATCACGCGCATCGTCGAATCCTCCCGGCGACTCAGGCCCCCCGCTGCGCTCACGCGTAGTCGCGCTGCCTGCCGCCACCAACGCACGCGGCCGCGCGCAAATCGCCGACACTCTACATCGCCCCGCGACCCGCGCGCACTACTACGCGAGCGCCACGCGCCGGTCAATCCCGGGTAAGCGCCACCGTGAATTGTGAAGCGAGTCCACGTGACGGCGCAGCTAAAGCTACGCCGCTACTGCCCAATTTGATCTCCGAGCTGCTGGAAGGGAAGGGGCCGGGTTCCGTCCGGCGCGCCGAGAAACGCACCGTTACCTGTGAACTGTGAACGGTGAACTGTGAACTGTGAACTAATCGCCCGCCAGCAGTTCCCCACCGTCCGGTGCACGTCCCGGTTGAACGCCATCCCGATGTGCGTCGCCGTCACCTCGCGGTTCAACTCCGCGTCGTCCTCGATGCACGACCGCCAGTGACGGCTGCCCACTGTGAACTGTGAACTGAAAACGGTGAACTACGCCCCCGCCAGCAGGTTCCCCACCGTCCGGTACACGTCCGGGTTGAACGCCATCCCGATGTGCGTCGCCGTCACCTCGCGGTTCAGCTCCGCGTCATCCTCGATGCACGACCGCCAGTCGACCACGCCGTCGACCTTCGAGTAGATCGCCGAGCGCTGGTACGTGCCCGACGCCTCTTCGTCCTTCAGCGTCTCGACGAAGCCGCACGTGCACTCCGGCGTGTAGCAGGTCGAAGTCACCTCGCGCCGCCGCCGCCGCTCCTGCACGATGTTCGACCGCACGAAGTTCGCCGCGCTCAGCACCAGCGGATGCGCCCGCAACGAACGGAACGGCGAGCCCATCGTGATCACCTGCTTGATGAGCTTCGGCTCACGGTACGCGACCGCCCGCGCCAGCATGCCGCCCAGGCTGTGCCCGACGATCGTCACCGGGCGCCCGGTCTCCTTATGCGCCTGCCGCACCGTCATCAGCAACCGCTGCGTCAGCAACTCCGGGCAGTCCACGTTCCGGCCGATGCCAGAGAAGTACGGCCGGTAGCCGATGCGCCGCAGCCAGAGGTGCATCTCCGTGAGGTAGCGGTCGCTGCCCAGGAAGCCCGGCACGAGCACCACGGGCTCGCCGTGCCCGCGCGCGACGCCGAAGCCGTAGTAGACGGGAGACACGTGCAGCGCGAGCCAGTCGAGCGGGAAGAACGCCTCGAGCCAGATCGGGCTGCCCGCGGGCTCGTATCCCGCTGAGAGGTCGTGTGGTCGCGCTGTGGCTGTCGTCACCGGTCCCCCTCTCGCCTGTCCGGAGCCCGCCTCGCCGGATTGGCTGTATCTTCCTTCCCTTTGCACTCTATAAGCAACCCGGACGGCCGCGTGTAACAGCAGGCACAAGCCGGATCTCGCAAAAGCGCCGCAATTCGCGCGCCCCCGCCCTGTTTCGGCGAGTATACTTCGGAGCGCACCCCGCGTAATACCGCCGGCAGGAAGCCACGCCCCATGCCGTCAACGAGCCTGTCAAGGCGCATGAGCGCCGAGGACGCCTGGTTCCTCTACTTCGAGCGCCCCGATGCCCCGCTGCACATCGGCTCCGTCGGCATCTACGAGGGCGACATCCCCGTCGAAGCCCTGCGCGCCAGCATGGACGCGCGCATGCACCTCATCCCCCGCTACCGCCAGCGCGCCGTCATCCCGCCGCTCTACGCCGCCCACCCACTCTGGCACGACGACCCGCACTTCTCGCTCGACCGACACCTGCACGAGGTGCGCCTGCCCGCGCCCGGCGGCGAGCGCCAGCTCCTCGAAGCGAGCGCCGCCATCTTCGCCGAGATGCTTCCACGCGACCGGCCCCTCTGGGACATCACCGTCGTCCGCGGCCTCGCCGGCAACCGCACCGCCTACGTCAGCCGCGTCCACCACTGCCTGGTCGATGGCGTCAGCGGCATCGAGCTGCTCCTCGCCGTGCTCGACCTGACCCCGAACCCCGAGCCGCCGCCGCCCCCCGGCGAGCCGTGGCAGCCAGAGGACATCGGCGGCGTCGTCGAGACTTGGGGCGAAGCCATGTTCGACCAGTGGGCGTCCGCGCTGCGCGCCTGGGGTGACTGGCAGCAGACCGCGCTCGACGCCCGCGCGCAGATGCGCCGTGCGACCGACATCGCCCGCGCGCTGCAGGTCGCGCTGCCGCTCGCGCTTCGCCCGCCATTCCGCGCGCCATGGAACAAGCCGGTCGGCGGCAAGCGGGATATCGCCTGGACGGAGATGTCGTTCCAGGAGGTGCGCCGCATCCGCGGCATGGCCGGCGGCACCGTGAACGATGTCATGCTGACGCTGCTCGGCGGCGCCCTCGGCCGCTACCTGCGCGCACATGGCGTCAAGACGGACGGCGCGGCGCTCCGGTTGATGATCCCCGTCAACGTCCGCACCGAGGACCAGAAGGGCGCGCTCGGCAACCGCGTCAGCATGATGCTCCCCGAGCTGCCGGTCGGCATCGAAGACCCGCTCGCGCGCCTCGCCGCCGTGCGCGAGGAGATGGAGCGCCGCAAGAGCCAGGGCCAGTCCGACGCCTTCGACGCGCTGTCGTCCATCGCCGAGAACATCCCCGCCGCCTACCACGCGCTCGGCGGCCTCGCCGGCGTCCCGCAGGGCACCGTGAACCTCGTCTGCACGAACGTGCCCGGCCCGCTGATCCCGCTGTACACGGTCGGTCACCGCCTGCTCGCGCACTACCCGCTCGTGCCCCTCGCCGGCGACCTCGGGCTCGGCGTCGGCATCACGAGCTTCGACAAGGGCCTGTACGTCGGCTTCATGGCCGATCCACAGGTCATCGACGACGTAGATCTCATCGCCCGCCACTTCGCCGAGGAGTTCGGCGCGCTCCGTGCCGCCGCCGGCGTGCCCCAGAGCGACCTGCCGGACATCGGCCTGCCGCCGGTGAACGGCAACGGCGCCAACGGCGCCAAGCCCGCGCCGGCACGCCGCGCATCGCGGCCGCGTCGTTCGAAGAAAGCCGCATCCCGATAGTGGACGGCCTCCTCCTCCGTACGATGCTCTTCGTCCCCGCGAACCGCGAGCGCATGCTCGCGAAGGCGGCGACGACATACGCCGACGCCATCGTGCTCGACTTCGAAGATGCCGTGCCGCCCGCCGAGAAGGCCGCCGCCCGCACCGCCGCCCGCGAAGCCCTGCCGTCGCTCGCCGCCGCAGCCCCCGTGTTCGTGCGCGTCAACGGCGTGCGCAGCGGCCTCACGCGCGACGACCTGCACGCCGTCGTCGCGCCCGGCCTCGCCGGCGTCGTCCTGCCGAAGCCCGCAGAACCACAGGACGTCCGCGACCTCGACGTGCTCCTGCGTGAAGCGGAGATGGCCAGCGGCGTCCGCCCCGGCGATGTCACGATCGTGCCGCTGATCGAGAGCCCGCGCGGCCTCCTGCGCGCGGAGGAGATCCTGCTCGCCTCCGACCGCATCGCAGTCACGTCGATCGGCGCCGAGGACTACTGCGCCGAGCTCGGCGTCGAGCGAAATGTCGAAGGCACCGCGATCGCGCACCTGCGCTACAGCGTCGTGACCCTCGCCGCCGCCCACCGCATGCAGGCGATCGACACGCCGTACGCCCGCATCGACGATCTCGAAGGGCTCATCGCCGAGACGAAGTTCGCGCGCGCGATCGGCTTCAGGGGCAAGTACGTCCTCCACCCTGAGCAGGTCGAGCCCACGAACCGCATCTTCACACCGTCACCCGAAGACATCGACCGCGCCCGCGCCGATGTCGCCGCCTTCGAAGAAGCGCAGTCGCGCGGCGAAGGCTCCGTCGCCGTCCACGGTCGCATGGTCGACGCTCCCATCGCCACCCGCGCCCGCAACCTCCTCGCCCGCGCCGCCCAGATCGCCGCCCGCCGGCACTAGACCGGCATATCGCTCATGGACGACTGCGCGTCTTGAAGGGTAGTACAGGCGCTCTACCAGTGAATATCGGGCAGGGAGCCGGCGTCGTTCTCGCGAATGGCCTCCCGTTTCACGACGCGCCCGACGCGCACCTCCACATCATTCCCAGGACCATCGGCGATGCGTTCACGGCACGCGCCTTCGCGCCGGACCAACGGCTGTCACCCCGACGCCGCGAACTGGACGACATCGCGCACGTAATCGAGCCAGTTCCCGCCGTGGACACCTCGGCCCCAAACGACAACTGAAACGCGGCGACGGATCACAAAGAGCGCTCACCACGGCGCCTCGCAACACCCTGAACCGCGTCCAGCGGCCGATCTCCAAATCCAACCTCCCCCTCTCCAACTTTTGGAGAGGGGGCCGGGGGGTGAGGTGCGCGCAGCGCCGCCCTCTTCGCTCCTCGCACACGCGAAGAAGCCGCGCGAACTCCGCGCGGCCCCTCCGACTTCCGACCTCTGACTTCCGACCCCTAGTCCTTCCAGATGCCGTACTGCTGCGCACGCCGCAGCTTGAAGTCCGTCTCCGGCAGCTTGAAGCCCAGCGCACGCACCTTCTTCAGCGCGCTCTCCACCTGCCGCCGCTCCGCCGCCGACAGCACGTTCCCGAACATGTCGTCGTACAGCGAGTCGCTGATGTCCACGATCTCCTGCGTGATCTCCCGGCCCTTCTCCGTCAACTCCAGCCCCACCGCCCGCCGGTCGTTCGGGTCCGGCAGCCGCCGCACCCAGCCCCGGCTTTCGATCCGGTGCAGGATGCCGGTGATGCTCTGCGTCTCCTGGAACAGCAGCGTCGCCACCAGGCTCGGCTTGATCGGCTCCTTCGCGAAGTGCAGCACCGCCAGCACCCGCGCCTGCGACGACGACACGCCCAGGTGATAGAAGCGCCGCTCCAGCAGCTTGTAGGACATCCAGTAGATCTCGGTCACCAGCACCCACGGCATCATCCGCTCGTGGATCGGCACGCTCGAGTCCGTACGCGTCTTGCTCGCCGTTGTCATCGTTCGCCTGCCCCTTTACTGCGCCCTCGCATCGTTTCCTGTCCGATTTCCGCCGAGTCTATCACTGCCAGATCATGCGAGCAACGATATTTTGTGTGTTTCTCACTGAATACTCATCAGTCGCTTGCATCCGCCCCACAGTCGGAAGCCTCGGCTCCGGACGCTCGCCATACGATGCAGCATTGCGCCCGCTACATCGCTCCACTATCGCCATGCTTTGCTCGCACT
>DASUKS010000224.1:0-25375 GCA_036278595.1 Dehalococcoidia bacterium
GGAGCCGCGGTGCGGTTCTCGCATTGACAGCACGTCGCGTCATCGCGTAGCGTTCGACCGAAACCCACACCACACGAAGGAGGTGCCGCACGATGAAGGTTCACACGACAATCCATCGTCTCGTCGCGCCTCCGAAGGCAAGCTGATCCCTCACATCACCGTGTGATTGCGCATCGGCCGCCCTCGGGCGGTCTTCTCTTTATTGAAGCCGTGGCGCGAAGTCACGGCTTTTCTCGTTGCATCGAAAGGAGGCCCGTCCATGGACAAGTCATCACCGCAGCTCCAGCAAGCCACCACGCGTATTCAGACAGGAGCTAGGATTGGGCAAGAACAGGGACAACGAACAACTCGACGCCATCCAGGAACTGATCGACCGCGCGTTGATCGATGAAGTTCTTGGCGTCGTGAAGAGCGGCAAGGAAGCCACCGTCTACTGCTGCGCGGACGGCGATCGGCTGCTCGCCGCGAAGGTCTACCGCTCGCGCAACGTGCGCGGCTTCCACAACGACGCCGACTACCGCGTCGGCAAGATGCGTGGCGCCAGGGCACGCGAGAGCCGCGCCGTCGCCAACCGGTCGCGCCTGGGTCGCACGCTCGCCTTCGCATCATGGGTTGGCGACGAATACAACGCGTTGTCGATGCTCCATCGCGCCGGCGCCGACGTGCCCGAGCCCGTCGCCCAGTCCAGCACCGTCATCCTTATGGAGTACCTCGGCGATGAGGACGAGCCCGCCCGCATGCTCAGCGATGTCCGGCCCTCGCCGGACGAGGCGCGCACGCTGTTCGAGCGCCTCATGCGCAACATCGAGCTGATGCTCACCTGCGATCGCGTCCACGGCGACCTCTCGCCGTTCAACGTCCTCTACTATCGCGGTGACGTGCGCATCATCGACTTCCCGCAGGCCGTCGACGCGCGCTTCAACCAGAACGCGCTCCCGTTGCTCGAGCGCGACATCGACCGCCTCTGCGCCTACTTCCGCCGCTTTGGCGTCGAGAGCGATCCGTGGCGCCTCGCCCACGGCCTCTGGTCCCGCTTCCTCCGCTCGGAGCTATGACGCACGCAGCACGCCTTATCCGCTCGGTCGTCCAACGCTCCCCTCTCACAATGTGGAGAGGGGGCCGGGGAAACGTTGCGCGCAACGCATCTCCGGCTCAGCACTCCACTCCTCCATCCGAAGCTCCCCCTCTTGGAGAGGGCCCCGGGGGGTGAGGGCGCGCAGCGCGGCTCGTACCGCCACCCGCTATCGTGACCACCGATGATCACCATCGTCCGAGGCAAGCAGACCGAGACGTTCACGCGCAGCGAACTCGATGCCCGCATGGCAGCGTACGCCGGCGTCACCGTCGACCTCGGCACCGGCGACGGCGCCTGGGCGTACCGATACGCCCACGCGAACGCTGACCGCTTCGTCGTCGCCATCGACCCCGTGCGCGAGAACCTGCGCGAGTACTCCGCGCGCGCCGCACGCAAGACGGAGCGCGGAGGCCTGTCGAACGTGCTCTACGTCGTCGCGAGCGCTGAGCAGATCACCGCCGACCTGCGCGCCATCGCGGACGAGATGTACATCACCCTCCCGTGGGGCAGCCTCATGCGCGGCCTCATCCTCGCCGACCCGCAGGTGCTCGATGGCATCGCCGCCATCGCCCGCCCGAACGCAGCGGTGCGCATTGTCCTCAACACCCGCATCTTCGAAGACCCGATCCCCCTCGAAGCCCGCGACCTCCCGGACCTCACGCCCGCCTACATCCACGATCGGCTCGCGTCCGCATACGCCCGCCACGGCATCGTGATTACTGAAGCGCGTCTCATGTCAGGCGACGAGGTGGCAACGCTGTCGACCACGTGGGCGAAGCGCTTGTCGCATCGCGGTCCGCCGAGTTCAATGTACGTTGAAGCGATGATCAGAGTGCTGGGATGACCACGAACGGCAACCGCAGGGCTGCGCCCGCGAGCATGAAGGAGGTGCGCGCGATAGCTGCTCGGCTCCGGGCAGGCGAGCGCGTTGAGGCGAGCCCCCAAATGCTCGCCCGCGCCGAAGCGTTCCTCAGGAACCGCGCGCGATACAACGCGAGGCGGACGCAGGTCCGGGCACTGGCCGCGCGAGTACGAGCCGGTCGCAAGCCGCGTGCACCTGCCGACATCATGGCCGCGGTCGAACGCCATCTCGCCTACCGCGACTGGTACAACGAGGATCGGCGCAAGAGGAGAGGGTCGGCGTCCCAAAGCGATGCGCGGTCTGAAGGACCGCACTCCTGACACCTCCCGTCACCACTCCCATCGCCCCAACGAACACCCGTGCTATCATGAACTGCCCGGATCCCGGCCGCGCGCAGCGCGCCGCACCGGCCTCCAACCTCCAACTTCCAGCCTCCAGGAGACCAAGCGCATGCCGCTGGACGCCATCATCGTCAAAGGCGCCCGGGAACATAACCTGAAGGACATCGACGTCACGATCCCCCGCGATCGCCTCGTCGTCATCACCGGCCTCTCCGGGTCCGGCAAGTCCTCCCTCGCCTTCGACACCATCTATGCCGAAGGTCAGCGCCGTTATGTCGAATCACTCTCCGCCTACGCCCGCCAGTTCCTCGGACAGATGGAGAAGCCCGACGTCGACTACATCGAGGGTCTCTCGCCCGCCATCTCCATCGACCAGAAGGGCGCCAGCCGCAACCCGCGCTCGACCGTCGGCACGGTCACCGAGATCTACGACTACCTGCGTCTGCTCTACGCCCGCGCCGGCACCCCCCACTGCCCCGTCTGCGGACGCCCCATCGAGCGCCAGACGGTCCAGCAGATCGTCGATGCCATCCTCGCCATCGAGCCCGGCAAGAAGTTGCTGATCCTCGCGCCTATCATCCGCGACCGGAAGGGCGAGCATCAGCACGTCTTCGAAGACGCCCGCCGCGCCGGCTACGTCCGCGTGCGCGTCGACGGCCGCACCCGCGACCTCGGCGAGGACATCGATCTCGACAAGAAGAAGAAGCACACCATCGAGGTCGTCGTCGACCGCATGATCACCGAAGGTGACGCCGGCGAAGGCACGGCTTCGAGCAGCAGCCGCCTCGCCGACAGCGTCGAGCAGGCGCTCAAGCTCGGCGGCGGCTCCATGCTCGTCGACATCGACGGCGAGGGCGAGCGCATGTACTCCGAGCATTACGCCTGCCCGTTCGATGGCACGAACATCGGCGAGCTCGCGCCCCGCAACTTCAGCTTCAACAGCCCGCACGGCGCCTGCCCCGAATGCACCGGCCTCGGCACGAAGATGGAGATCGATCCCTCGCTCGTCGTGCCGAACCCCGCGCTCTCGATCAATGAAGGTGCGATCGCGCCGTGGTCGCGCGCGCAATCGACGAGCACCTGGTACATGCGCATGGTGCAGGCCGTGGCGAAGAAGCACGGCTTCTCGCTCGACACCCCCGTCAACAAGCTGAAGAAGCAGCATCTGGACGTCGTGCTCTATGGCGACGAGACGCCCGTCAGCATCCGCTACGAGACGTCGAGCGGGCACCACAACCGATGGGATACGACGTACGAGGGCGTGATCAACAACCTCGCGCGCCGCTTTCGCGAGACGGACTCCGACTACATCCGCAGCGAGATCGAGCGCTACATGGCGGCGATCCCCTGCCCCGTCTGCAAGGGCGCGCGCCTCAAGCCCGAGAGCCTCGCTGTGACCGTCGCCGACAAGAACATCGTCGAAGTGACATCCATGGACGTGCGCGAGGCGCGCGACTGGACCGAGCACCTCGCCGGACCGGACACGCCGCTGAACGAGCGCGAGCAGGTGATCGCGCGCCAGATCCTCAAGGAGATCCGCGCCCGCCTCACCTTCATGTTCGATGTCGGCCTCGACTACCTCTCGCTCGACCGCGCGGCCGGCACGCTCTCCGGCGGCGAAGCGCAGCGCATCCGCCTGGCGACGCAGATCGGCTCGAGCCTCATGGGCGTGCTCTACGTCTGCGACGAACCAAGCATCGGCCTGCATCCGGTGGATGACGCGCGCCTCATCCGCACGCTCGAGCGCCTGCGCGACCTCGGGAACACGGTCCTCATCGTCGAGCACGACGAGGCGATGATGCGCGCCGCCGACCACATCGTCGATATGGGGCCGGGCGCCGGCGAGAACGGCGGCCGTGTCGTCGCGCAGGGGCCGATCGCGGACATCATGGCCTGCGAAGAATCGATGACCGGTGGCTATCTCAGCGGTCGCCGCAAGGTCCCGGTGCCCGAGACCCGCCGCCCCGGCAACGGCGGCTGGATCACCGTCGTCGGCGCACGCGAGAACAACCTCAAGAATATTGACGTCAGCATCCCTCTCGGCGAGCTCGTCTGCATCACCGGCGTCTCCGGCTCGGGCAAGAGCACGCTGATCAACGAACTGCTCTACAAGAAGGCTGCGCAGGAGCTGTACGGCGCGCGCGACCGCCCGGGCAAGGTCGACCGTATCGATGGCCTCGGCCAGGTGGACAAGGTCGTGAACATCGACCAGTCGCCGATCGGCCGTACGCCGCGCTCGAACCCGGCGACCTACACCGGCACCTTCACCCCGATCCGCGAGCTATTCGCGTCCGTACCCGAGGCGCGCCTCCGCGGCTACACGCCCGGCCGCTTCTCATTCAACGTGAAGGGCGGCCGCTGC
Organism: Dehalococcoidia bacterium; assembly: GCA_036278595.1. Taxonomy (GTDB): domain Bacteria; phylum Chloroflexota; class Dehalococcoidia; order DSTF01; family JACRBR01; genus JADMII01. Next base: position 4,641 of record DASUKS010000224.1, read on the forward strand.
GAGGCCTGCGCCGGCGACGGCTACATCGAGATCGAGATGCACTTCCTCCCCGACGTCACCGTCCCGTGCGAGGTCTGCAAGGGCAAGCGCTACAACCGCGAGGCGCTCGAGATCACGTACAAGGGCAAGACAATCGCCGACGTGCTCGACATGACCGTCGATGAGGCGCTTGACTTCTTCGAGCGCATCCCGCGCCTCCGCTCGAAGCTCGAGACGCTGCGCGACGTCGGTCTCGGCTACATCCGCCTCGGCCAACCCGCGACGACGGTCTCCGGCGGCGAGGCGCAGCGCATCAAGCTCTCGACCGAGCTCTCGAAGCGCTCGACCGGCCGCACCCTCTACATCCTCGACGAGCCCACCACCGGCCTCTCGTTCGAAGACACGCGCGCGCTGCTCGCCGTCCTCCAGCGGCTGGTCGATGCCGGCAACACGGTGATCGTCATCGAGCACCACATCGACGTGATGAAAAACGCCGACTACATCATCGACCTCGGCCCGCTCGGCGGCGACCGCGGCGGCGAGATCGTGGCAGAAGGCACCCCCGAGGAGATCGCGCTCGTCGAGCACAGCTTCACCGGCCAGTACCTGCGCGAGGCGCTGAAGGATCGCCTGCATTCGGCGGCGCCGGCGCGCAACGGCAACGGCAAGCGCCCCACGCCGCAGGCGAAGAACGGCCGCAACGGCGAGCGGCCATCGCCGCAGGTGAAGAACGGTCGCGCCCGCAGCGGCACCGCCTCGAAGCAACCTGCATCGGCTTCCCGCAAAGCGGCGAAAGCACGATGACCCGCATCACGAGACTCCGGGCGATGAGGCGGCGCCCGGCGCCGATCGAGTCAATCGCCGCTATCCAGTGAGCATCACCGAATGACCGTCGACATCACAACCAAAGCCCAGCTGATCACGATCACCGAAGAGGCGTACCGCAACCTCCAGCGCGAAGTCGCCGGCCTCACGGAAGACGAAATGCGCGAACCCCACGCGCCCGATGGCTGGTCCATCAAGGATGTCCTCGTCCACATCTCCGGCTGGGAGCGCATGTTCACCGGCTGGATGGACGCCATCCTGCGCGGTCAGCGCCCCGACCGCCCGGAAGACATCGATGAAGCGTGGCTCAACGCCACGAATGCTCGCCTTTACGAAGAGTCCCGCGACCGCTCGCCCGAAGAAGTCCGCATCGAGGCCGCCGAGTGGCACGCCGCGATCATGGCCCTCATTGAGCGCATGTCCGAAGCGGAACTCTTCGACCCCAGGCGTTTCGCGTACACCGGCGGAGATCCGGTCGCCCCGTGGGTCCGCGGCAACGCCGACGAGCACTACGACGAACACCGCGCCCAGATCGCCGACTGGAAGGCCGGGCGTTGATGCAGGCACGTGGCCATCAGTTCGACACTCGCGCGGCCAAAGCGCGACATGCCAGCGTCACGCGCCTCGGGATCATGTACGGCACACGCGGCGGAACTCCCGCAACAAGCCATCGACCCACGCTCCCCTCTCACAATGTGGAGAGGGGCCGGGGGAGAGCTAGCGCGCAGCGCAAACCGGCAGGACTTCCACCGACAATCCATCAATCGATGCTCCCCTCTCGACTCGTTGGAGAGGGGGCCGGGGGGTAAAGTACATGGACCAGGCACTCACAACCTTCCTCGAGCACAACCGCGGCGCCGCCATGATCACCGTCCGACGGAACGGCGCGGCGCACGCCGTCCGCGTAGGCATCGCGCTGGTCGATGGCAAGATCTGGAGCTCTGGCACGCAATCGCGCCTGCGCACCCGCCACCTCCGGCGCGATCCGCGCTCGACGCTCTTCGTCTTCGACGCCGCGTATGGCTACGCCTCGCTCGAGTGCACGGTGAACATCCTCGACGGCGCCGACGCACCCGAGCTGAACCTGCGTCTCTTCGAGGTGTTCCAGCGTGGCATGACCCCGCCCGTCCCCGAGGGCAAGGTCATGTGGTCCGGCGCCCAGCGCGACATCGATGACTTCCTGCGCATCATGCGCGAGGAGCGGCGCCTCATCTACGAGTTCGAAGTCCAGCGCGCATCCGGCCTTTACGGCGATATGCCATCATGACCATCCCCAACGACCACCGACCAACGCTTGACGACCAGACCGCACTCTTCTTCGACATGGACGGCACCATCCTCGACTGGCAAACGAACATGGAGGCGTCATGGCGCGCGTCCTGCGACGAGCACTGCGACGGCTCCTACGACGTCGCGGGGCTGCATGATGCGATCCGCGTGCGCCGCGCCTCGTTCTGGAGCGACCCCGAGCGCGCCCGCACCGGCCGCATGGACCTCGACGCATCGAGCCGTGAGATCGTGCGCGGCGCGTTTGAAGACCTCGGCCTCGCGGACATCAGCCTCGCGCACCGCATCTCGGACGACTACCGTGCGCGCCGCGAGCAGGCTCTCGCGCCCTATCCCGGCGCGCTCGATGCCCTCGCGCAGTTCCGCGCCCGCGGCCACCGGATGGCGCTGATCACGAACGGCAACGCCATCTCGCAGCGTCGTAGCGTCGAACGCTTCGGCCTCACACAGTACTTCGACTGCGTCGTCATCGAGGGTGAGTTCGGCTGCGGTAAGCCCGACGAGCGCGTCTTCCGCCACGCCCTCACCTCATGTCAAGCTCAGGCCGAACACGCGTGGATGGTCGGCGACAGCCTCGAAGCCGACATCGCGACACCGCTGCGCCTCGGCATGCACGCGATCTGGATCGATGCGACCGGCGCGCTGCCCGAGCACGACCGCATCCGCCCCCACCGTCGCATCCGCTCCATTACCGAACTGCTGTAGCGAGTGGCGCATCGCCTCGCGTGCTAGAATCGGCGCATCGTGAGCGACACATTCCATATCATCAAAGACGGCGTGATCTACGAGCTGTGGCCCGAAGAAGGTAGCGGCTACGTCATTACCGTCCCGGCGCTTCCCGGCTGCACCAGCTTCGGCGAGACGATCGATGAGGCGATGACCATGATCGCCGAGGCGATGGATGTTTGGCTCGAGGCGGCGCGTGAAAATGGCTACCCCATCCCGGAGCAGTTCCAGCTGCAACGTGCGTCGTAGTGCGATCGCGCGCTCGTAGCGTGACCATCCGCTAGTGCCGGATCCGAAACTCCCTGCCCTGCCCGCCGAGCGCGTGGTACGTGCGTGAGTGGCGGGTGGACTGCGCATCGATCGTCAGCGCGGCAGCCATGTCATCCTCACCAAGCCCGGGTTGCGCCGGCCGGTTGTCGTCGCACGGCACCGACAGGAAATCGGCCCAAGACTCCTCGCCCAGATCCTGCGCGGCGCCGACATCGGCGTGGATGAGTTCCTCTCGAAGCTCTAGGCTAGCGCGTGCAGCCGCCGGCCGAAGGCCCCACCGCCGCATCCGCTCGATCACGCAACTGCTTTAGCCGGATCCGGTTCTAGGTTCTTGGTTCTGTATGCCAACGACCACCCACCCAGCTCAGAACAGCTCCGCCGCCTCCAGCTCCGCGATCGCCGTCGTCGAGCGCTCCAGCAGCGTGTTGAACAGCGCCAGCCCCCGCTCGTTCGCGAAGTCCAGCGTCCCGAGCGAGATCACGACGTACACCATGTAGTACAGCGCCATCATGCGGTATTCGCGCAGACACTGCTCCCATGGGTAATCGCGCACACCGCCTCCCTGAAGCGTGTCGTGGTAGAGGTGCAGCAGATCCATCTCGTGCTGCCGGCGGATCTCCTTCGGCAGCGCGCCGCAGACGAAGTACGTCACGTCGAAGATCCCGCGCCCGCGCGACGCGATCTGCCAGTCGACCACCGCGAACTCCGCCCCGCCTACCGGCGACCTGAAGAACATGTTGTCCGCACGGTAGTCGCCGTGCATGATCGTCCGCGGCTCGTCCGCGATCCGGTTCTGGAACTCGACCACGTTCTGCCCGACCCGCTCGGCGATCGACAGCATCTCGGCGGACAGCCGCTTCCCGAAGTTGTCGACGAACGGCTGCCACGCCTGCGCGTACGCTGCCTGCGCCAGCTGCTGCACCGGGTCGTTCACCATCGGCATCCAGTCCAGCCGATCCGCGAGGTCCGGATGTTGCCACCAGGCGGCATGAAACTTCGCCAGCTCGGTGACCGCTGCCCGAGCATCTTCGTACGAGCACCCGGCGAGTTGATCGCCGCACCGCGACGGCGCCAGGTCCTCGAGCAGCAGCGCGAAGCGTCCCTGCGTGAGGTCCATCTCGCTGTGGTACCGCCGCGGGATCCGCATTGCGACACGCTGCCCGACGTCGTCATAGAACCGGATCTCCCGCTCGTAGAAGCGGAACATCATCCCGATCGCGCGGCCGCCCTCGCTCGCGCCGGGGAACTTCGCGATGAGCGATCGCGGCGCATCCGGCGCGTCGCCCTCGTACCGAAGCGCCACCCGGGCGAGCTGGCCGATGAATCCCGAGCCCTCGCCCACGCTCTCCGTTTCGAACGAGGCCACGCGCGCGTCTCGGACCGCGCCGCCCTCATGCAGCGCGTAGGTCAGCCACTCCGCGGTCAGGTCGGAAGGTCCAGCCGGAATGTCGATCGTGGTCATCGTGTCCTCCTGGCTCTCGCCGCGCGGGTCAGAACATGTCCGGGCAGGACGGAGCGTACCGCGTGCGGAACACCGCGTCCCACAACGCGAGCGGCGCGTCCGGCGACGTCTCCGCCCGTCCGTAGCGCACGGCGTTCGAAGGCGACAGCTCCCCGAACAGCAGTTGCGCCAGCGCCGACACGTCGAGCGTCAACTGCGCAGTCTCTGTCGATCGCCGCATTGTCGATGCTTCCTGCGATGCCTCGAGCGTCCAGCGCCCGGCGTTCCAGGGGCACATCGCGTCCCGCACCTCGAACGTCAGCGTCCCCTCGTGCCCGTACGGCCGCGCGATGAGCGCCCGCTCGACGTCGATGATGCGCCCAACGAGCCAGTCGCCGCGCGTGGCGTGCAGCTCGCGCGGATCGAGCAGGATGTCGAACGCCGGGTCGTCGGCCGGCGCGCGGTCCCACGTGATCCGCCGCGCGAGGTCGAACGACGAGAAGTGCTCCCACATCGCGCGATATGCCGATGCCGTCAGCCACGCGCAGTCGCGGATCATCACGCGCTGGCCTGGGCCCGCGGCGTCGGGGTGCGTGTCGTACGATTTCGCCGCGTACGTCACGTAGCCCTTCGGCGCGCCATCTTCTTCGTAGATCGCGACGAGGCTCGGCCCCGCCTCGGCCGCGGTCACCCCCGCCGCGCTTAACCCCAGCACCTGCCCTTCCCAGATCACCGGCGCGCGGTGTAGGTAGCCGTTGCGCTCCTTCACGAACTCGCGGTACAGCGACTCAAGCAGCGGCAGCTCATCGCGCGTGCCTTCGCGCCAGCACCCCTTCGCCGCCGGCAGCGACGGCGCGAACGCGATCAGCCGCGGGTCGATGCTGTACGCCTGCCGCGACGAACACACCGCGTACCCGTACCGCTGGTAGATCGCCGCGATCGATGCGAGCAGCACCGCGATCGGCTCCATGCGCTGCTCGTACCGGCGCTTGAAGTCGTACTCCATGATCTTGCGCAGGTGCCCGCGCCGCCGGAACCAGGGCAGCGTGCCCACGAACGTGACGCCCGCGACTGACGCCTTCCGCCCGTTCAGCCGCATCCCGAACGGATACGCCGCGTACGTCGTCGCCAGCTCGCCGTCCTCGAACGCGCACAGCGTCCAATCCGGGAGCACGCTCGCGACGTCGGCGTCACGCCTGTCACCCCGATAGTTGCCGAACACGATCGCCGGCACGCGGAAGAACGCGTCCGCTTCCTCCGGCCGAAACGGCCTGATTTCGAGCGCCAAGCGAGGCTCCTTTCGACTGCGCGCGATTGTATCACGCTCGTTTCATCCCGCTCCCGTTTTGGAGTACAGAGACGCGCGGTCGAAGACTCATCGGGTAGAGGGCAACCGGCTCGCGCGCGGCTTGGTACGTGGCTGCAATTTGTGCCGCGTTCCACATAGCCTCGCGTTGATGCGGCATCGTTACCATGGCATGTACACACCAGATGAGGCATGAGGGGGTTCACGATGGCGAATGCAACGGCCACGAAGAAACAGCAGGAAGGCCCGATCACGGATGAATACCACGCAGATCCCGTGCAGGTGCGCGAGAAGCTGAACGCGCTCCGGAGCACGGAGATCGCGTCGTACCTGCAATACAAGCAGCACGCCTACATGGCGGTGACCATGGTCGGTCTCGCCGTCGCCGGCGAGTTCATTGAGCACGCGAACGAGGAGCTCGAGCACGCCGACATGCTGGCGAAGCGCGTCCAGGCCCTCGGCGGCGTCCCCATCTTCGACCCCGACGAGATCTCGAAGTGCCTGGGCAAGATGAAGATCGCGCCCGAGCAGGGATCCACGCTCGAAGACATGGTCAAGGAAGACCTCGACCTCGAACGCACCCAGGTCGCCATCTACTCGAAGCTCATCCGCGAGATCGGCGACAAGGACATCACGACGCGCCGCATGCTCGAGCACATCCTCGAGATGACCGAGAACCACGCGACCGAGATGTCCGACCTGCTCCAATCGCGTGCCGACACCCGCGGCAGCAACGGCCGCAAGTAGCCGGCAAATACGCGCCGGGCGCACCGTCGCCCGGCACGCACATTCGCAAAAACATGAGCGGCCCCTCTTCGCAATGGGAGAAGGGCCGCGGGAGAGGTGCGCCCAGCGCTGACCGTTATAGTTGGCGCCATGCGCCTCTATCACTTCAGCGAACACCCCGCGATCACGCGCTTCCAGCCACACCACGCGGCCACCGCGCTCACCGACGAAGCCCTCGTCTGGGCGATCGACGAGTGGCACGCGCCGATGTACTTCTTCCCCCGCGACTGCCCGCGCGCCTGCTTCTGGTCGGGCGAACACACCACCATCGAAGACCGTGATTGCTGGTTCCACGGCGTCGAAGCCCGCATCGTGATCGCCGTCGAAGGCGCCTGGCTCGACCGCATCCGCAGCGCGACCCTCTACTGCTACGAGATGCCGCCCGCGACCTTCGTCCTCAACGACCGCAACGCCGGCCACTACGTCAGCCGCCAGTCCGTCGAACCCCTCCGCGTCGAACCACTTCGCGATCTGCTCGCCGCACTCACCGATGCCAACGTCGAGCTCCGCATCACCCCGTGCCTTGGCCCGCTCTGGCAGGCGGTCGTCGCGTCCTCGCTCGAGTTCTCCGGTACGCGTCTCCGCAACGCTGCCGACTGGCCCGACGGCTTCGGGCCCCTCGCCCATCCCTGACCCCGACCAACCGATCGCCGCGTCGCGAAGCGTCAGACGAGCGATACGCCTTCTCTCGCTCCTCGCGTTCTCACTCCTCTCCCCTCACTCCTCGGCCCTACACAGCCCTCCGATCCGAACGCCGTGCACCGTTATGCGCCTGTAACGCCGCGGGCAGTAGCCTAAACCGAGAAAGAGGAACCCCATGCATACCATCCTGCTTCCTTCCAGCCGTCAGGCTCGCTTCGTGAACGCCTCGCGCTACCCGAACGAGGCGGCGCTCCTCGCTCACATCCCGCTCGTCCGTCACCGCGTGCCCATGAACACGTACTGGCGCCGGCGTGCCGTCGATCCGGTCGATCTCGGTCGCGAGATGATCGCGTCCGCGCCCTTCACCGGAGGGCGGCTCGAGCGCTTCGTGATCTCACGGAACGTGCGCCGCCGCATCGAGCGCGCGAGCGACGTCGCGTTCTCCGGCGCGGACGAAGCAGCCAGCCGCGCCAGGGAGTTCGCGCCCGATATTGCCCCGCGCAAAGGACGGCGGCGCGCGACGAACGGCCTCGTGCTCACGTTCGCGTCCATCGGCGCCGGCGCGCTGCTGATGTACTACATCGACCCGGAGCTCGGCCGCCGACGCCGCGCCCTTGTCCGCGATCAGCTCACCCACGTCCGGCACGTCTTCACAAGCGATATCCCGCGCCGGGCCGAGCAGCGCGGCCGCTTCTTCCGCGGCGTGGCACGCGGCGTGCGCCACAACGCGCTCTCGCCGCTCCGCAACGGACACGAGATCGAAGTCGACGACGAGACGCTCGTCGATCGCGTCCGGTCCGAAGTGCTCCGCAGCCGCGATATTCACCCGGGCGAGATCAACCTCGATGCGTACGAAGGCACGGTGACGCTGCGCGGCCAACTCCAGCACCAGGGCCAGATCCGCGAGCTCATCGAAGCCACCGGCGATGTCGAAGGCGTGCGGCGCGTCCGCAGCTACCTCCACCTCCCCGGCACCATCGCGCCGAACAAGGCGGAGATCTACGACCTCGAGCAGGCGCCGTCCACCACCTGGTGACGGCGCCTGCTGCTCCTGCCGACAGCGCGCCGGCCGCCCTGCTCGGCGCGCTGCTCTCGGTACCGTGTCGTGAACACGGCATGCATCGTCTGCCTTCCATCTTCAAGCCGTAACGTCGAGGCCGCCGCCGGACTCCCCCAACCCCACAGGACACCGCCCCAGCGCAGGCAGCTATCGCGTTGGTAGCATTCCCTTATAGCCTCGGTGTATAACTAGCGCGCGGCTGAAGGGCGTTCACCCGTGCAGCCCGCGCTGTCGTAACCGGCATGAGGGGAAGTGTCGGAACTGGCAGACGAGCGTGACTTAGGATCACGTGCCGCAAGGCGTAGGAGTTCGAGTCTCCTCTTCCCCACCAACGTCAGCCATCGTGGCCGGGCGGCGCGCGGACGCCCCGGTCGCGCCGGAAGAGAGCAGCCCGCGCTCGCTACACTGAGAGGGAAAGTCGGCTGACCCGGCGGCGGACGGCCGAGGGACCGCGAGCACGGTGCGACGCTCGCGTGATCCGGGAGGTGAGATGGGCACGCTACTCCAGGTGCGCGACCTGAAGACGCAGTTCTTCACGGAGGACGGGATCGTCCATGCCGTCGACGGCGTTTCCTACGACGTCGAAGAGGGCGAGACGCTCGGCCTCGTCGGGGAATCCGGCTGCGGTAAGAGCGTCAGCGCGCTCTCCATCCTGCGGCTCATCCCCAATCCACCCGGCAAGATCGTCGGCGGCGAGATCTTCTTCGAGGGCGAGGATCTCCTCAAGCTCGATGAGGACGAGATCCGCCATATCCGCGGCAACCGCATCGCCATGGTCTTCCAGGAGCCCATGACGTCGCTGAACCCGGTCCTCACCATCGGGCGTCAGCTCACCGAAGCCCTCGAGCTCCACCTCAAGATGGACCACACCGCCGCCAACCGGCGCGCGACCGAGCTGCTCGAGATGGTCGGCATCCCGGAGGCCGCCGGGCGCCTCAACGACTACCCGCACCAGTTCTCCGGTGGCATGCGCCAGCGCGTCATGATCGCCATGGCGCTCTCCTGCAACCCCAAGCTCCTGCTCGCCGACGAGCCCACCACCGCGCTCGATGTCACCATCCAGGCGCAGATCCTCGAGATCATGGCCCGCCTGAGCCGCGAGCTCGGCACAGCCGTCGTCATCATCACGCACAACCTCGGCGTCGTCGCGCGCTACGCCGACCGCGTGAACGTCATGTACGCCGGCAAGATCGTCGAGACGGCGAGCGCGCGCGAGCTCTACGCCAACCCCCGCCACCCATACACGATCGGCCTGCTGAAGTCCGTCCCACGCCTCGACCAGGGGCGTAAGGACCGCCTGATCCCGATCGAGGGCGCGCCGCCGGATCTCGTGAATCCGCCGAAGGGCTGCAACTTCGCGCCCCGCTGCGCCTACAAGATCGACAAGTGCCTGGTCGAAGAGCCGCCGCTCATGTCCGCGGGCGAGAAGCACATGTCCGCCTGCTGGGTGATGCCCACCACCGAAACGCCGCCCGGCCAGGTATCGGCCGGCGCCGCCGGCGCAACCGTGGCGCCAGCCGGCGATGGAAGCAACGGTAAGGACGGCGCTGCCGGCCCCACGGGCGCCGTGAACACAGAGAAGCCGGTGCAATCATGACGACTGAAGCCGCTCCCGTCAGCGAGCCGCAGACCGCTCAGGACATCCTCATCAACGTCCAGGGCCTGAAGATGTACTTCCCGGTGACCGCTGGTCTCATCTTCCAGCGCAAAGTCGCCGACGTGAAGGCCGTGGACGGCGTCAGCTTCGCCGTGAAGAAGGGCGAGACGCTCGGCCTCGTCGGCGAGTCCGGCTGCGGCAAATCCACCACGGGCCGCGCCATCCTCCAGCTCTACAAGCCCACTGCGGGCTCCGTGAACTTCGAGGGCACAGAGCTCACGACGCTCGCCGGCGGCCGCCTCCGCCACATGCGCCGGAAGATGCAGATGATCTTCCAGGACCCCTACGCATCGCTGAATCCGCGCATGTCCATCGGCTCGATCATCGGCGAGCCACTTGCCATCCACGGGCTCGCGAAGGGCGGCCGCGCCCGCAAGGAGCGCATCCAGGACCTGATGCGCGTCGTCGGCCTCAATCCCTACTACGCCAACCGCTACCCACACGAATTCTCCGGCGGACAGCGCCAGCGCATCGGCATCGCCCGCGCGCTCGCGGTCGAGCCGGACTTCATCGTCGCCGACGAGCCGGTATCCGCGCTCGACGTCTCGATCCAGGCGCAGATCATCAATCTCCTCGAAGACCTGCAGCAGCAGTTCGGCCTTACCTACCTGTTCATCGCCCACGACCTCTCCGTCGTCCGCCACATCAGCGACCGCGTCGGCGTCATGTACCTGGGCAAGATGATGGAGTTGGCCGACCGCAACGAGCTCTACGACAATCCCCTGCACCCGTACACGAAGGCGCTGCTCTCCGCCGTTCCCGTGCCCGACCCACGGGTCGAGAAACAGCGCGAGCGCATCATCCTCACCGGCGACGTGCCGAGCCCGCTCCGCCCGCCGCCCGGCTGCGTCTTCCACACCCGCTGCCCGATCGCCATCGAGGAGTGCCGCCAGGTCATCCCGGAGTGGCGCGACGTCGGCGCCGGCCACATGGTCGCCTGCCACCGCGTCTGACCGCACGAACCACAGCATCGAAAGAGGCGCCCCAGACCGGCGCCTCTTTTGTTTCGGGGAGGTCCGCCATGCCGCACGTCGCCGCCGAAGACGGTGTCCGCATCTACTACGAGGTCGCCGGCGAAGGCCGCCCCGTCCTCCTGATGGCCGGCGCGTTCCAGACGCTTGAGGACTGGCACGATTCCGGCGTCTTCGACGAACTCGCCCGCGACCGCCGCGTGATCGCGATGGACCTGCGCGGCCACGGCCGCAGCGATGCGCCCCACGACGCCGCCGTCTACGGCTGGCCGAAGAACGCCCGCGATGCCGCCGCCGTCCTCGCCGGGGTCGACGCCCAGGACGCCGACGTCTACGGCTTCTCGATGGGCGGCAACATCGCGATGGCGATGCTGCACGGCGACCTGTCGCGCATCCGTTCGATCGCCGGCAGCGGCGTCCTGCTGCCGCCACCTGATTTCCCGGTGCCGGCACCGCCGCTCGTCGAGCGAGCCGAAGCGCTGCGCAGAGGCGGCGTCGCCGAAGCGCTCGGCGCCGAGTCGATGACCGACGACCGTCCGCCGGAGTGGTCGCTCCAACGCTCGCTCGCCGGCGACGCGCAGGCCTTCGCCGCTGAAGCCGAAGCGCAGGCGCAGCTCGAAGACCAAACGCTCCCGCCGGCCGGCCCGCCGACGCTCTTCATCAGCGCCGAGCGCGACGCCATGTCCGTCGCCCTCTCGAACGACCTCCCCACCGCGTATCCCTACGTCCGCTACGTCCAGATCGCCAACGCCAACCACTTCATCGGCATCATGCCCGACATCCTCCCCACCCTTCGAGCCTTCTGGCGCTCCCTCGGCGCCTGATCGGTCGCGCGGCACAACTTCAACCAGTCTGCGAACATCTGCGTCATCTGCCGGATCAACGGTGATGCCCATCTGCCTTATTGCTTCGGGACGCGCGCGCGTGGCTTACGAGAACGTCCGCCGATTGCAGCTCCCCTTCCCTTTACGGAAGGGGCCGGGGGTGAGGTCTCTCGGGCACGCCTGCTGCTTTCATCACCCAGGGTGCCGCTCCCGCGGCATGGCCATCTGTGGATCGACCCGACCCCCTCATGTACGATCGCCCCAGTCCCGAAGGGAGGACACAGAAATGGCAACCATCCCCACCGTCACCGGACCCGCTGACACCAGCGACCTCGGCTTCACGCTCATGCATGAGCACGTCTTCGTGCTCTCGGACGGCGTCGCCGCGAACTTTCCGCGTCTCTGGCCGCGCGACGAGCGGGTGCAGAGCGCCATCTCCGAGCTCAAGGAGGCGAAGGCGCATGGCGTCTCGACCATCGTCGACCTCACCGTCCTCGGCCTCGGCCGCGACGTGAAGACCGTGCGCGAGATCGCCCAGGCCTCCGGCATGCGCGTCATCGTCGCCACCGGGCTCTACACGTACAACGAGCTCCCCCATCACTTCGACTCGCGCGATGCCGACTACATGGCGGCGCAGTTCATCGCCGACATCGAGGAGGGCATCCAGGGCACCGATATCCGCGCCGGCATCCTCAAGTGCGCGACGGACGAGCCCGGCGTCACGCCCGGCGTGGAGAAGGTGCTGCGCGGCGTCGCCCGCGCCCACCGCCGGACCGGCGTGCCCATCTCCACCCACACGCACGCCGCCACGAAGCGCGGCCTCGAGCAGCAGGACGTCTTCGAGCAGGAAGGCGTCGACCTCCATCGCGTCGTCATCGGCCACAGCGGCGACAGCGAGGACATCGACTACCTGGAGACGCTGATGAAGCGCGGCTCCTACATCGGCATGGACCGCTTCGGCATCGATGTCTACCTCCCGACGGAGAAGCGCATCGCCACCATCGCGAAGCTCTGCGAGCGCGGCCATGCGGACCAGATGGTGCTCTCACACGACGCCAGCTGCCACATCGACTGGTTCGACTCCGCCATGCTCAAGCAGTTCGCGCCGCGCTGGAACTTCCTCCACATCTCGGACGACGTCGTCCCCGCCCTGAAGGAGGCCGGCGTGAGCGAAGCCGACGTCCGCACCATGACCGTCGACAACCCGCGCCGCATCTTCGAAGCCCACGGCGCCTACTGACGGCGCGGCAACGATTCGCGCCGCCGGGCGTTGATGCTGGAGAGGGCGGCATCTGATGCCCGTTGTTGGAGGCACCTCTGGCGCTCAGTACCCGACCGCCGAACGATGAACGGTAAACTGAACACTGTGAACTGCGACGCCGTTTGTGACCCCCTCCGACCGGCGGCTATAATGGGCCGATTCTGCCGGCCTGCCTCACGGCCCGCATAGGAGTACACGCTTGCCCAAGCAGAACCGACCGCTCGTCCGCGATGGCCGCATCCAGGCGCGAAAGAAGCGCACCGACCGCAGTTACCTGGGGTCCAACGGCGGCGCCACCGGCGTTGCTGAGGACGTCGAGGCCGAAGAGAACCTGCCCGAAGCGCCCGCGGTCGAAGAGGCCGCGGCCGTCCGCGAGCCCGCCCCCCCGACGGACGAGGCGCCGGATGCCGCTGCACCTGATGCCGGACCACCCGCCACCCCGGAGCCGGCGCCCACTCCCGCTCCCGCACCGGTCTCGAGCTCAACCGCCGCCCCGGGCGGCGTGAACGGCGCCGGCGCATCGACAAACGGCGCCGCGACCGCCGGCCGCCTGACCGGCACCGCTCGCGCCCTCCAACAGCAGGGCGTCCGCAAGCGCCGTGAGTTCGACGTCGACGCGCTCGCCGTCCGCGACAGCAAGTACGCCATGCACGAGATCCGTCGCATCGGCACCCTCGCGGTCATGGTCATCGTCACGCTCATCGTTTTGTCGCTCGTCCTCCGCTAGCGAGCGCATCAGCGTCGGCCGTTTCCCGCGCACGCCGGAACGTCGCTGCGCGGACGAACACGCGCCAACGATGGACCGGCGGGCCGCGAAGCACGACAAGCGCATCGAGCGATCGCACACCCGTCCGCCACGCCGGAGACACAGAGAGTCGCCAAACGCGAACCTCGCCCTACCTCTGGCGAAGCGGCGCCGGGTTAGGTTTCACCACCCGAACGAGGGGTACCGTCGTGAACACCGACTGGCAGCTCGATGAGATGGCGCACGCCGGCCACGAGCATCTCGACCCGAACTTCGTCGCGAACTTCGACCGCAAGCAGAACTTCGACCCGGCCCAGGACGTCGACGTTCTGCGCCGGCACGGCCTCGGCGCAGATTCCACGCTGCTCGACCTTGCCGCCGGCACCGGCAAGCTCGCCGTCGCGGCCGCTCCGTACTGCCGGCGCGTCATCGCGGTCGACGTATCGCCGCCGATGCGTCGCGCGATCGAGCAGCGCGTCGCGGCCGCGCAGGTCACGAACGTCGAGGTCGTACAGGCCGGCTTCCTGACCTACGAGCATCAGGGCCCGCCGGCCCACGCCGTGTACACCCGCAACGCGCTGCACCAGATCCCGGACTTCTGGAAGGTGCTCGCGCTGCGGCGCATCACCGGCTGGCTCCGGCGCGGCGGCGTCCTCTGCCTCCGCGACCTCATCTTCGACACCACCGCGGACGACATCGAGCGGGTGATCGGAGCCTGGTTCGCTCGCGCCGCCACGGATCCGAAGCAGGGCTATACCGCTGAGGACTTCGCCGAGCACATGCGCGCGGAGCACAGCACATTCCGCTGGCTCTTCGAGCTCATGCTCGACGCCACCGGTTTCGACGTGCTCGATGTCGACTACCGCGCCCAGGTCTACGCCGCCTACACCTGTCGCCGTCGATAGCCACGCCCGGCACGAGCACCGGCAAACGATGAACTATGAACTGCAAGCTGGTGAACGCGCAGCTACCGCAACCGCCCGGCCGCGATGAACGCCGCCAGCCCCAGTGCGATCAGCCCCGCGAGGTCCGTCTGCACGTCGTGCAGCACCCAGCCGCTCGCCGCGAACAGCAGCCCCGTCCGCACGACGTACGCGACCACCACGCCGGCTACCGCGCTCGCAGCGAGCGGCGGCCCGGCGCGCCGGTTCGTGCTCAGCGCCACGGCCTCGCCCACGCCGAATCCGACCGCCAGCCCGGGCACGACGCCGAAGAACACGTAGGTCAGGTCGTTGAAGAACCACCACACGACCCCGAGCACCAGCCCGGCCACAAGCGCCGAGCCGATCGCGCGCGCCAGCACCAGGGGCGCCATGTTGTACGTGGGGATGCGCCGAACATTGGCGCATTCGCGGCAGCGCGCCCCGACCGGCGTCTGGAAGATGCACCGGGTGCAGATCGGCTTGCCGCAGCGGCTACAGCCGAGCTCGGTCTCGATGGCGGGATGGGTGGCACACTGCAAACTGAGGGGCTCCCCGAGGACAACCGGACGGCACCGTTCGGCGCCGCTCTTTCAGCTTAACCCGCGCCGAAGCAGTCTCAACAGCTTCGGCGTGGGACGGCTCATGGACGATCGAGGACCGGCATCCGGGCGGCGCCGGCTGCGGAACGGGCGCCCTCCAACCTCCAACATCTAACATCCAACCTCACCCGTATGCAGCACGATCCCCGGGCGACCCAACAGGCTCGGCGTGCGCGGCGCCCCCGCGGCGAACACTACCCGACCAGCTCCCGGTTCGGGATCGTGGCGGCGTACTCCAGGAACTGCTCGATCGCCCAGTCCGGCAGCGGGATGTTCCCCGGCAGCGGCTCGTCGTTCCCGAAGATGCCGTGATAGTCGCTTCCGCCGAGCGGCAGCAGCCCATGCCGCTTCGCCGCCTCGTGCAGCCGGTCGACGGTCTCCGGTGGGTAGTCCTTGTAGAACACCTCCATCGCCGCCATCCCTGCCGCCTTCAACTCCGCGAGCAGCGCGTCCAGGTCCGCGAGGTCGGCCGGGTGCGCGAGGCACGCGATCCCGCCGCGCGCGACGATGCACTCCACGGACTCCGCCGGCGTCATCTTCTCCCGCTCGACGTACGCCGGCCCGTTGCGCCCGATCCACTTGTCGAAGGCGTCCGCCACCTTCGGCACGTACCCGGCCTCGACCAGCGCCTGCGCGATGTGCGGCCGGCCGACCGAAGCGTCGCCGGCGATCTGCTTCACCCGCTCCCACTCGATTATCAGCCCCATGCCGCGCAGCTTCTCGACGATGCCATACCCGCGGTCGATGCGCCCGGCCCGCAGCCGCGTCAGCATCTCCTGCAACTCGGCGTCGTCCGGGCTGAGGTACAGCCCGAGCATGTGCACTTCCGCACCCTCGATATCGGTGCCCATTTCGACCCCCGGGATCAGATGGTAACCGTCGTGCTTCGCCGCCGCCGCCCGCGCCTCCGCGATGCCCTCCGTCGAGTCGTGATCCGTCAGCGCCTGCCAGCGCACGCCCTGCGAAGCCACCAGATCGATCAGCTTCGTCGGCGAGAGCACGCCGTCCGAAGCGGTGCTGTGCGTGTGAAAATCGCCCTTACTCGCCATCGCGCACCCATTCCCTGTCTACCCGCTGGATCGACCGCGCCTTCCCGGTCGCATCGTCGATCTCGATGAGCACCGAGTTGAACTGCACCGCCGGCGACTTCTCCGCCACCGTGAACCGCGCCGGCATGCCCGTCAGAAACTTCCGGATCACCGGCCCAACCTCCACGCCGATGATCGAGTCGCGTGGGCCGCACATCCCGGCGTCCGTCACCACGCCCGTGCCCTTCGGCAGGATCCGCGCGTCGGCCGTCGGCACATGCGTGTGCGACCCGACCACTGCCGACACGCGCCCGTCGAGGTACCAGCCCATCGCGACCTTCTCGCTCGTGGCCTCCGCGTGCATGTCCACCACCACCGCCGATCCGGCCGGCACGGTCGCCAGCAGCGCGTCCGCGCACCGGAACGGGTCGTCGATGTCGTACATGAACGTCCGGCCCATCAGGTTGATCACCGTCAGCGGCCCGAAGCGCTCGAGGCCGCGCCCCGGTGTATCCGCCGGATAGTTCGCCGGGCGCAACACCGGCGCCTCCCCATCGAGGAACGGGATGATGTCCGACTGATCCCAGATGTGGTTCCCCGAGGTCAGCACATCGACACCACCGCCGAAGAGCTCCTTCGCGGTGTTCACGGTGAGCCCGCGTCCGGCCGCCGCGTTCTCGCCGTTGGCCACCACGATGTCCAGCGCCAGCTCGCGCCGCAGCACGGGCACCAGCGCGCACACCGCGCGCCGCCCCGGCTTCCCGACGACGTCGCCGATCATCAGGACGCGCATGCAACTCGCCCCTCGCCGCCGGCGGCGCGCAGCATCGCGTGCCATGCGCGCGATCGCCGGTGCTCGAACACGAGAAGCTCGGCGCGCGATGACGCGCCGAGCCTCACGATGAAGGCCGAAACCTTGTCGGTGCGCCGTGCTCTCACTACGCTACCGGGCGTATTCGCTCGCGCGTGTCTCCCGCACGACCGTCACCTTGATCTGGCCCGGGTACTCCATCGACTCTTCGATCTTCTTGCTCACGTCGCGCGCCAGCCGCATCGACTCCAGGTCGTCGATCTCGTCCGGCTTCACGATGATCCGGATCTCGCGCCCGGCCTGGATCGCGAACGACTTCTCGACGCCCTTGAAGCTGTTGGCGATGCCCTCGAGCGCCTCCAGGCGCTTGATGTACAGCTCCAGCGTCTCGCGCCGTGCCCCCGGCCGGCTCCCGCTGATCGCGTCCGCGACCTGCACGATCACCGCCTCGACGGTCTCGACGTCGATCTCCTCGTGGTGCGCCTCGATGCAATGCACGACCGCCGGCGAGACGTTGTACCGTCGCGCCAGCTCGCCGCCGAGCGCCGCGTGCGTGCCCTCGATCTCGTGGTCGATGGCCTTCCCAAGATCGTGCAGCAGCGCACCCCGCCGCGCGGTGTTCACGTCCGCCCCGACCTCCTCCGCGATCATCGCCGCGATGAACGACGACTCGACCGCGTGCTTGATCTGGTTCTGACCGTAGGACGTCCGGTACTTCAGGCGGCCCAGCGTCTTGAGGATCTCCGGGTGCAGTCCGGGACAGCCGGCCTCGATGGCGGCCTGCTCGCCGGCCGTCTTGATGCTCGCCTGGACCTCCTGCTGCGCCTTCTCGACGACCTCCTCAATGCGCGTCGGGTGAATGCGGCCGTCCATCACCAGCTTGGTGAGGGCCACCCGCGCCACCTCGCGCCGCACCGGGTCGAACGCCGAGAGCGTCACGGCGTCCGGCGTGTCATCGATGATCAGGTCGACGCCCGTCGCGGACTCGAGCGCGCGGATGTTCCGTCCCTCGCGCCCGATGATCCGCCCCTTCATATCGTCGCTCGGGATCTGCACGACGGACACCGTCGTCTCGCTGACGACGTCGTTCATAAAGCGCTGCATCGCCGTGGCCAGGATCGCACGGGCGCGCCGCTCCGCCTCTTCCTTTGCCTCCGCCTCGAGCAGGCGGACGCGGCGGTTGCCTTCCTCCCGTGCCTCCTCTTCGATGTCGCGGAGCAGCAGATCACGCGCCTCCTGGCTCGTCATGCCGGAGACGCGCTCTACCTCTGCCAGCCGTGCCTTGCGAAGTTCTTCGACCTGCGCGCGAGCTTCATCCTGCTGCCGCTCCTTCTCCGTGAAGGCGGTCTCGCGCCGTTCCAGCGCATCTAGCTTGCGATCGAGGTTCTCTTCCCTGTTTGCAACACGCTGCTCTAGCCGCAACACCTCGTCGCGGCGGGTCTTGGCCTCTTGCTCGGCCTCAGCTCGGATCTGAATGGCCTCCTCTTTCGCCTGGAGGAGGATGTCCTTTTCCTTTGCCTGCGCGTCTGCCAGGATCCTCGCCGCGGACTGCTCCGCCTCGAGCTCCTGATTACGGGTACTGCCACGCCGTAGGGCGTAGCCGATAAGAGCCCCGATCGCCAACGCGAAAGCGCCGACTACGGCGCCCACGATGGCGGTCATTCAGTGGCCTCTCTTTCCTGGGTGTTCCCGAGTTCTCCCTCTGCATCTAGCTCGCGCACGCCTTTTTGCAGGCGATTAGAGCTACACGGCCATCATATCGCATGCGTTTCCGCGGCGGTCAAGGATTCTGCAACACCCCCGCCATCCTCTGTCGCGCCCCCGTCATCCCTTCATACGCGCCGCTCAGGCAGGCAGTCCGCGAACAAAACGTACGGCGCTTCTGCTGAATGTCGAACGGACCTCAATACTGACCGTGGACAGCCGAAGCATCGACCACCGGCCATCGACCACCGACCGCTCACGGCGCCCAGGCGATCTCCCCGTGGAACGACCCGTCCGCGATGCGCTTCACCGCCCCGCTCTTCAGGCTCACGTCGCTCAGCCCCATCGCCCCCAGCACGTACAAGTGCGAGCCGTCCGCTCCCCACGTTAGCGCCGGCAGGTCCTCCTTGATGTCCGCCACCCGCCGCGCCAAACCGCCACTCGAAGCCACCGTCCAGACGTCCTCCGGGAGTCCATCCGGGCTCACCGATGCCGGTCGCGCCGAAACGTACCGCCAGCCCGCCCTCGCCCCCGTCTGGTCGGCCGAGGTAAATGCGACTGTCGAGCCGTCCGGCGAGTAGCGCGGCGAGTTGAACGGCAGCAGGTTCTGCTCCGGCCCAACGATCGTCTTCGCGTCCGAGCCGTCGAGCGCCGCCGTCTTCAGCGTTTCGCCCGTGTCCGTGCCCAGTTCCGTGTACACCACGCGGGTCCGGTCCGGCGAAAGCCCGTATGCCAGCACGTTCTCGATCATCCGCGTCCGCTGTCCCGTCGCGATGTCGATCTTCTCGAGCACATACTTCACGGACGTAGTCCCCTCGGCGACGGTCGGCTCCTGCACCACCGCGAGCAGGTGCCCGGCGTCGAGCCATCCCGGGTAGCGCATGAGTTGGTTTGGCTCCTGGTGCGCGACAACCTGGTGCGCGCCCGATCCATCGCGGGTGGCGATCCAGATGTCAGAGCCGGCGTCGTACGTCGTGCCCTGGATCTTCGGCGGCGGCTGCAGCGTGTACGCGATGCTCCCGCCGTCCGGCGAGACGGCCGGGTCGAGGAGGAACGTGTCCGACGTGGGCTGCTTGATCAGCAGCTTCTCATCGTGCGACTTCAGGTTGATCTCGGCGATCCCGTCGGGCCGGGTGAGGATGAGCGAGCCGGTCCCCGCCGCGGGGCCCTCGGTCGCCTCGCCCGCCGGTGACCCGTTCTTCGACGCCGCCGGGGAGCCACCGCACGCCGAGAGGACGACGGCTGCAACACACACAAGGCTGAGCAGCGCGGGCACGGCAAAACGCGGCCGGACGATCACCCGAACAGGCTACTCCATCCCCCGCCGCCGATCACATTCGATAGCGTCTGCCAATCCCGCCCGGACGCAACTGCCTCCGACCAGGGCCCGTTCACCTTCTTCGACGGCCCCATCTGCGCGCAACACCCTGCCGGATACCCGGTAGCGGCTCCGCGTGGCAGAGCTGACTCACACGCCGAAGTCATCTTCGACCGCATCGCCGCCCCGCTCGCGCCAGCATCGCTCGATCGCCGCGCGCGCCGTGTCCCACCCGAATCCACGCCGCTGTAAAAACGACCCCATCCGCGACCGGAACGTCGCGTAGTCGAGCGACGCGAACGCCCGCGCCCGGCGCTCCGCGGCGCGATAGGCGGCCTCGTCGTCCGTTACCATCGCCGCGGCTGTCGTCGCCACAGGCATCTGCACGCCCCGCATCCGCAACTCCTGCGTCAGCAGCCGTCGCCCACGCGGACTGCCCTCGTCGCGCGCCTGCACCCAGCTGCGCGCGAACTCCGCGTCGTCGATCAGCCGCGCCGCACGCAGCTTCTCGATCGTCTCGTCGATGAGCGGCGCGGCCACCCGCCGCAGCGCGAGCTTTCGCCGGAGCTCGC
>DASUKS010000225.1:0-23024 GCA_036278595.1 Dehalococcoidia bacterium
GACAGCAGCACGCCGTCGGGCTTCATCGCGAGGATGTCATCCGCGTTCGTCCCACAGGGAACGGCGGTGACGCGGCAGCCGAGGTGGTGCAGCACGCGCAGGATGTTGTACTTCACGCCCAGGTCGAGTACCACGATGTGCGCGCCGCCCGGAGCGTCACCGTCGGGATACCCGTACGGCTCGCGCGCGCTGACTTCTGGCACGAGGTCCGCCGAGCCGTACCGCGGCAGCTCGCGCAGCCGCGCCAGCGCCTGCTCCGGCGTCTCGTCGTGGGTGACCGTCCC
Source organism: Dehalococcoidia bacterium (assembly GCA_036278595.1). GTDB lineage: Bacteria > Chloroflexota > Dehalococcoidia > DSTF01 > JACRBR01 > JADMII01. The sequence goes on from DASUKS010000225.1 coordinate 285, forward strand.
CATCATCACGCCCGAAACGCGCAGCCGGCGTGTGAGCGCGCGCGTGTCGACGCCGGCGATGCCCGGGATGTCGTTGTCGCGCAGGTACTCGTGCAGGGTCCCGGTCGCGCGCCAGTGACTCGGCGTCTCGCAGTCCTCGCGCACGACGAATGCGCGCGCCTGGATCTGGCGCGACTCGATGTCGGCCGCGTTCACGCCGTAGTTTCCCTGCAGCGGGTAGGTCATCACCAGCACCTGTCCGGCGAACGACGGGTCCGTCAACGCTTCCTGATAGCCGGTCATGCATGTCGTGAACACGACCTCGCCGTGCGTCCGGACGGACGCGCCGATCGCGTCGCCCCGGTACACCGTGCCGTCTTCAAGCACGAGCAGCGCGTCAGGCAAGCTGCGCCTCGCTTTCGTGCACGAGCCGGCCACCCGCGATCGTCATGACGACGGCACCGGTGAGGGCCACGCCGGCAAGCGGGGTGTTCTTGCCCTTCGAAGCGAACGATGCCGGCTCAACCGTCCAGATGTGCGCCGGGTCGAGCACGACGACGTCCGCCGGAGCTCCCGGGGCGAGCGTCCCGATCCCCGGCGCGAACCGCTCAAGCCCAAGCGCGGTCACGGCTCCCAAGGTCAGCCGCTCGATGAGCGCCGGCAGTTCGATGCGGCCATCTTGGACGAGGCGCATCGACAGCCCGAACGCCGTCTCGATCCCGCTGATGCCGAACGCCGCCTCATCGAACTCGCACAGCTTCTCCGTCACGGCGTGCGGCGCGTGGTCCGTGGCGATGCAGTCGATCGTGCTGTCTGCGAGCCCCGCGACGCAGGCGTCGACGTCATCGCGCGACCGCAGCGGTGGGTTCACCTTCGCATTGGTGTCGTACAGCAGCTGGTCACCGCCGGCCGCACCGAACGCCACGATCTCGTCGTCCAGCGTCAGGTGGTGCGGCGTGACCTCCGCCGTGACCCGCACGCCGGCCGCCTTCGCGCGCCGCACGCCTTCGACCGCCGGCCGTGTGCTAACGTGGGCGATGTGCACCCGCCCGCCGGTGGCGGCCGCCAACGCGATGTCGCGCTCGACCATGGCGGCTTCCGCAGCCGCCGGAGCGCCGCGAAGGCCCAGACGCGTCGATACCCAACCCTCGTGCATCACGGCGTCGTGCGCGAGCGACGGATCCTCGCAGTGGTCGATGATCGGCAGATCCAGCCCGGAGGCGTATTCGAGCGCGCGACGCATGAGCGTCGCGTCCGCGACCGGGCTGCCGTCATCGCTGAAGGCGATGCAACCCGCGTCCGCCAGGTCGCCAAGTTCCGCCAGCGCACGCCCCTCGCGGCGCACACTCACGGCGCCGATCGGCAGCACGCGCACAACGCCGGCCTCCGACGCGCGCCGCAGGACGTACTCGACCGTCGCGCGCGTGTCCATCGCGGGCTGGGTGTTCGGCATCGCGCAAACCGTGGTGAAGCCGCCGCGCGCCGCCGCGCGCGTACCGGAGGCGATGTCCTCCTTGTACTCGAGTCCCGGGTCGCGCAGGTGCGTATGGATATCGATGAACCCCGGCGCGACCACGAGCCCGCGGGCGTCGATCTCCCGTGCGACTGAGGCATCGAGCTTCGGTCCGACGGCGCGCACAACGCCATCCTCGATCAGCACGTCGGCGACCGCATCGAAGCGCCCCGCCGGGTCGATGACGCGCCCGCCGCGGATGATGATCCGCTCGCTCATGCCCGCCCCCTGCCGCCGACGCGCGTCACCAGCCACAGCACCGCCATCCGCACGGCGACGCCGTTCGCCACCTGCTCTTCGACCTGTGACTGCAGCCCGTGCGCTACGTCGTGACTGATCTCGATGCCCTCGTTCATCGGACCCGGGTGCAGCACCAGCGCGTTGGGGTTCGCGCGCGCGAGTCGCCGCTCGTTCACCTGGTACAGGCGCGAGTACTCGCGCTCGCCCGGCACGAAGCCACCCTGCATCCGCTCGTACTGCATGCGCAGCGCCATCACGACGTCCGCACCTTCGATGGCGCGGTCGAGGGTCGTCTCGACGTGCACCGGTGGCAGGCCGCCTTCGAGCGCCTGTCCGAGGCCGCGCGGGATGAGGGTCGGCGGCGCGCAGACGGTGACTTCGGCGCCGAGCGATGTCAGCAGCCACATGTTCGAGCGCGCGACGCGGCTGTGCAGCACATCGCCGACGATGACGACGCGCCGGCCGCGCACGTCACCCAGGCGCGCGCGCATGGTGTACAGGTCGAGCAGCGCCTGCGTCGGGTGCGCGTGCAGTCCATCCCCGGCGTTCACAACGCTGCAGTTCGCGTGACGCGCAGCGAGATACGGCGCGCCCGAGCGGCTGTGCCGCATGATCAGCACGTCGGCGCCGATCGCCCGCAGCGTCTTCACCGTATCGATGAGGGACTCGCCCTTGGTGACGCTGCTGCTGGAAGCGGCGACGTTGATCACGTCTGCCCCAAGCACCTTGCCCGCCAGCTCGAAGGACGACCGCGTCCGCGTGCTGTTCTCGTAGAAGAGCGTCACCACCGTCGTGCCGCGGAGCGCCGGCACGCGGGGGACCTCGCGCGCGAGCACTTCCTTCATCGCGTCCGTCGTCGTCATCACCTGGTCGACTTCGTCGAGCGTGAGGTCATCAACATCGAGGAGGTGCAACCGGCGCCAGGCCGTCTCGTCGGCGGGCGCGGCGATCGTCGGCGCTTCCGGGGCGCGAATGCTCGTCATGATGGCACCTCCGCCGCTTCGGCCGCGGCCACGCGGACGTATTCGTCGCCGTCAGTCTCGTGCAGCCGCACGCGCACGTCGTCCGCCGGCGACGTCGGGATGTTCTTGCCGACGAAGTCCGCCCGGATCGGCAGCTCGCGGTGGCCGCGGTCGATCAGCACCGCCAGGTTGATCCGTTGGGGGCGGCCGTAATCGATGAGCGCGTCGAGCGCCGCCCGGACGGTCCGGCCCGTGTACAGCACGTCGTCCACGAGCACCACGCACTTGCCAGCGATCTCCGGCAGGTCGCTCGGCTGGATGTTGACCGCCGGGCCGCGGGCCGTCAGGTCATCGCGGTACAGCCCCACATCGAGCGAGCCCACCGGCACCTCTTCGCCCTCGAACTCGCGAATCGCCACCGCGATGCGGTTCGCCAGGGGTACGCCGCGCGTCCGCATGCCGACGAACACGAGATCCCGCGTGCCGTGATTCTGCTCGACGATCTCGTGCGCGATGCGCGTGACCGCCCGCCGGATATCGTCGCTAGACATAGCGTTGAGCTCGCGCATCAAAAAACCTCCTGCCCCAAGCCGGGTTCGGAGGTTATGCGCTGCTTTCGTGGCGCGCCGGGCGCCGTCGAGGCCGTCATCAGAACTCCTTCCCGGCCTCACAGGACCGGATTAAAGGATCGAGGTCGTTACCACATGGTAGATCGAGGCCCGGCTAACGCGCAACGATCGCGCGTGGCTCACGCCCGGGCGCGCCGAAACCAGGCGCCGGCGCCGACCGCGAAGACCGCGAGCGCAGTGATCACCCGGTGCCGGGCCGCCGCGTCCACCATGTGGTCGCCGCGATGCCCCGTGAACAGGATCGCATCAAGGACCAGCTCGACCGGGACGCGCAGATCGGGGAACCAGTAGAAGGCGAAGGCGGTCATGAACACGCCCGCCAGCGCCGCCGTCCCCAGCACCGCGCCCGGCACGAGCCGCAGCCACTGCATGCGTTTCGGTAACAGCAGCGACGGCAGGCCGTCGGGCGCGAAGGCGCTGATCACCGCGAATGCCGTGAGCACCATCGCGCTCTGGTAGATGACGAAGTTGTCCTCCCAGAACGTCGGGCCGAACTTCTTCTTGTAGTGATTCAGGGATCGAAAGCTATAGATGAAGTTGAGGCGCGACGTCACCGCGCGGAACAGCGCCGTCAGCAGGCGGTGCTTGCCGTGAGGCTGCGATGTCGTGCCCTGCAGCGGCGCCACGCCGAGGCTGAGCAGCGCGTAGCCGCCGGCCTGTGCGGCGCCGCGCGCGGCATCGATCAGCAGCTCGCCCGTGCCATACGGCGCGTCGTGGCGGCGGAGCAGCTCCTCGACGTACAGCAGCCGACGGCCGGGCGCCGGCACGCACGTCACCACGCCGACGATGCGGCCTTCGTACGTCGCGGTGAAGATGTGCTTCCGGTCGCGCAGGGCCAGTGGCCGTGACCGGAGGATGAAGCCCATCGGCGGAGCCTCGCGCGTGCGCAGCCAGTCGTCCGCCGTCTCGAGGATCTCGTTGTCGATCGCCGGGCTCGCCTGCGTGTACTCCTCGACCACGACCCCGGTACGGCGCGCGAGGTTGATCGCCGAGCGCGCCTTCTTCGCCGCGCGCCCGCTGAACGTGTGCCGGGCGAGGTCGAAAAACGGCTCCTCGCCCACCTTCACCGCCTTCAGGCCGAGTGCGACCGCGACGTCGGTGACGCGCGCGCTGGCACCCACGAAGGTGAACCGCCAGCCACGGCTCTCGCAGTACTCGGCGAAGCGCCGCAGGAGTGTGGCGATATCATGGGCGCCGCATACAGGGTCGCCGCAGGCGACGGCGACGCCCCGGTGCACTTCGAACGCGATGAAGCCCTCGATGTCCGAGGGCTCGAAGTACCGCCATCCGTCGTAGAGGGTGAGGAGCGAGAGGCCGTTATATCCGTGCTCGTGCACGAGGCGCAGCCGCCGCTCCGGTCCCGACTCGTTCCTGCCCATGCTTCCACCCATCCTGCGGTGCCCGACGCCGATGTATTCTATTGCATCGCAATGCATACCTCGATTGGAACGAGGCAAGGGTAGACTGCCGGAAGGATCCGGCGATGGCCGCGGGGCCGTCGAAGACCGGCGCAGGCACGACAGGAAGCGCGGGTGCTGGAAAGATTCCTCCTCTCGGCCGCATCGTTCGTGCGGCGCAGGCCTCTCGTGCTTCTGGCGATCGCCGTCGTCGCCGCCGCTGGCCTCGCCGCGGGCATCCCGCGCCTCAAGTTCCAGACCGGCCAGGACACGCTCCTCGATCCATCGTCGAAGATCGCGCGCGACAACGCCGCCTTCCAACAGCAGTTCGGTGGCGATCCCATGCTTGGCCTATTCGAAGCGCCTGAAGGCACCTCGATCCTCCAGCTCTTCACGAAGGACAACCGCGCGGCGCTCCAGCGGGTGGAGCTGCGCCTGCAGGCGACCGGCGACTACCAAAGCATCCTCACGCCGTTAACCATTCTCCAGTTCGCGCAGCAGACCATCCAGGCGCAGATGAAGACGCAGCCGGCGAAGCTCCAGCAGGACCTCGCGGCTGCGGGGACGAGGGCCCGCGCCGACTCCGCCGCGCGCGGCGAGTCGCCGGCGCAGCAGGATGCCGCGGCGGCTGCGGCCGAGAAGAAGGTGACGGACGCGTTCAACACGCAGTACGGCGCCGACGCGCAGCGGTTCGCGGCGATCGCAAACGACCAGTCGTTCGACAACCCTAAGTTCCTCGAGTTCGTGCTCTACGGCGCGGACGGGAAGGTGCGGCCGGAGCTCGCCGCGGCGTTCCCCGACAACCGGCACGCGCTGATGGTCGTCCGTATGAAGGGCAACCTGTCGTTCGACGACTCATCCCGCGTGGCTGAGAACGTCGTCACGCAGGTGGACAAGGAGCACTTCGACGGCGTCAGCGCGATGGTCACGGGCCCGCCGCTTCTCGTCAAAGAGATCAACGACAAGATGAAGAGCTCCCTCGTCCTGATGGCCGCCTTCGCGGTCGTGATCATGGTCGTCGTGCTGTGGGTGATCTTCCGCGCTCGCTGGCGCCTGCTCTCGCTGCCGGCGGTGCTCGTCGGGTGCGTGTCGGCGTTCGGGCTGATGGGGTTCGCCGGCATCCCGCTCACGATCGTGACGATCTCCGGGCTGCCGATCCTGATCGGGCTCGGCGTCGACTTCGCGATCCAGCTCCACAGCCGCATCGAGGACGAGACGCTGCGGCTGAACTCGGCCGAGCGCGGGCTCGAAGCGGCGTTCATCGGCGTCGGACCCGCGCTGCTGCTGGCACTCGTCGCCGGCTGCATTGGCTTCCTTGTGCTCAGGCTCGCCTCGGTGCCGATGATCCGTGACTTCGGCTCGATGCTCGCCGTCGGAGCCGTGCTCGTCTTCATCATGAGTCTCGCGCTCGTCGGCGGGGTCCTCTACCTGCGCGAGCGGCAACGCCTCGGCCCGCGCGACGCACCGCACGCGCGGTTCGAAGTCGAGCGCCTGGTCGGCGGGCTCACGGCACGCACCGTCGGCCGCATCGCGCCGATCGCCGTCATCGCGACGGTCGTCGCGCTCGGCGGGCTCTACCTCGGCCGCAAGATTCCCACGCAGACGGACCCGGAGAAGTTCGTGACCGCGGACAGCTCGGTGCTCCAGGATCTGCACCATGTCCGCGACGTTAGCGGCTCAACCGACGAACTCGACCTGTTCGTCACCACGGAGGGCGGGAAGAAGATCACGGACCAGGACGTGCTCTCGTGGATGCTGCCATTCGAGCGGCGCGAGATGAAGCAGCACGCGACGCTGCGGACATCGAACAGCCTGGCGTCGTTCACGGAGTCCGTAACGGGCACACCGCCCACGACCACCGATGCGCAGTCCGTGCTGGCCTCGGCGCCGCAGGCGCTGCGCGCGCAGGTGGTGAGCGACGATGGAAGCAGCGGCGCCATCACGTTCGCCATCGGCGGCAATGCGTCGCTGTCGGACCGCAAGGCGATGACGCAGGCGATCATCAACGACGCCAATCCGCCCCCCGGCGTAAGCGTTGCCCCCGCCGGGATCGCCGTCGTTGGCACGGCGACCGTAGATGCGGTGAGTCACAACCGCGACCTCATGACGTTCGTCGCGGTTATCGCGATCCTGGTCGTGCTGCTGGTCGCGTTCCGCAACCCGGTGCGCGCGATATCGCCGCTGCTGCCCGTCGTGCTCGCGCTCGGCGCTTCCTCGATGCTGCTGTACCTCAGCGGCATCGAATACAGCCCGCTGACGTCGATCTCGGGCCCGCTGATCATCGCGATGGGTACCGAGTTCAACATCCTGCTGATGTCGCGCTACTTCGAGGAACGCGCGACCGGCTTGACGCCGCGTGAGGCGATGTCCAGAGCCTCGCTCCGCATCGGCCGCGCGATCACAGCCTCCGGCCTGACGGTGATGGGTGGGTTCGCGGTGCTTGCGTTCAGCGACTTCCCGCTGCTGGACAACTTCGGCAAGGTCACGGCGCTAAACATCGGCCTTAGCCTGCTGAGCACGCTGGTCCTGCTGCCGCCGCTGCTCGTGTGGGCTGATGAGGGACACCGCGTCGGCGAGACCTTCGAGCCCGAGCACGGCGTTCCGGAGCACTCCGGCTGATTCCTAGCCGGCCTGCTCGATCGCCTCTTCCTCGCCGTGATGCGAACCCGGTTCGTGACCGTGCGCGTGAACGACAGGCGCGTGCCGGTGCAGGTGCTCGTGGATCAGGTTCGCCTCGATGAGCAGCGGGTCGTTGTCGAGCACCTCGTCGACCGGGCCGTCGGCCAGCACGCGGCGGTCCTCGCCGATGACGACGACGCGATCCGCGATGATCGGCACGATGTCGAGTTCGTGCGTCGCAGTGATCAGTGTCCGTCCCTGCGCGCCCAGCTTCACGACAAGGTTCACAAGCACCCACTTCGTCCGGGGGTCCAGGCTCGCGGTCGGCTCATCGAGCAGGATCACGTCGGGATCCAGCGAAAGCACCGACGCAATCGCCGCGCGCTTCTTTTCGCCGCCGGAGAGCTCGAACGGCGCACGGTCGCGCAGGTGCGGGATCCCCATCTCCTCGAGCGCTCCCTCGACGCGACTCCGCACTTCTTTCAGCGGGAGGTCCAGCTGCAGCGGCCCAAAGGCGACATCGTCGCCGACGGTGGGGGAGAAGAGCTGCACGTCCGGGTCCTGGAAGACGAGCCCCACGCGACGGTGGAACTCGTGCGCACGCTCTACGTCACGATCGAGGCCGGCCATGTCCTCGCCGAGGCCGTATATCTCGCCCGTCGTCGCGGGCAACAGGCCGTCGAGCAGCTTGAGCAGGGTGGACTTCCCGGAGCCGTTCGCGCCGAGCACGGCGATCCGCTCGCCCGGTTGCACCTTCAGGTCGATGCCGTCGAGCGCGAGGTGCTTGCCCTGGTAGCGGTACCGCACGTCGCGCAGGTCGAAGATCGGGCCGCTCACAGCATCCACCCCGCGTACATCGCGAGCGCGGCGACCGCGATGCCGGCCGCGAGCATCAGCCAGTCCGCCGCGACCATGCTGTAGTCATCGAGCGTCCGCATCCGGTTGCTGAAGCCGCGGGCAACCATCGCCTGGTACACATCGTCGCTCATCCGGAACGAGCGGCTCATCAGCACGCCGATGGTGGCCACGATCCACCATCGCTGCTCGCGCCCCGAGGTGCGCGCGACGATGCGGCTCTTGCGTGCCAGGAACATGCCGTTGACGCTGTGCAGCACCAGGAAGATGTAGCGGTACGTCATCGCCAGCACGAGCACGAATACGCTGGGCACGCGCAGCACGCGCAGCGACTTCAGGATGTCGGCCCACTTCGTCGTCAGGATCAGCAGAATCGCCAGCGACACGGAGACGCCGACGCGCAGCACGAAGATCCCGGCCGCGCGCAGCCCGTCCGAATGCACGGTCAGGTCGAAGAAGCCGAACGGGACCGTCACCAGCGCGTGTTGCCCGACAAAGAAGATCGAAGGCAGCACAACGACGCCGCTGAACAGCGGGATGCCGAGCCACACGCGCTTCAGGAACGAGCGCATCTCGATGGCCGAGAGCGCGGCGAGCGCCAGCACGACGGCGTAGAGCGCGAGCATCACCTGCCACTCGCGCGAGAGGCCGACGGCGACGATGAGCGCGATGAACGCGACGAGCTTCACGCGCGGGTCGCGGCGCTGCAGCAGGCCGTCGCGGCGAGCGTTCTCCTCCGAGAACACCGCCTGCTCGACGCCGGCGCTGATGCCCGCAAGCGTCTTCTCGACGAACGACGGGCGGTAGCGCTTCTGGCGCGGCGTACGGTTAAGCGCCGGTGCGGCGATCGACATCAGGCCGTCCTCCAGTCAGGGGGCGCCTGCGGCGCGAGCCGGCGACCGAACTGCAGAAGCCCGAAGCTGCCAAATACGAACACGCCGATCCCGATGAGCCCCGCGAGCTGATAGCCGATGTTCTGCTGCCACGCCGGGTCCGTGCTGCTGACCCACGGCGGCTGATATCCGGAGAGGAGCGTGCGGCCGGCGAACGTCACGTTGTTGATGTTCGTCGGGACGCACGAGCACTCCTTGTTCACGTCCGGTAGCGCATCGAACAGCGCTGGGTCTCCGTTCACGCGAGCCTGGAGCGCCGTCGTGACCTGCGCCTGCGTTGCACTCGTGTCTTCGCCGAACGCCCCGCCGGGCGCGATGAGGCCGATCGGGGCCCAGATCATCAGCGCCACGAACAGGATCGCGGCCGCGCGAATACCGGCGCGCTTCCGCAGCAACACGAACAGCAGCGGCAGCACGACGACGGAGACGAGCGCCGACACGAGCACCGTCTGGCCGGCGGCCGTCCAGTCGACCGTCGTCCAGTCGAGCCCCGCCCATGTCTTGATGTCGCCGCTTCCCTTGATGAAGCCAGCGACGAACACCACGAGCGCTGCGAACGCGATGAAGCCGCCCGCGGGCACCCATGGATTGATCCGCCGGGCTTCCGATTCGGCCCCGGGCTCCGCGGCACGCGGGCCGGGCAGTAGCTCGGGGAACGACTTCTGCAGGTATGCGACGCCGAGCGCGGTGATCGCCGCCTCGACGAACGAGGCGCCGAGCGCGTGCGATACGAGCATCGCCGGGATCGCCGTCGAGAACCCGTACGGGCTGTAGTCCGGGACACCGTTCGTGCTCCAGAGATGCGGCTGGATGCCCAGCAGCACGCCGACGCAGATCGCGGCGGCCGTGATGCCAAGATACGAGCCGATCGCGGCAGCGATCACCCGCCGCTGCGACAGCGCGTCGCTGCGCCCGGCGATCAGCCGGTAGGAGATGTAGCCGACGAACGGCAGCACGATCGCCATGTTGAAGCAGTTGGCGCCGATCGCCGTGATGCCGCCGTCGCCGAAGAACAGCGCCTGGATAACGAGTGCGACCGACGTCGTGATCACCGCCGCCCACGGCCCGAGGACGATCGCGGTCAGCGTGCCGCCGACGCCGTGCGCGGTCGTGCCGCCTGGTACCGGTACATTGAACATCATGATGGCGAAGGTCAGCGCCGCGAAGATCGAGAGAAGCGGCACCGTCCGGCCGCTGAGCACCTTCTTGACACGGCCCGCCGCGACGGCCCAAACCGGCACTGCGGCCGCGTACATGACGCCGGCCGTCGCGGGGCTGATGTATCCGTCCGGGATGTGCATGACCGTCCTCCTGCGGCGGCCGAGCGCGGTCCTCGCGCTCTCGGTGCGGCTACTTCGACGCCGTGAGTTCCTTCTGGCACCCCGCGCATAGTCCGAAGATGGCGAAGTGGTCGAGGTCCGCGCGGAACCCCATGTCCTTCGCGATCTTCGCCCCCACCTCCGCCAGGTAGTCATGGTCGAGCTGCGTCACGTGGTTGCACTTCCGGCAGATCAGATGATGGTGCCGCTCGTTCCCCACCCATTCGAAGGTCGCGTCGCCCAGCCCCATATCGGTCTCGGCGATCAGGTGCAGGTCCTTGAGCACGCCGAGCGTCCGGTAGACGGTCGAGATGTCGACGTACGGGTATTCCGCCTTGACCCGGTCGAAGATCTCTGCCGCCGTCATATGCCCCTTCGCATGGCGCAGCGAGGTGAGGATCATCATCCGCTGCGGCGTCATCTTGTGCCCTGTCTCGCGCAGAAGGTCGATCGTCTCAGATTCGCAACCCATGTCATCCCGTCGCCTACTTGCAACCAGTTGCATTTACTCTATGTCAGATTTATCGGCAGGTGCAACTGCTTCCTGACGTGAACTGACAGGTGAATTTGCGCGAAATTTTCACGCCCGACCGGACGTGGGCCTTCCAGAATGAACCTATCCACAACAACAAGAGCAGTCTGGCCCGGACGTCCTACCCCCGCAGCGAGAGGGTGAACACGACGTGCCCGTCGCCGTCGTTCCGGGCGGTGATGTCGCCGCCGTTGAGCTGTAGGAGCTGCCGGGAGATCGCGAGCCCCAGCCCGCTCCCGCTCGCCGTCCGACGGGCGCGATCGCCCCGAAAGAACCGATCGAACAGGCGCGGCAGGTCGTCCTCCGGGATCGCCGCGCCGGAGTTGCGCACGGAGCAATACACGCGCGCCGGCAGCCGGCCATTCTCGCGCCATCCCCGCACCTCGATGTTGCCGCCCTCGGGCGTGAATTTGGTCGCATTCTCCAGCACGTTCGTCAGCGCGCGCTCGAGCTTGTCGGGGTCCGTGTTCGGCACGAGCGCGTCGTCCGCGACATCGACCCGCATGTCGAGGCGCTTCGCCTGCGCGCCGGGCTCGACGCGCCGCACGCAGCGCGCCACGACCGAATCGAGCGGCACGTCCTCCTCGCGCGTCAACACCTGTCCGGCGTCGATCTCGCCGAGGTACAGCAGGTCTGCGAGCAGGCGGTTGACGTGCTCGGCCTCCTCGCGGATTACGGTGCCGACGCGGTGTACATCGTCCGAGTCCGCCGTGCCGTCGGTCAGCGCCTGCGCGTAACCGGTGATCGATGTCATCGGCGTCTTCAGGTCATGCGAGACGTTGGCGAGTAGCGTCCGCATCTGCGTATCACGCTCGCCGACGCGCTCCGCCATCGTCGAAAACGAGCGCGCAAGCCGCCCGACTTCGTCGTCGCGGTCTACTTCGACACGCTGTTCGAAGTCACCTGCGGCCAGCGCGCGCGACGCCAGGTCGAGCTTGCGTAGCGGTTGCGAGATCTGGCGTGCGAACAGGAACGCCGCGAGCGAAGCCAGCGCGATCGCGACGAGCGCCGCCAGCCCCAGCCCCGGCAGCACGCCGAGCCAGGCGCTCGTGATCGTGTCGTTCTGCACGGCCAGTACAATCCGGAACGGAATGCCGTTGTCGTCGCTGAGGAAGGTCGTCGCCGTAATCAGCGTCGTGCTTGAGCCCATGCTCTCCCGCGACTCCCAAGAAACGTAGCCGCGGCGGTCGTCGAAGCGGCTCGACGGAATCGCGATTTGCTTGCCATCGACCTGGTGGCCAGTGTCATGGAGCACCGTGTTGTTCGTGGATAGCAGCAGGATGCGCACGTTTTGCGTCTGCGACAACTTGTCGAGCGTCGAGTAGAACGTGGCGGGATTCTGGTTCCGCGAGTAGTAAATCGCCGTGTTGTAGATGGCCGGCGACTCGGCGACGATGCGATTCAGCGCCGCCTCCTTGCGGTCGTTCCTGCTGCGCGCGACGAATACGGTGCCGGCGAGCAGGATCGCGAGCACGATCACCGCCGTCATGGCGAGCACCAGTTTCGTCTGAATGCTGAACAGGAATGAGCGCAGGCGCGGCATCACGCCGGGACAGCCTCCACGAGCCGGTATCCGCTGCCCCACACCGTCTCGATGCGGACGCCGGAGCCCTCAAGCTTCGAGCGCAGGCGGACGACGTGCACGTCCACGGTGCGCATGCTGTAGAAGGACGTGCCCCAGACCAGGTCGAGCAGCTTCTCACGGTCCATCGTCACGTTCGCGAAACGCGCGAACGTCGCCAGCAGGTCGAACTCCTTCGGCGTGAGGGACAGCGGCTCTCCCTTCGTTGTCGCCGTCCGGTTCGGCACGTCCATCCGCAACTCTCCGATGCTGATGTGCTCGCCCGCCGGCTCCGCGAGCGAGCGGCTCCGGCGGAGGACGGACTGCACGCGCGCGACCAGCTCGGCCGGGTTGAACGGCTTCGTCACGTAGTCGTCCGCCCCGAACTGCAGGCCCGCCACCTTGTCGATGTCGGAGGTGCGCGCCGAGAGGAAGATGACTGGCAGCTCGCTGCGGCGCCGAAGGGCGCGCACGATCTGCAGCCCGTCGGGGCCGGGCATCATGATGTCCAGGATCGCGAGGTCGAAGCCGTTGTTCCTGAGTTCCCGCTGCGCCTCGTCGCCGTCGCGCGCGACCACGACGTCGTACCCGGCTTTCTGGAGGTACATCCTGACCAGGTCAACGATGTTCCGGTCGTCGTCCGCAACCAGGATCCGTGCGGGGTCGTTGTGGTCGTTCATGTCTATTACAACTCCAGTGTAGAAAAACGGCAGGCGGTTCGTCCGCCTGCCGTTAGCGGGGTATGGCTAACTGCGCAGCGCGCTCGACGTGCTCGGCAGCTCGAACCGCGGCCCTCCAAACTCCGTGCCTGCCGACGGCGTCGTCCCGGCCGGCGGTGTCCGGTCGCCGTTGTCATCGCCGCGGTTGTGGCCGAAGCGACCATGCGCCCCACCGAAGGGCGGCATCGGCGCGTCCACCAACGTGTCCAGGTGGCTCTGCAACCCGCTCAGGATGCTGTCCTCCTGCTTCTGGGTGAGCTTGCCGCTCGACACCGCCTGGTCGAGCTGGCTCTTCGCCGTATCCGTGATGAAGGTCTTCAGCTGGTCGCGCGTCTTGCCGTGGTTCGATGCGACCGTCGTCAGGGTAGCGCCCTGCGCCCTAAGCTCCGTTTTCAACTGGTCGGTCGAGATGCCCAGAAAGGCAGCCAGATCCGAGACATCCTTTCCGAGCGCGAAGCCGAGCCCGGGGATGCCCGTGGCGCTCGGCCCACGGCCGGCGGCCGGCCCGTTGAACCACGGCCCCTCGCCGTTCTGGACCTGCTGCTTCAGCTTGTCCGCCTGCTGCTGCGACAGCTTGCCGCTCTGTACCTCAGCGTCAATCTGGTCGTTCGCGGCGCTGTTCACGGCGTCCTGCAGCTTCGAACTCTGGATCCCAAGCTTCTGCGCCACTCGGTCGAGGAAGCTCGGCCCACTGCCGCCTGAGCCCGGCGTCGGCGTCTGCGCCATCACGACCCCAGCACCAATGAGCGCCGCTGCGGCCACGCCTCCCGCAGCGACAGCCAGCCATCGTTTTCGCGTCATGCCACCTCCCTCCATCCGTGCCTACGACGCCCCATCAATCTCGATCTTACGATTGTCAACCGTGGGATAGTGTTTCGAAGCGGTTAGGAGGGCGGGCCGGACGCAGGGCAGCAGCGGACGGCAAAAAGATCCTCGGCGGGGCCAACAGATCCGGCGTAGCGCGCCGATGAGTAAGGTGCGACAACTGAATATCAGCTCCGACAAAGGCAAACCCGTCGAAAGGCGGGGACGCAAAGCTACGGGCCTACCTCCGCTCCGCGGACAGGGCCGCCGGGCCACCGAAGGCGAAGGTTCCGGGTCGGAGTCTGCAGCCCTCATCCGCTGCGGATGGAGGGCTTTTTCGTGCCCCGGCCCGATTGTCGAACAGGATCGGAGGGCGCGGCACATGAGCGCATCGAACGGCAACACGGAGACTGCCTTCCCTGCGACGAACGACGCCCTCGCCCGGTCCGGTGAACTGAGCGCTCTTGCGGACGCAGATGGCCGCGGTCACGTTACCCCAACCCCAACCCCTGACCCTGACCCCCGTGACCGTGGCCCGCGCCTCGCGTGGCTCCTGCGTCTGAGCGAAGCGGCATCGCACTTGTCCTCCGGCCGGCCCCAATCGGCCGGGGGCGCGATGCTGCCGGGCCGAGCCCTGGGCCTGCACACGGCACGCCCCACTCCCGGAACGCGCCGGTCGCCCTCACGGGCGAACCCGGGGCTCGGCCCGAACCACCTCTCTCCCTAGAGCATCGTCAGCGCGACACCACTTCTGGCATCGCGCCGCGTCGTGCGGCCGCGATGTATCCTGCCGCCCACATGGCCGCCTACTACACGTCGCAGGCCTATGACGCGCCCTCCGGGGTCATCTGGCGCATCCTCACCGATTTCGCGCACTGGCCGGCCTGGTTCCCTGCGGTGTCTTATGTCGAATTAAGCCCTGCCGGCGCGCCGCGCGACGGTACCGAGATCCTCGCCTTCGCCGACGGGCGCGACACGTGGACGCGATGGCGGATCGGCGACTGGCGGGTGCCGCACCGCCTGCTCTGCGAACACGTCGAGTCCAACACCGGCTTCTCGGGCCAGGTGCAGGCCGCATACCTCCTCTTCGAGCTGACCGACGACCCCGAAGGCTGCACGCTCGAGGTCGAGATCGGCGCCGACGGCTACGGTATCGTCGGCGACTTCTTGGTCGGCGTCACGCTCGGCGCCGAAGTCCGCCGTACGCTCCCGCGCCTCGTCGACGCCTTCAGCGAGTACGTCGTGCAGCGCGCCGCAGCCGGCTGAAACCGATGCCGAAGAAACTGCGGCTCGATGTCGCGATGGTCGAACGCGGCCTCGCACCGTCCCGCGAGAAAGCGCAGGCCCTGATCCTCGCCGGCGAAGTCCGGGTTGCCGGCCAGACGGAGACCCGCGCGAGCGCGGGCGTCGCCGCCGACGCGCAGATCGAGGTCGAGGCGCCGCAGCGCTTCGTGAGCCGCGGCGGCGAGAAGCTCGACCACGCGCTCGATGCGTTCCGGATCGACGTCGCCGGCCGTGTCGCGCTCGATGTCGGCGCGTCCACCGGCGGCTTCACCGACTGTCTGCTCCAGCGCGGCGTCGCGCGCGTCTACGCGGTGGACGTCGGCTACGGCCAGCTGCACCAGCGCCTGCGCGAGGACTCGCGCGTGGTCACAATGGAGCGCACCAACATCCGCGACCTCCACGGGCTCCCGGAGCGCCCTTCGATCGCGACGATCGACGCGGCGTTCATCTCCCTGACGCTGGTGCTGCCGAACGTCATGGCGCTGCTCGAGCCCGGCGGGGACATTGTCGCGCTCGTCAAGCCGCAGTTCGAGGCCGGCCGCGAGGAGGTACGGCGTGGCGTCGTGCGCGACGCACTGATCCACGCATCAGTCATCGGCCGCGTCGCCTGGTGGGCGGTCAATCACGGCCTTCGCGTCCGCGGCGTGACGACGTCGCCGCTGCTCGGCCCGGCGGGCAACCGGGAGTTCTTCCTCTGGCTGCGCCTGCCGGCCGTATGACGCGCGCGCCGCGCCTGATATCGTTCTGGGACAGAAGGATCCGCGTGATGCAGAAGGTCGGCGTCATCTACCATCCGAAGTCCGATGCGGCTCGCCGCGTCGCGGAAGAAATACGCGCGCGGCTGGTCGCGCGCGTACCGGAGGTCTGGGTCGCATCGGCGTGGGATGAGGCCGGACGTCAGGAGCACGTGCCGGGCACGAACATCGTCATCTGCTGCGGCGGCGACGGGACGGTCCTCCGCGCCGCGCGTGCCGTCGTGCCTCACCCCGTCTCGATCCTCGGCGTCAACCTCGGGAGGGTCGGCTTCCTCACCGAGATCCAGCCCGCAGAGCTGTTCGAGCGGCTCGACGACGTCCTCGCCGGCGCCGGCCGCGTCGAGGCGAGGGCCATGATCGTCACGGAGACGGTGCGGGCCGGCGAGGAGTTGCGCGAGCACTTCCACGCACTGAACGATGTCGTGATCGGCCGCCCGGCGCTGGGCCGCACCGTGCAGTTCGCTGTGAGGGCTGACGGCACGACCGTCGGCAACTACCGTGCCGACGGGGTGATCATCGCCACCGCGACGGGCAGCACCGCCTACTCGCTCAGCGTCGGCGGGCCGATCCTGCACCCGGAGTCACGCGAGATCATCATCACGCCAGTCGCGCCGCACCTCGCGCCGGCGAACACGGTCGTGCTCGCCGAAGGGTGCGCCGTCGAGGTCGAGGTCGCCGCCGGACAGCGCGCGATCCTCAGCATCGACGGCGAGCCCGACGAGGATCTGGCAGGAGGCGATGTTGTCCGCGTCCGTACGAGCGAGCACATGGCGCGTTTTTTGCGTCTTGGGCCGCCGGGCGAGTTCTTTGAGCGCGTCGGCCGGCGGCTCAACTGGCTGCACGAGTAATTCGCAGGACCCACCCGCAGCCGTTACCCTACATCCGTACGTACGCACCACAAGGCCCGCACATGACCGCAACCGCCGACTACCGCCTTCTTCGCGCCTCCGTCGCCGACGGCGAAGCCATCCACGACCTGGTGAACACCTTCGCGCGCCGCGGCGAGATGCTCCCGCGCACGATGTCGGAGGTCTACCAGAACCTGCGTGACTTCTACGTCGTGCACGACGAGCAGGGCCGGGCGGTCGCCTGCGGCGGGCTGCACATCCTCTGGGCGGACCTCGGCGAGATCAAGTCGCTCGCCGTGCGCGAGGACCTGCAGGGCCTCCGGCTGGGCGCCCGCATCGTCGACGCATGCATCGAAGAAGCGCGCGGCATCGGGCTCAAGACCGCGTTCGCGCTGACATACCGTCCGGGCTTCTTCGAGAAGCTCGGATTCGTCCAGGCCGACGTCATGACGCTTCCACGCAAGGTCTGGGGCGAGTGCTACCGCTGCCCGAAGTTCCCAACGTGCAACGAGATCGCGATGGTGCGCGAGCTGTGAGCGAAAGCGCGCCGCCCGGCATGGAGACGCCGCGCGTCGCCGACACGCGGCAGGTCTTCGATGGCGGGCTGATCCAGGTGCGCGTCGATACACTCCAGCGCGAAGACGGCACGTCGTTCGAGCGCGAGGTCGTGACGTACGGGCAGGCGGTCGTGCTCGTGCCCGTCGACGCCGATGGACGGCTGCTGCTGGTGCGGCAGTACCGGCATGCGGTCGGCGCCTGGCTGCTGGAATTGCCCGCCGGCGGCATCGACGAGGACGACGCCTCACCGGACGCCGCCGCGCTGCGCGAGCTGCGCGAGGAGACGGGGCATCGCGGGACGCTCGAGCGCCTCGGCGGCATGTTCCTCGCGCCCGGCTACTCGAACGAGTACCAGCACGTGTTCGTCGCGCACGATCTCGCCGAGGATGCGCTCGAGGCTGACGAGGACGAAGACCTCGCGCTGGAACGACGCACGCTCGATGAGGCGCTCACCGCGGTCGACGCGGGCGAGATCCGCGATGCGAAGAGCATCGCCGGCCTGCTCATGTACCTGCGACACACACAGAGGCGCTGATCAGCCGCGCGCGAAGACCGCCCCGAGCACGTCCAGCATCAGCTTCGCCGCGATCCGCGCGGTGACGGCGGCCGCGTCGTACACCGGATCGACTTCCGTCATGTCGAGCCCAACGACGTCGTACCGCTGTGCGACGAGTAGGAGGGCTTCTTTCAGCTGGTAGTAGTTGATCCCGCCCGGCTCCGGGTACCCCGTGCCCGGCGCGCCCGCCGGGTCGAGCACGTCGATGTCGATGGTCACGTACGCCGCGCCGCCGCCCGGTAGCGTCTCCAACGCCGGACCGACACCCTGCCGCACGATGCGCTCCGCCGGCACGATGACGACGCCGTCCCGCTGGGCCGCCTCGTACGGCTCGAAGCGCTCGAGCACCCCGCGCAGCCCGATGTTCACGATCTGCTTCACGTGCGCAAGCTCGCTCGATCGCCGCATGTGGTTGTCATGCGAGTACCGCACGCCGTACTTCTCGTCGGTATAGTCTTGGTGAGCGTCGAACTGGATCAGCGTCAGCGGCGTGTCTTCGAACGCCCGCATGATAGGAAACGTGATGGCGTGGTCGCCGCCGACGAACACCGGCACGCGGCAGCTGCGCCGCACGAGCCTCGCCGCTTCTGTAATGATCTCGAAGTTGTCGAGCAGGTCGACCGTCCGCACGTCCACGTCGCCGACGTCGGCCATCGACACGTCCTCGAGGATCCGCACGCCGCGCTCGGCATCGATGTAGCCGCGCCACTCCTCACTCGGGTGGTAGCGCGCCGAGGCGTCGCGGATCGCCGCCGGCCCGAAGCGCGCGCCCGGGCGATCGTTCGTGCCGGCGTCGAACGGCACGCCCGCGAAGCCGACGTCCGCATGCCAGTCGTCCATGTCCTCGACAATCGGGGCGCCGTAGAACGACGCGAACCCGTGGCGGATGGCGCCTTCGCCGCCGCGTGGGACCGCCGGCGTCGAGGGTTCGTGCGAGGGCCGGTGCGCCGGACGGAAGACAGGTGAGGTCATACTTGCTTACTCCGCCGCATCAATCTGCGCCTTCTGCAGCTTGCCACTGTAGTCGATGTACACCGTCTTCCACTCGGTGAATGTCTCGAGCGCGGCGGTCCCCGCCTCGCGGTGGCCGTTGCCGGTACCGCGCGTGCCGCCAAACGGCAGGTGCACCTCCGCGCCGATCGTCCCCGCGTTCACGTACACCAGCCCGGTGTCGATGCCCTCGATCGCCCGGAACGCGCGGTTCACGTCCTGCGTATATATCGACGTGCTGAGCCCGTACGGTACCCCGTTGTTCACTTCGATCGCGTCCTCGAGCGAGTCGACGCGGATCAGCGCGGTCACCGGCCCGAAGATCTCCTCCCGCGCGATGCGCATCCCCGGCTTCGCATCGGTGAACACTGTCGGCTGGAAGAAGTAGCCGCGGCCGAGCTGGCCGACGTTGGTCGTCGCGCCGCCGCACGCCAGCGTCGCGCCCTCGTCGCGTCCGACGGCCATGTAAGAGTCGATCTTGTGCAGTTGGGCCGGGTTCACGACCGGCCCCACATCCGTGCTCTCGTCGAGCCCGTTGCCGAGCCGGAGCCGCTCCGCGCGCGCGATCAGCCGCTCTGCGAACTCGTCGTGCACGCGGGCCTGCACAATCACACGGCTGGCCGCCGTGCAGCGCTGTCCCGTCGTCCCGAAGGCGCTCCAGATCACGCCTTCCAGCGCGAGCGGGATATCCGCATCGTCCATGACGATGATCGCGTTCTTGCCGCCCATCTCGAGCGACACCGTCTTGCCCAGCTCCGCGCATCGCTTGGCGATCGACTGGCCGACGGCGTTCGATCCCGTAAACGAGAGGAGGCTGATCGCCGGGTCGTCGACCACCGCCGCGCCGACCTCCGCGCCCTCGCCGAACACCAGGTTCACCACGCCGGGCGGGATGCCGGCGTCCTCGAGCGTCTTCACCAGGTTGTACGCGCTCTTCGGCGAGAACTGCGACGGCTTGAACACCACCGTGTTGCCCGTCACGAGCGCCGGCATCAGCTTCCACGACGGGATCGCCATCGGGAAGTTCCACGGGGTGATGCAACCGACGACGCCAACCGGCGCGCGCACCGACATCGCGAACTTGTCCCGCAACTCGGACGGCGTCGTCTGGCCGAACGAGCGGCGCCCTTCGCCCGCCATGTAGTACGTCATGTCGATGGCTTCCTGGATGTCGCCTCGCGCCTCTGGAAGCACCTTGCCCATCTCTTCGGTCAGCTCGCGCGCGAACCGCTGCTTCTCGCGCATGAGGATCTCCGCCGCGCGGAACAGGATCTCGCCGCGTCGCGGCGCAGGCGTCCGCCGCCACGCCCTGGCCGCCTCCTGCGCAGCGCACACGGCAGCCTTCACGTCCCCCGGCCCTGATCGCGGGTAGCTCCCGGTCGATTCGCCCGTCGCCGGGTTCTCGCGCTCGAAGCGCGCGCCTGATTGCGCGGGTACCCACCGCCCGCCGATAAAGTTCTGGTATTCCTGCGTCATTGCGATCTCCTCTCATGAGAGAGCAGTCTCTCCACGATCATGATATCGCCGCAGCGGAGCCGGATGGAGCAGGTCAGACGAAGTGCGTACGCTCGCGAGCGAAGATGTTGGTGGCTAGAACTCGAACCGCGTACCGACGCTGTTCTGGATGTAGCTGTCCGGGAAGCGGTTCGCGAGCGCGACCTGCGCGCGCCAGCCGGTGCAGTGCGCCGGCACGATCCACCGCGGCCGGAAGCCGCCGAGCGCATCGACGACCGCCGGGATAATCGGCTCGAAGAGGGCGCCGCTGAGGTGAAAGCCGCCGAGCACCGCGTATATCTGCTCGATGCCGGTGAGCTTCTTGGCATACCGTACGATGTTCACGATGCCGGCGTGCCCGCAGCCGGTAAGCACCACGAGCCCGCGGTCGCGTACGTTCATCACGAGCGCCTGGTCGTCGAGGATCAGCGGATCGGGCTGCCACTCGCCGTCGCGCAGCGCCTGGTGTACGGGGAAGCCGCGCTCGAACCCGGTCGTGCGGTCGACTTCTCCGGTGACGAGCACCGCGCCGTCGAGCAGGAACGACGGCCGGCGGTCCTCGATGACCTCGAAGCCGGCGCCGACGAGCGCCGACCGGCTGGTGGAGGGCAACTCGTGCGGCGTGCGGCCCGGTATGGCGATGCGCCGCTTCGACCAGAACTCGGGGTGGATGATCACCGGCAGCGACGCGCGCCCGACGGCACGAATGAAGCCATCGAGTCCGGTGGTGTGGTCGAAGTGTCCGTGGCTCAGCACGATCACGTCGATGTCCTTCGGTGAGATCCCGAACCGCCGCATGTTCTCGACCGTCCCGTCCGGCGTCACTCCGGCGTCGAACAGCAGGCGGCGCGTGACGCCGGCGAGCGCGACTGTCACGAGCGCGGAGAAGCCATGCTCGGCCTGTGGCTGGTCGACCGTGGTGCCGCCTTCGAGCGTACGCGCTTCGCGTAGCGGCGGCTCGCCGCTGCTCATCATGCCCCAGCGCTTCGCCGGCCCGCTGTCGGTGAGCAGCATGTCCGTCACGTTGTCCATGAGCGAGGTGATCGTGACGGAGTCGAGGGGTTGGAGCGCGATCTGTTCCATCAGTTGCTCTCCGCCTGTGAGGTCGTCGGTGGCAGTCTACCGCCGCGCGTTGCCGATCGGTTGCGCGCCTTCTCACAGAGCCCGAGGCGGCCGATTGGTTGGACGGTGGTCCACACGGTGCACCGCCGGTTGGTATCCTGCGCACAGAAGGGGCTGCATCATGACGAACTGGCGCGAAAAAGAGGCGAAGTACTTCCTGCGGGCCGGCCGCCGCATGCCCATCCTCACCGTCCGCGGCGAGGGCACGTACCTCTTCGACGACGAGGGGAAGCGCTACCTCGACTTCTTCGGCGGTCCGGCGACGATTAGCCTCGGCCATTCGCACCCCGTGGTCGTCGACGCGCTGACGGACCAGGCGCGCAAGCTCATCCACGTCTCGAACCAGTTCTACTCGATCCCGCAGATCCAGCTCGCCGAGCTGCTCATCGAGCATTCGGTCTTCGACCGCGTGTACTTCATGAACAGCGGCGCCGAGGCGAACGAAGGCGCGCTCAAGCTGGCGCGCAAGTGGGGCAAGGAGCGCAAGAACGGCGCGTACGAGATCATCGCCGCCGAGAACGCCTTCCACGGCCGCACGTTGCAGGCCGTCACCGCCGGCGGCACCGCGCGCTACAAAGAGCCGTTCGGGCCGCTGCCACCCGGTTACCTCCACGTCACCTTTAACGACGCCGATGCTATCAAGCGCGCCACTACGCCGAACACGGTCGCTGTCTTCCTGGAGCCGATCCAGGGCGAGGGCGGGATCAACGTCCCCGATGACGACTACCTGAAGAAAGTGCGCGCCTGGTGCGACGAGCAGAACATCCTGCTCATCCTCGATGAGGTGCAGACGGGCTGCGGCCGCACGGGGAAGCTCTTCGCATATGAGCTGTTCGGCGTTGAGCCGGACATCATGACGCTGGGCAAAGGCATCGGTGGCGGTGTGCCCCTGTCGGCGTTCCTCGCGAAGGAGCACGCGGCCGTGTTCACACCGGGCGACCACGGCACCACATACGGCGGCGAGCCGCTCACGACGCGCGTCGGCTACGAGGTCATGCGCTACATGATCGAGAACGACCTGCCGGCGCAGGTCGCAGAGAAGGCCAAGATCGTCGAGCGCCGGCTCAGCTCACTGCTCGATCGATGCCACGACGTCACGGGCATCCGCGGT
>DASUKS010000226.1:0-5378 GCA_036278595.1 Dehalococcoidia bacterium
GGCGCAGCGCGAGATCGGCGAGTGGCTGCACGAGAACCTGCCGGCGAACTACACCGTCGCCGAGATCGCCACCGGCATCGTCCCCTACTACTCGCGGCTCCCCACGATCGACATGCTCGGCGTCAACGACGAGCACATCGCCCACCTCGATATCCCGCTCGGCTCGGCTCCGTCAGGCCACGAGAAGTCCGATGCCGGCTACGTGCTGTCGCGCAAGCCCGAGGTCATCTGGCTCGGCCTGGACCTCGAAGGGACGCCGAAGTACACCACCGCCGCATACCCAGCGCCCGCGTGCGTCCTCGGCGAGCGCGCGGTCTACGCCGCCACCGTCTGCAACCCGTACCTCTGGGTCTTCTACCGCCCCGTCGCCGTCCGCCTGCAGCACGGCTGGTTCAACATTCTCGTCCGCGGCGACGTCCACCTCGAGCTCCCGCCCGGCTCGATCGACCGCGGAGCACCGCCGGCCGGTCAGTAGCCCCGGAGCTTCAGCTCCGCCGCCCCGCGAACGCCGGCTGGTTCGAGCTTCTAGGTCCCCAGCGCTAACTCTTCGCCCGATAGCTTCCGGCGAGGTCGCTGGCATCGAATCCCGCGGGCGGCGTGCCGTCCGACGCGAACTGGTACAACGCCGCCCGGAAGATGCCTTCGAGCGCGGCCACCACGCTGTACGCGAAGGCCATCGTGACCGCGCCGAGCACGATGCCGGCGACCGGGCTCAACGCGAACAGCGCCGCCGCGGGGATGAACGCGACGAGGATCGCGACCACGTAGAACAACCCGAAGCCGACGTTCGCTACGACCTGGTTGCCCCACGTCCGCCGAAACAACGACGAGGATTCCTTGATCGCCGCGATCGGGTCCAACCCCTGCACGACGAGCACCGGCACGACGAAGAACGTCAGGTACGCCCACACGCCGCCGACGATCGCCAGCACGATCCGCCCGACGATGCCCGTCCGCTCGCGTGCGACGCTCAGCAGCACGCCGACGCTCGCCGAGATGATCGCCCAGCCCAGGATCGCGTGTGCGCGCGGCAGCGTCGCGCTGAGCGCGCCGCCGATCGTCGGATTGTTGCCGCGAAGACGCTGGATCGCGCCTTCGATGAGCGCGGCGTTGAAGAAAATCGCGACGAAGTACAACGACACCATGCCGAGCACGAGCAGCACGCCATCGACGACCGTGAAGTGATGCACCGTCCGTCCGGTCGCCGGATCGACGGCGCCGCGCAGGTGGTCGAGCGAGCCCGTCGCGGCGGCGAGGCCCGCGAATACGGCGACGACGATGCCCATCGCCAAGAGCGACATCACCGGGAACGCCACCAGCTCGCGGTCATCGCTGAGCACGCCCCAGCTCTGCTTCACCAACGCCCACGTCCTGCCGATCGTCCGAAACATCGCTCCCTCCCTCACTTCGTGCCACTATTATCGGCCCGAACTCGCCCATTTGCACGTGCGTCCGCGGACGTTGTCATGCTTGAGCGAAGCGAAGCGTCTCTCCGTCACGAACCACGTCCGCCGCATCCTCTACGACGGCCGCGCGCGAACCCTCAACCCCCCAACCAGCCCCTTGCTCATCCGCATCGTGCTTCGATATATTGTTAGCCTGAAGCGAACAAATAGCATGAGGCTACCGAATATGGCGGGGACCGCCGCACCCCACCGCCCGCCGGCCGCCACCCGCACGATCATCATCGCCCCGGCCATCCTGCCGTGAGCACGCCCGCGGCCACGCAGCCCGGCGTAAAGCGCGTCGCCGAGCACGGCGCCTGGTACCCCTGGATCGCCATGGGCGTCGTGCTCATCGGCACCTACATGGTGATCCTCGACACCACCATCGTGAACGTCGCGCTGCCGCAGATCGGCATCGACCTGCACAGCTCCGGCAACATCGAGTGGATCGTCACCGCCTACCTGCTCGCGCTGGCCGTCTCGCAGCCCGCGACCGGCTGGCTCGCCGACCGCGCCGGACGCAAGAGCGTCTTCACGATCACCATGGGGCTGTTCGCGCTCGGGTCGCTGCTCGCCGCGCTCTCACCGAACCTCGACGTCCTCATCGGCATGCGCGTGTTCCAGGGCCTCGCCGGTGGCGCCATGATGCCCGTCGGCCTGGCGATGATCTACGAGCTGTTCCCGGCCGACCGGCGCGGCACCGCGCTCGGCATCTGGGGCGTCGCCGCGATGGCCGCGCCTGCCGTCGGTCCGCTGGCCGGCGGCTTCCTCGTGACGAACGTCGGCTGGCGCTCGCTCTTCCTGATCAACGTCCCCATCGGCGCCATCGGCGTCGTCGCCGCGCTCAAGCTCCTCCGCGATACCGGCTACCGCGAGTCGCGCCGCTTCGATGCCGTCGGCCTCGGCCTCGCCGGCGCCGGCCTCGCGCTGCTGCTCCTCGCATCCTCGGAGATCACGTCGTGGGGCTGGGACTCGCCGCGCACGCTCGGCGTCACGGCGGTGTCGCTCGTCCTGCTCGCGGCCTTCGGACGCCACGCGCTGCGCGAGCGCGAGCCGCTGGTCGATATCCGCATCTTCGCGCAGCCGGTGTTCTCGCTCACGATCGCCATCGTCTGGGTGATCACGGTCGCACAGTACGCCCGCCTCGTCTTCGTGCCGATCGAGCTGGAGACGCTGCGCGACATGACGGCGTTCCACGTCGGCCTGATCATGGCGCCCGCCGCGCTCGGTGCCGCCGTCACGACGCCCATCGGCGGCTGGATGGCCGACCGCATGGGGCCGCGCCCGCCAGTACTGATCGGCCTGGCCTTCCTCGGCGCCGGCATGTGGCTGCTGGCGAATCTCTCGCTCGACACGAGCGAGCTGCGCATCACCGGCTACCTGCTCGTCGTCAGCATGGGCACCGGCTTCTCGAACACGCCGAACATGATCGCCGCGCTCAACACCCTGCCCGCACGCCTTCTGTCGCAGGGCACCGCCGTGCGCTCGATCAACCGCCAGATCGCCGGATCGTTCGGCGTTGCGATCCTGTCGTCCGTAGTGGTCGCGCAGATCGGCACCGTGTCTGCGATCTCGGTGCACGGCCACGCAGCCGTCACCGCGCAGGATGCCTACAACCTCGTCTTCCTCATCGGGCTCGGAAGCATCGTGGTCGCCGCCGTGCTCGCCGTGTTCCTGCCGGGCATCGCCAGCCACCGCGCGTACCAGCGTGAGCGCGCGGCTGAAGCCGAGTTGATGGAGTAGCCGCCTGACGCGCAGCGAAGGAGGGACGCACGTGCTGCTATCAGAAGACGAGACGATCGAGCGCGTGATCGCGGAGGTGGGGCGGCTCAACATGACCCTCGAGCCGTTGCGCATCCAGGCGTGGGAGGCTTACGGCGTCACTGTCTCGCAGCTCCGGGTGATGCACCTCATCCGCCAGATGGGGGCGCCGTCGCAGCGGGAGTTGACGCTGGCGCTCAAGATCAGCGGCCCGACGCTCTCGGGCATGATCGATCGCCTCATCCAGCGCGGCGTCATCGAGCGGCGCGACGACGCGTTGGACCGAAGGATCACGCGCGTGTCCGTGACAGCGGAGGGCGACGACGTCCTGCGCGCGCTCGAACAGGCCGGCCACGCCGTCCTCGGCGAAGCGCTCGCCGCCATCGGCCCCGCAGCCCGCCAGCGCCTCGCCCGCGACCTCGCGTCATTCGCCACCGCCACCGAGGCGGTCATGAACGCCCGCGCAACGCCGCATGAGCCCGTTGCGCTGTGAGATCTCATCACAGTCACTCGCGCGAGACCTGACTAATCCGGCGCGCGCGCGGGTGCGTGGCGCCGATTTGGCACGGCCCGCGGCCTCGTAGACATCCGCATCTGGTGCACCAACCAGTTGCTCCTCGAACAGTAGCCACGTCATGGCGATGCATCCTGACGAGCTGCGTCACGCGCGAAGGCATGTTCTCGTCGAGCTTGAATCGCAGAGAATCAGGACGTTAGAGGGAGCAGATCTTCGCGCGCGAGCGCGGCCTCGTACGCCGCAGCGGCGCGAATGCCCTCCAGCGTCAGCGTCGGGTACTCGGCGAGGATCTCCTCGACCGACATCCCATCGCCGATGCAGTCGAGCACGACGCTGACCGGCACACGCTGCCCCCAACGCACGCCTGCCCGTGGCACACCACGTCCGACCTCTGCCCTCCGACCTCCAACACCCGCGCGCAGCGCGCGCCCATCACCACCAGATCTTGTCTTCGATGTCCTCCGGCAGGTCTTCGTAGTTCGTCGTCCAGAGCTGCGTGCTCAGGTATTTCCAGCCGCCGTCCGCGAACAGGCAGACGATGTTCCCCGCATCGAGCCGCTCGGCGACGCGCTGCGCCGTCTTCAGCACCGCGCCCGCCGAGATCCCGGCGAAGATGCCTTCCTTCTGCGTCAGCTCCTTCGATGCCGCGAACGATGTCCGCGAGTCGACGACGATCTTGCCGTCGAGCAGGCTCTCGTCGAGCACCGGCGGGATGAACCCCTCCTCGAGGCTGCGCAGCCCCTGCACCAGGTCGCCGGGATGCGGCACCGCCGCGGCCACCTTCACCGACGGCTTCATCTCCTTGAGGAACCGTCCCGTCCCCGTGAGCGACCCGCCCGTCCCCATGCCGGCGACGAACACGTCGATCTCCGGCAGGTCGCGCAGGATCTCCGGCCCCGTCGTCTCGTAGTGCGCGCGCGGGTTCATCTCGTTCCCGTACTGGTACGGCATGTAGTACGCGGGGTCCTCGGCCGCGATCTGCTTCGCCACCTCGATCGACCCGTTCGTCCCGCGCACGCCGTCCGAGTACACGATCTCGGCGCCGAACGCCGTTAGCAGCTCCGTGCGCTCCGCGCTAACGCTCTCCGGGATCACCACTTTCAGCCGGTAGCCCTTGATGCGGCAGATCATCGCCAGCGAGATGCCGGTGTTCCCCGAAGTCGGCTCGAGCACGATGCGGTCCTTCGTCAGGACGCCCGTGCGCTCCGCCTCCTCGATCATGTACTTCGCGATGCGGTCTTTCACGCTGCCGCTCGGGTTCTGCCCCTCGAGCTTCGCGTACAGCCGCACGGACGCCTTCGGCGACATCCGCGGCATCTCTACCAGCGGCGTATTCCCAATCGCGTCGATGAGGTTCGAATACAGCATTACCGTGGCCCTATTCCGTCATTCTGACCGAAGCGAAGAATCTCTCCCGCAGCACGGCGCTCGCCCAGCCCGTCGGCCTGACGATCATCGCCGGTACCGCGCCCAACCCGCGCATTTGCGCACGAGCTCGTCGATCGCAGGACTCCCCCTCTCCAATCTTTGGAGAGGGGGCCGGGGGGTGAGGTGGCGCGCAGCGCCTCTGCTCGTCGGCTCCCCGATCACCGCGGCCCTGCCTGCCAGATGCCCATGATGTTCCCCGCCGGGTCGCGGAACGTCGCGATCCACAG
>DASUKS010000227.1:0-6620 GCA_036278595.1 Dehalococcoidia bacterium
CCGATGGCCGAGAAGCCGAACACGGCATGGAAGCCGACCGCATCGATCATGTAGCCCCCCAGGATGGGCCCGACGAAGGAGGCGGCCATCGTCACTGTCGAGAACGCAGCGGCGTAGCGCGCGCGCTTCTCGGGCGGAGACATCACCATCACCATATTGGCGAGCGAGAGGTTGTAGCCCGCCCACAACACACCGCTCGCCGCGTTGATAAAGATCACCTGCCACGCCGCCGTCACGAAGATCCAGCCGACCGGCAGCACCGGGATCAGCAACGCGGACGACACCATCAGCCACTTCGTCCCGCGGCGGTCCATGACGCGCCCCATGAAGAGGAGGCCCCCGAGGCCCGTCAGCGCCGGCAGCGACGCCAGCGCGCCGACGGTGAACGTCGAGGCATGCAGGTTCTTCACGAGATACACGTTGAAGAACGGCCCCGCCGCCATCAGTGCGATGTTCCAGACCGCGATGCTTACCAGGTACGAGACGAAGTTGCGGTCTCGCAGGATCTCCGTGAAGAACCCACCCTCGCCGCGCTCGCCCTCCTGCTCCTGCTCGACGAGCCGCGGGTGCTCGGGCGGCTCCGGGATGCGCGCGTAACACCACGTCGAGAGCGCGCCTGCGACGAACGACACGAGCCAGACCAGCTGCCAGCCGTGCAGCCCGGTGAAGCGATCCACAAGGAAGCCAGCGAGCGGCGCCATCGCCAGCGCGGCCACGCTCATCCCAAAGTTGCGGGACGCGAGATAGCGGCCGCGCATGCGGAGGGGCACGATATCGGAGGTCAGCGAGGTCCACGCCGGCACGTGGAAGTACGCGAAAAAGCCCCGGAACGATGCGATGCCGATAATGAGCCAGATCGCGGCGTTGCCACCGGAAATGAACGGCACGACCGCGAGCGCGATCAGCGGCAGCCGCGCCAGCACGCCGCCGGACGCAACGACCGTGGCCTTGCGGTGCCCGATCAGCTCGACGAGCCGCGCGCCGGGCAGGAAGGCGACCGCCGCGAACAGGCTGCTCAGCGACGACAGCATGCCCACCTGCGAGTTGCTTGCGCCGAAGGCGAGCACGTACAGGCTCAGGTAGCTGATCAGCACCGATTCGGACGAGCTCGCCCAGAAGCCGTCCCACCAGAACGCGCGCATCGCGCGCTCCTGCTGCGGCGTCGCATGGTCGTCGAGGTCGGTGGGACGGCTCGACCGGTAGAAGGGCCCGGGCACGTCGGTGAACGGCGGCCGCATGGAGCGGATGACGCTCAGCCCGCGCCTGTTCCCGGCCTGCGATTGAGTTCCGGTTGGGTTCGGGGGGATCCGCTCCGCGGATGGCATCGGGCGATTGTAGCGGGATTCACAAACCGCCGGTAATCGTCTTGCGATGAGAATCCGCCGCTTCTATGCCGTTCTGTGATGCCTCGCGCCGCGATTTCCCGACTTCGAACCCGTCCGATAGAATGCGCTGTCCCCGCCCTGCGCGGGGATCATCCTTTGCAGGGACAACGATGCCCGAGCTCGCCGAATCACAGCTGGCCCGCGGGATGCGCGATGTGCTCCCCGACGAGATGGCGCGCCTGCGGCGGATCGAGTCCACGTTCGGCACGACGTGCGCGGCGTGGGGCTACGGCGAGATCCGTACCCCGGTCATCGAGCCGCTGCACCTGTTCACCGCCGCGGGCACGCTCTCACCGCAGACGCTCGACCGCGTGTATTCGTTCCTCGACTGGGACGGCTGGAGCGGCGAGCGCGTTGTCCTCCGACCGGATTCGACCATCGCCGCGGCCCGGCTCTATGCCGAGCGGCTGGCCGACGCCCGGGTAGCCAAGCTCTTCTACTGCCAGCCGGTCCTGCGATTCACCGACAACGGCTCCTCTCGAGAGGACTGGCAGTGCGGCGTCGAGCTCGTGGGCGATACCGGCCGCGCCGGCGACATCGAGCTCGTGCTGCTGGCGACGGACGCGCTCGCCCGGCTCGGGCTCCAGGACGTGGAGGTGCGCCTCTCGCATGCCGGCATCGTCCGGGCGGTGCTCGCGGCGGCCCGCCTCGGCCCGGACGAGCAGTCCGCAGCCTACGACCGCCTGCTCGACGGCGATATGAGTGTCGTCGACGATGTCGAGAGCCGCCTGCCTCAGCTCGACGCGCCGTTGCGCCTGCTGTTCGAAGTCGAAGGCAGCGGCAGCGCCTACGTCGCGAACGTGCGCGCCGCCCTCGCGGCGGCGCTCCCCGGCCTGAACCCCGCCCTCGACGAGCTGGCGTTCGTCGTGGAGGCGCTCGAGGCGCGCGGCGTCGCGCCACGCATCGCGGCGGTGCTCGCGCGCCGGTTCGAGTACTACTCCGGCATCGTCATGGCGTTCCACCACGGCGGCGTCCGCATCGGCGCCGGCGGCCGCTACGACGAGCTGATCCGCCTCGTCGGCGGGCGCGGCGTGCCGGCGTCGGGCTTCGCGCTCTTCATCGGCGAGCTGGCGCCGTTCGTGCTGGCACCCGCCGCCGTGACGGCCGTCGTCTCGGTCGGCGCCACAGACGACACGCCACAGGGCATCGCCGCGGCGCACGACGCCGCCTCGGCGCTTCGAGCCGCCGGCTTCACCGTCGATACGCTCGGCGACGGCGCGGCGGTGCGCGTCGTCTGCCGGAACACCGCGCCGAAATTCACGCTCGAAGGCGACGCCGCAGGCTCGTACGAGCGCATCGAGGACGTCGTTGCCGCGCTGGAGCGCGCGCGATGACGCGCATCGCCCTCCCGACCGGCGACCTGCGGGGGGAGGTCGCCGCGCTCCTCGAGTCGGCCGGCGCCGGCATCCCGGACTACGCGGCGGGCTCGCGCGCGCTCCGCTTCCCGCTCGAGGACGGCGGTGTGGCGCGCGTCTTCCGCGAAAAGGACATCCCGGTACAGGTCGCGCTCGGCCAGTACGACCTCGGCATCTGCGGTTCGGCGTGGATCGAAGAGCTGACGCGCCGCTTCCCGAACCACGACGTCGTCCGGCTCCGCGATCTGGGCTTCGGCGCGGCCTCGCTCTGGCTCGCGGCGGCCGGCGATACCTGCGACCCGTCGCTGCGCTTCGTCAGCGAGTACCCGAACGTCGCGGAAGCCGTCGCGCGCCGCCTGCGCCTCGCGCGCTACCGCGTGTTCCCCGTGCTCGGCGCGGCCGATGCCTACCCGCCGGAGGACGCCGACGTCGTGCTCATCGCCGCGCGCGACGAAGCCGACGTGGCCTCGCACGGCCTGCGCCCGCTCTGGCGCGTGCTCGATAGCTCCGCGTGGCTCATCGCCAATCGCCGCAGCCTCGCATCAAAGGACCTGTCGGGGCCGCTCGCGCGCCTGCTGTCCGCCGGCTCGTCGCCACATGCGCCTGGCGCGCTCAGCGTGCCGGCGTCGCTCGGGCTGCGGCCGCTGGAGCGCGCGCCGCGCCGCACGCTGCGGCTGGCGCTCCCGGACGGGCACCAGCAGCCGGACGCCGTGGACGTGCTTCAGGCCGCGGGCATCCGCGTGCCCGGCTACGACGAGGGCAACGTCGTCCGCCGGCCGCAGATCGACATCGACGGGGTCGAGGTGAAGGTGATACGCCCGCAGAACATGGCCCAGCAGGTGGCGCTCGGGCAGTTCGACCTGGCGATCACCGGCCGCGATTGGCTCTTCGATCACCTCGTGCAGTTCCCGTCGAGCCCGGTCGAGATGGTGGTGGACCTCGGGCGCTGCCGCTACGGCCTCGCCGCCATCGTGAAGGACGTGCAGGCGGACACGGTCGCCGGGGCTGTGCGCGAGTGGCGCGCGGGCGCCGATGTCCCGATCCGCATCGCGAGCGAGTACGCGAACATCGCTGACCATTTCGGGCGCGAGCGGCACCTCGGGCGCTACAGCGTCATCCCGATCGCCGGCGCGTCCGAAGGCTTCGTGCCGGACGACGCCGAGATCCTGATCGAAGGCATCGACACCGGCTCGAGCGTGCGCGCGAACAAGCTGACCGTGCTCGAGCGGTTCTACGAGTCGACGAACTGCCTGATCGCGAACAAGCGGCGACCGGACGGCGCCCTCCGCGACGTGTTCGACCGCATCATCGAGCGGTTCCGGGCGGGCGCGCTTCAGCCGGCCGGCGTCCCGGGGTCCTAGCCGATGCCCGGCATGCGCCTTCACCTGACGACTGCGCGCGATCTCGCCGGTGAGATGGACCTTCCGCTGCTCGACGAACAACGCGGCGCGTTCTACCTCGGCGCGACGACGCCCGACATCCGCGCGCTCACGCGATGGGACCGCGAGCGCACGCACTTCTTCCGGCTCGAAGACTTCGGCGACCAGGACGGCGTGCACCGGCTGCTCGAAGAGGAGCCGTCGCTGCGCGATCCGCGCACGCTCGACCGGCCGACCGCGGCGTTCATGGCCGGATACATCTCGCACCTCGTGCTCGACGAGGACTACATCTGCCAGATCTACCGCCCGATGTTCGGCGAACGCTCGGCGCTCAGCGGCGAGGAACTCGCGGACGTCATGGACAAGGCGCTGCAGTGGGACATCGAGCGCGCCGACTGCGAGGATACGGCGAAGCTCGACGAGATCCGCCAGGCGCTGACCGAGGCCGCGGTCGAGATCAACATCGACTTCATCGCGCACGAATCGCTTGCGCAGTGGCGCGAGATCTCCGCCGGCGCGATGTCCGACCCGCCGACGGTTGAGCGCCTCGTGCGCTTCCTTGCGCGCCGGCTGCCCTCGCTCCGCTTCGACGACGAGGCGCAGGTGACGCAGTTCGCCGAGCGCATCCCGGCGTTGCTCGAGCGCACGTGGGAGCACGTCGGCGCCGAACGCGTACGGACGTACCTGCACGACACCCGCGCCCGCGCGCGCACGGCGATGAAGGAGTACCTCTCGTGAAGATCGTGCACGGCGCGGACGAAGCGCGCCGCACGCTGCTCGCCCGCAAGCCGCTCGGTGAGACCGAGCTGCCGGAGCGGATCCGCGAGGCGAACCG
Organism: Dehalococcoidia bacterium; assembly: GCA_036278595.1. GTDB lineage: Bacteria > Chloroflexota > Dehalococcoidia > DSTF01 > JACRBR01 > JADMII01. Next base: position 4,955 of record DASUKS010000227.1, read on the forward strand.
CGCGGTGTTCGGCGTCGATCTGCCGGTCGAAGCGCAGGTGCGACGCATCCTCGAAGACGTGCGCAGCTTCGGCGACGACGCCATCGCGCGCTACACGCGCGCATTCACGGGCGCCACATACGACTCGTTCGAGGTGACCCCGGCCGAGATTGCCGCCGCGCGCGACGACGTCGATGCGTCACTGATCGACGACCTGCACGAGGCGGCGGCGCACATTCGCGCCTACCACGAGCTGCAGCGCGACCACTCCTCGCGCTCATTCAGCCGCGACGGCATCGGCATGCAGGTGCGCGCGATCGAGCGCGTCGGCATGTACGTGCCGACGTCTCCCGGCGCGGTATACCCGTCGTCGGTGCTCATGACGGCGATCCCGGCGAAGGTCGCCGGTGTCGCGCAGCTCATCATGATGAGCCCTGCGGGCGCCGATGGACGCGTCGCCGCGCTCAAGCTCGTCGCGGCCGAGATCGCCGGCGTGGACCGCATCTTCCGTGCGGGCGGCGCCGAGGGCATTGCCGCGATGGCGTACGGCACGCAGACGGTGCCGCGCGTCGACAAGATCGTGGGGCCGGGCAATATCTTCGTCACGGTCGCGAAGCGCGAGGTGTTCGGCAGCGTCGGTATCGACGCGCTCTACGGGCCCAGCGAGACGATCGTCATCGCCGACGACAGCGCGAACCCGGTGCTCGCCGCCGCCGACCTGCTCGCACAGGCGGAGCACGACGAACTGGCGACGCCGATCCTGCTCACCACGTCGCAGCGGATGGCGGAGGCCGTCGGCGAAGAGGTCGAGCGCCAGCTGGCGCTGCTCGAGCGCGAGCAGATCGCGCGCACGTCGTTCGACGCGCGCGGGGGAGCCGCAGTCGTTGCGAGCGTCGCGGAGGCCATCGATCTGGCGAGCGAGTACGCGCCCGAGCACCTCTGCCTGCTCGTCGCGGACGCGGCCGAGGTCGCGACGACCGTGCGCAACGCCGGCGGCATCTTCGTCGGAGACGACGCGCCGGAGTCGCTCGGCGACTACACCGCCGGCCCGAGCCACGTCATGCCGACGTCAGGCGCCGCCCGCTACGCCTCACCGCTCGGCGTGCACGACTTCCTCAAGATCACGAGCGTCGTCGCCGTCGACGCCGCGCGCCTGCGTGAAGCCGGCCCGGCCGCGGCCCGTATCGCCCGCGCGGAAGGCTTCACCGCCCACGCCCGCTCGATCGAACTGCGGCTCGAGGGCTGAGCCGCTGCGCTAGCGCTTGCGCGCCATCACGAGAACGTCGACCAGCGGACGCGTGACGCGGCCGTCGTACTCCCGGTCGATGACCTCACTCAGCTCGGCGACTAGCGACTCGCGCGCATCCGGCGGCATCGCCTGCATGTTCGAGTTGCTGCGCATCAAGTCGGCATAAGCAGCGGTGTCGTACGTCTGATCCCATGGGTAGCGGAGCAGCGTCACATCGCCGAACAGCGGGCTGGTGAGCAGTTCGCGGTACTCGGGCGGCGCCGCTTCGTCCGGCGCCGGCGTCATCTCACCAGGCTTCGCGGCGGGCTCGCCGTAGCGAGCGTAGATCTCCTGCGTGCGGTCGAAGTAGCCGCGGTCGGCGCCCGAGCGCACCTGGATCATGGAGAGTGTCGCGAGCACGCCGCCAGCGCGTAGCAGCGCGTGCGGTTTCGTGTAGCG
>DASUKS010000228.1:0-14277 GCA_036278595.1 Dehalococcoidia bacterium
TCACAGACAATTCGCTCGCCGCGTCGTTTGCGTGCGGATTCTGCGCCTGCCACATCGCCCATGCCTTCGGGCTATAACAAGTGAGCGTGAGGAGGCCAGCACCGCTTTCTGGGGCATACTCTGCGATGACGCCCCCGCCGGGAACCACGTATGCAAAGTCTCCGGTGCCAGGACCCTTGAATTGCACCCCGGCCGCGCTGAATCCATAACCGAGCCAATATGGGGTGTAGTGGTCGGCCGATGCGCTCGCGGCGACTGTCTTGTAGTTGTTTACGAAGTGCTGGTGAGTAACGCCGGAACGCAGGCAGCCCGACCCAAATGCGATGAGCAACAAGCCGGACAGCGCCGAGAGTAGTCGCTTGCGGCGGTACCGCAGTTGACCCGCATAACGACGCTGTGAGACGAAGCCGCGCGAAGCAGCCTCTGCGAGGTCGCGCTCCAGGCCGCCGAACACTGACATAAGAACCTCTTGACCATTAGGCCTACACGAGGCGATGATACGCCAACTCGCGGGTCATACTCAAATGCGTGGTCGGGAGGAGCTATACAGAGGGTACTTTCGCTCATCGTGACGCTCGGGCTTGCCGCTCTCGTCGCCGGCGTCTGGGCTACGCGCGCCAGGACGTGCGTGTCGGCAAAGTCGATATCAATGCGAACGCCCTCGTTGTGCACGGGGCCGCTCGTGACGGTTGCGTCCTGTCCAGCGATCTCCACCGTCTGCTGCTCCGAGCCAACCAGGCGCTTGGCAAAGCCGCGCCGAACGGCACCAGCCCAGGCAGCCCTGCTGAAGACGCTAACGTCGAAGTCGTAGCCGGCTCCCGGGACGTCCGCGTCATAACTCATTACCACGCCGCCGCCATCGATTTCGTCACCAAAATCGACAACGGCCGGCCCACGGAAGGTTATGCCGCCCTGCTCGAACGACCGCCCCAGCCAATACGGCGTCCAGCCCTGCTCGGGGGCATGCGCTACCGCCGTCTGGTAGTTGTGGAATTCGTGGTCAGGGCCTGGAAGCGCCACTGTGCAGGCCACGAGCGAGAGGCATGCGACCGCCACTAAAAAAAACATTCTCTCGAACATAAAACCATTGACTCCGTTGTGCTCCTGAACGATGCTACGCGCACACCAGCCAGTCCGCAATGGGTCATTGCAACCGGGTGCCCATGCACTCCGTCTCTCCGGCCGGTCACAACGATCCTTCTACGTGATCAATACTCTGCTGACCGCGGCACGTGGTCGTGGTTTGTGGACTTCACGAGCGGCGACGGTATGACAACGCTCGATGTCGCGAGCGACACGATGAACGTGATCTACACGCCGGCTGTTTTCGTTACGCACGGCTGGGAGTCGCACTGCAATGACGTGAGCCAGCTTGTCGACAATCTGCGGCAGGAGCTCGCGGTTGTGGCTGGTCAGGTCAAGTGCGGCGGGTATGACAGCCGTGCCGGAGTCATATCGGGCGACACCAAATTCGGGCTGGAACTTGAGGAGTTCCGGCGGACTCTGCCCCCGGATGACCCAGTCCAGATCGTCGCGCACAGCATGGGTGGCTTGGTTGCGCGCTATTGGTACGAGAAGATCCACACGGCCGCCGATGGCCCGGTCGGCAGCATCAGCATGCTGGGGACACCGAACAACGGTGCGCTCATCGCGGATCTCGAACGCCTCCTGTGCCCCGTACACGCACACATCCTGTTCTTCAGCACGAGGGTTTGCGTGGTTCCGAGCTGGGCGCTAACACCGACGCGCTGAACCCGGACACGGACGGCGATGGGCTCAGCGACAGCGCTGAGATCGACACATACCACACCGACCCTCTCGTCGCGGACACGGACGGCGACGGGCTCAGCGACGGGGACGAGGTGCACACCTACCAGACGAACGCGCTCGTCGCGGACACGGACGGGGACGGGTGCGGGGACGGGCGCGAGGTGGGCAGCGACCACAGGCTCGGCGGGCAGCGCGATCCGAACAACCCATACGACTTCTACGACGTGCCGGCGCCGGCGCTGTTAAACGGATACACCGGGCAGAAGCCAGACGGTGCTGTCGGGGTGAACAGCGACGTGCTGGCAGTGCTCGCGTATGTCGGCATCCCATCGAACGATCCGCGGTACACGCAGGACCTAGACGGAAACGGTGTCAGCGACGGGCTGCAGTATGATAGAACCCTGAGCGCGGACCCGAATCAGCCTTGGCGCAGTGGCCCTCCTGACGGCGGCATCGGGATTAACTCCGATGTGCTGGCGGTGCTCGCTCAGTCCGGCAACACCTGTTCGTAGCAGTGATCGCGGGCGCCTGAAGCCATGCCCCCAGGACTAGCGTGTGCTGCCGCGCGCAGCGCGGCGGCCGTGCGCCGATGCTCCGGCGCGCGTCGGGGTGCGGGGGGCGATGTAAGATTGCGAGATGAAGAAGGATGTGCGCGAGGCGACGCCGACGGCGGCGAGTGGCGCGGCTTCGCCGGAGGACATCAGGCGCTTTCGGGAAAACTTCCAGGGGGAAGTGGACGGGGTCGCGATCTATCAGCGGCTGGCGCGCGCGGAGAAGGATGAGAGCCGCCGCGCGATCTTCCTCCAGCTCGCGGAGACCGAGAAGCGCCACCTGAAGGTCTGGGAGGACAAGCTGCGCGCGGCCGGCGTCGAGCCGCCGGAGCGGCGGCCGAGCTTCCGCATCCGCGTGATGAGCTTCCTCGCGGACCGCATCGGCGTGCGCGCGGTGCTGCCGATGGTGAGCGCGATGGAGTCGAGCGGCTTCGACAACTACATGGCGCAGGCGGATGCGGGGCCGGCGATGGCGCGCAACGAGCGGGCGCACGCGCGGGCGCTGTCGAGCATGTACCAACAGCCATCGAGCGCGCCGCCGGGCGAGATCGACACCGGCATGATCGCGCGCGGCGAGAGCTGGCACCGCATCGACACGGGCGGGCAGCTGCGGGCGGCGATCTTCGGCATCAGTGACGGGCTGCTTTCGAACCTGAGCCTGGTGATCGGCGTGGCGGGCGCGCAGCCGAGCGGGCGGTTCATCGTGCTCGCCGGCGTGGCGGGGCTGCTCGCGGGCGCGTTCTCGATGGGCGCGGGCGAGTGGATCTCGGTGACGTCGCAGCGGGAGCTGTTCGAGCGGCAGATCGCGCTCGAAGCGCAGGAGCTGGAGGCGGACCCGGACGAAGAGCGCGGCGAGCTGGAGCTGATCTATCGCGCGAAGGGGTTGCCGCGCGACGAAGCGCGGGCGCTCGCGGCGCGGATCATCGCCGACCGCGAGGTGGCGCTGGAGACGCTGGCGCGCGAGGAGCTGGGGCTAAACCCGGAGGCGCTGGGCTCGCCATGGGGCGTGGCGTTCGCGTCGTTCGCGTCGTTCGCCGTGGGCGCGGTGATCCCGGTGGTGCCGTGGCTGTTCGGTTCGAGCTGGCCGTTCTTCCTGGCGTCGGTCGTGGTGAGCGGGATCGCGGCCTTCCTCGTCGGCGCGGGGGTGTCGTTGTTCACGGGGCGGAACCCGGTGTTCGCGGGGCTGCGGCAGGTGGGCATCGCGGCGGGTGCGGCGGCGGTGACGTACGGCATCGGGCGGGCGATCGGGGTAGGGACGTCGGGGTAGTCGCAGGTCGCAGGTCGTAAGTCGTAAGTCGTAAGTCGCAGGTCACCGGTGGTCACTGGTTACTGGTGACTGGGCGGGGCACCGGGCGCCGTGGGCGTGAGGATGGTCGATGGACGGTGGAGCGAGCGGCGTTGATCCTGGTGTGCGGCACCGGTTTGTTGAGGCGCGCGGGATCCGGTTTCACATCGCCGAGGCGGGCGAGGGACCGCTCGTGGTGCTGCTGCACGGCTTCCCGGAGTGCTGGTACTCGTGGCGGCACCAGCTGCCGGCGCTCGCCGAAGCGGGGTATCACGCCGTCGCGCCGGACATGCGCGGGTACAACCTGACCGATAAGCCGCGCGGCGGGTACAACATCGAGTCGCTGGTCGATGACGTCGCGGCGCTGATCGCAGCGCTCGGCGAAGAGCGGGCGCACGTCGTCGGGCACGACTGGGGCGGCATCGTCGCATGGCAAGTGGCATGGCGGCGGCCGGAGGTCGTGCGGTCGCTGGTGACGATGAACGCGCCACATCCGACGGCGTTCGCGGCGTTCGCCCGCCGGAATCCGCGGCAGCTGCTGCTCAGCAGCTACATGCTCTTCTTCCAGATCCCAGGGCTGCCGGAGTGGGCGCTGACGCGGCGGGACGCTGGCGCGATCGCATCGGCGTTCCGGCGGAGCGCGAAACGCCCGGAGGTGTTCAGCGCGGGGGACCTCGAGGCATACCGGGAGGCATTCCTGCGGCCGGGCGCTGCGCGCAGCACGATCAACTACTACCGGCAGGCGCTTCGGCAGGGACGGAAGGCGCTGCCGGACTCGCCGATCACCGTCCCGACGCTCGTGCTGTGGGGCGCGGACGACCCGGTGCTGCAGTTCGGGATGAACGAGCGGCTGGGGGACTTCGTGAACGTTCTCACAATACGCCGCATTTCGGACTGCGGGCACTGGACACAACAGGAGCAGGCGGGCGTTATTACCAGTGAGCTCATCGGCTGGCTCCACGCCCACCAGGGATAAGAGCCGCGCGTCTCAAGTCGGGGCGCGATAAGGTCGATCATTCGGTAGCGCGCAGGGACGGCGCCCGGGAGCAGGATTGGGCGACACGACGAACTGGGAATTCGCCGCGGTCGTGGCGGCCGTCGTCATGGGGCTGTCCGGCCTGCTGCTGTTCTCCCTGATCGCAACGATCGGCTCCTGGCGGATCTTCCGGCTGGCCTCGCTGGCCGCGCGGGACGCGAGCGAGTCGTCGCTGGCGACGGCGGAGCTGGCGCACGAGCTGCGGTCGCGGCATGCGTCGGAAGCGGCGACGCCGGGACTGCTGGAGCTGCGGAAGCAGGCGGAGGGCCTGCTCGGACAGCAGGAGCGCCTGCATGAGGCGACGCGCAAGCTGGTGGAGTCGCGTGCGATCGGCGGCGATGGAGGCCGGCTCGCCGAGCTGGAAGCCTCGATGCGCAGGCTGGAGGAGCAACTGAACCGGATCGCGGAGAACATCGCGCATTCCGGCGGCACACGCAGCACGTAAGGACGAACGCATATGCCCGCCACCCCCGCCAAACACCGGCAGCCCGAAGGCAGCAAGGACCCCGTCGCGCAGATGATGGCAGCGCTGCTGCCGGTGCATCGCGCGGTCACCATCGACTGGCTCGCGGACGCGGCGGCGACGGCAGCGGAGCGCGGGCTCGGCGCGCCGTTCGCGTTCGTGTACATCGAGCAGCAGGATGGGCGTCTGGACTACCTGGCGCCGGCATCGGACCTGCGGCGGCGCTCGCACGAGCGCGCGAACGCGCCGTTCGGCGGCAAGCTGCGGCGGAAGATCGAGCCGGCGACATCGCCGCTGCTCACCGACGCGCTGGAGACTTCGGCCGCGAGCACCATCTCGCCCGCGGAGCTGTACGACGACATCGACGACGTGGCGGCGCACGCAGCGCGCAAGTCGCTCGGCGTGGATCGCGTGGCGCTGGTGCCGCTGGAGACGGCCGGCGAGCGCATCGGCGCGATGGCGGTGTTCGTGGCGCGCGAGACGGATGACGAGCTGCTCCGGCTACTCGGCGACCACGTCGCGTGCGCGATCGCAAACCTGCGGTCGGCGGAAGCGGCGCGCGAGCACGGCGTAACGGACGTCGTGCGGTCGGTGTTCGACGAGCGCAAGCTCGAGCGCGACCTGCAGCGCGAGCTGTCGCGGACGACGCGCACGCAGCGGCCCGTCTCGATCGTGGTGCTGCAGGCGACGAACCTGCGGCTGCTGCGCGAGCAGTACGGGAAGTTCCTGGCGGACCGGCTGCTGCAGCGGCTGGGCGAGGCGCTGGCGGAGCATTCGCGCGACATCGACATCATCGGCGCATACAAGGACAGCGGCTACACGATGGTGCTGAGCGAGGCGCACAGCGAGGGCGCCGCTATCGCCGCCAGGCGGCTGCTGGAGATGGCGCAGCAAGTGCGGCTCGACAGCGGCGACGTGCCGGGGCTGGAGTTGCACCTGGCGGCGGGTTGGGCGACCTGCCCTTCGGACGGCACGACGACGGACAGCATGTTCGCGGCGGCGGAAGTGCGAATGTACGGCGCGGCGGCCTGACGGCTGCTGGTCTCAGGTCTCAGGTCGCAGGTCTAGGTTTCACTGGTGACTGGTGACTGGTGACTGGGGTTGCTGCGTCCTTGGCCCGCGGCGGGTAGTACGCGTCGCAGGTCGCAAGTGGCAGGTCGCAGGTCGAGGTTCGCGGCGTCTCCCGCAGCGCTCATGGGCTCTCCGAGAGATTCTTCACTGCGTTCAGAATGACAGGATGCGGCGGCCGCACCCCGTCAGGACATCTTCGCGAGTCGCGCTTTGCGACGCATGATCGCAAGAAGGGCGCCTTGCGGCGCCCAAGATCGTTTTCTCGCATTCGGGTCGGGCGTGACTTACGCGGCGTCTTCGAGAGCGACGACGGAGATCTCGTTGTCGGATGAGAAGAGCGCGCTGACCTGATCGCGGATGGCGGACTGGACGTCGGCCGGGCTGGCCGAACCTTCGACCCAGACCTTGAGCGTTGCGCGGTGGCCGTCGTAGTCGAGCAGCGCGATGTCGCGCACGGCCGGGTGCTCGCTGATCGCCTCATCGACGGCGCGGAGGTCGAGCGGGCCGGGGTGGCTCTCGAACTCGAGGCGGAACGAAGCGAGCTCGCCCTGACCGTCGATGGCGCCCCGCAGGTCAGGCGAGGGCGCTTCGGGCGGGGGCTTCGGCGCCCATTCTGACACCGGCGCGGACGCCCATTCGAGCGGCGAGGTCTGAGCGACTACCGCCGGCGCGGCGGCTTCGAACGCGGGTTCGGCGACGGACGAGACGGAAGGCTGCGGCACGGGCTCGGCCTCGGCCACGACGAGCGTCGGGCGCGCGTAGCTGACCGTCGCCGCGACGGTACCTTCGAGCGCGGAGGACGCGCCCGCGAGCTGGCGGCGGCCCTCGGCCACGGCGGCCTCGATCTGGTCGAACACCTGCGCGACGGCGTGGATCCGTGGCGCGAGTTGGCTGATGGCAGCGGTGGCATCGGAGGCGCGCTGTAGGGCGGCGCGCAGGTCATCGAACGCCTGCTTGAGTTCCTGGTCGAGCCCGACGGGCTGCTGCTCGGTCATGCTGCCTCCCCCTTCTTGTCCTCGCCTGTGTTATCGGCCGCAGGCAGGGTGCATGAATGGCGGGAGAGCGGGAATCGGGGATCTCTCTCATGGGGAGTTGGGGACTGGGAGCGGGCGAAGAGCAACCGCTCCATCGGCGTGAGGATGGATGATAGATGATGGATAGTGGAAGCGGCGGCGCCGAGAGCCTTTGGTGCGTCGGGCGGGCGGGCGAGGATCGCTCGCTCGCCGGTGCGTGTTAGCCGAGGGTGGCGTTGACGGTGACCGGGACGTTGTTGCGAATGGCGTTCGAGACCGGGCAGCGCAGCTCGGCGGTCGTCGCGAACTCCTGGAACTTCGCGCCGTCCATGCCGGGGACGTTCGCCTTCACGCGGAGGTCCATGCCGGTGATCTTGAGCGCGCCTTCGACGCGGTCGAGCGAGCAGACGGCCGTCACGTCGAACGCGTCGGGGGCGTTGCCGGTCTCCTGCTTGAGCATGTTGGCGAGCACCATCGCGTAACAGGTCGCGTGGGCGGCCGCGAGGAGCTCCTCGGGGCTGGTCTTGCCGCCGGCGGATTCGGTGCGGGCGCTGAACGTGACGTTGAGTTTTTGGAGGGCGCCGCTCTCGACTTCGAGATCGCCGTTGCCACTCTGTAGATCGCCGTGCCAGGTGATCGAAGCGCGCCGTTGCTGCATTGCCATATCGGTCCACCTCCTCTGTGTCTGCTGTCCTTCGCGCTTGTACCGTGTCATCCCGCGCAGTTAGGCGCCATACCCCCGGGATTTGCGAAGCGAGCGGTCGGCGCAAGCGAAGATGACGCAGGCGCTGGCTTCGCGATCCGCCGTGTTGGTGCGCGATGGTAGAGATTCTTCGCTTGCGCTCAGAATGACAGGGGCCAACGCCGGGAATGACGGCCGATTGCGTGCGTTGCGGCCCGGGAGATCTGCGTCTTACGCGCGGCCGCTGTAGAATCGCGGCGCCGGAGGTGTGCGATGGTGACTCGGGACGAGGGTGCGATCGAGGCGGTGAAGCAGCGTGCGCGGGAGGCGATCCGTGCGGCCGCGGACGAGCTGGTGCGGATCTCGCACGAGATCCATGCGCACCCGGAGCTCGCGCTCAAGGAGCAGCACGCGGTCGGACAGCTCGTGCCGTTCCTCGAAGCGCACGGCTTCGAACACGTCGAGCGCGGCGCGTTCGGAATCGCGACGGCGTTCCGAGGCGAGTGGGGGCACGGGCCCGCATCGGTCGGCATCTGCGCGGAGTACGATGCGCTGCCGGAGATCGGGCACGCGTGCGGGCACAACCTGATCGCGACGGCCGGCGCCGGCGCGGCGATCGGCATGATCGCGGGGCTCGACCCGTCCGACGCGCGCGTGGTGATCCTCGGCACACCGGCGGAAGAGATGGTCGGCGGCAAGGTCATGATGCTGCAGCGCGGCGCGTTCGCCGACCTCGACGTGGCGATGATGGCGCATCCGATGGCGCTCGACTTCGCGGCGCCGCCGATGTTCGGCGTCGCGCACGTGGACGTCGAGTACCACGGGCGCGCGGTACACGCATCGGTGGCGCCGGAGCAGGGCGTGAACGCGCTCGACGCCGTCGTGATCGCGTACCAGGCGATCGCGCAGCTGCGGCACCACATCCGCCGCGACGCGCGGCTGCACGGGATCATCACGAACGGCGGGGCTGCGGCGAACATCATCCCGGAGTACGCATCGGCGACGTTCTACGTGCGCGCGCTGCGGCCGGACTACCTGCGCGACCTGAAGCGCCGCGTGCAGGGCTGCTTCGAGGCGGGCGCGGCGGCGACGGGCTGCACGATGAAGGTCGACTGGCACGAGGAGCAGGAGTACGCGCCGATGCGGTCGAACACGCCGCTCGTCGAAGCGTACCGCCGCAACGGCGAGGCGCTCGGGAAGAAATTCGTCGACATCCCGAACGTCTCGACGGGCAGCAGCGACATGGGGAACGTGAGCCAGGCGGTGCCTTCGATCCATCCGACGTTCGGCGTCGGGCAGATGATCTTCAACCACACACCCGAGTTCACCGCCGCCGCGATCACCGACGACGCCCACGCATCGATGCTGCAGACGGCGGAGGCGCTGGCGATGACCGGCATCGAGGTGGCGCTGGATGCGGACCTGCTGCGCCGGGTGAAGGCGGACTTCGCAGGGGGTTAGCGGCGCTGCGCGTTAGCCTCACCCCCCGCCCACTCTCCAACGAGTGGAAAGGGGGAGTCTCGGGTTTTGCGTGTGCGCGCCGGAAATGCGGGGCGTTTTGCGCCCCGTGCTGCAGCAGATGGAGGCGGTTGTATGACTTGCAAGCCGGGCTACGAGCACGTCCGATGGGTGCGCCCAAATGCCAAGCATCATCCGATCAGGGTGCACTACGTGCCGCGTGGTGGCTCGCTCACGTTGTGCGGCGTGCTAGACATCAAGAAGAGCCCATACATTAACGTTCCAGGACACGCTGCCGTTGTCACGAGCGATGCGGTCGACTGCGCGCACTGCCTGCGCATCACGGATTAGGCAGCGCGCATAGCAGACTCAAACCGGCGCGGTCGGGGCGAGGGAGCGGATCTTGCGGACGGCTTCGGGGAGGACGTCGAGGAGGTAGTCGACGTCCTGCATCGTGTTCTCATAGCCCAGGGTGAGGCGCAGGCTGCCGCGCAGGTAGCGCTCCGGCACACCCATGGCGACGAGCACGTGCGACGGCTCGAGCGAGGCCGTCGTGCAGGCGCTGCCGCTGCTGGCCGCGACGCCGAGCAGGTCGAGCTGCAGCAGCACGGCTTCGCCCTCCACGTTCTCGAACGCGAAGCTGGCGCTGTTCGGCAGGCGGCGGTCACCGTCGCGCGGGCCGGTGACGATCGTGCCGGGCACGCGCTTCGGCAGCTCGTCGAGCAGGCGGTCGCGGAGGGCGCTGACGTGCGCGTTGCGGGCGTCGCGCTCTTCGTACGCGAGGCGGAGGGCTGTCGCGAGGCCGACGGCGCCGGCGACGTTCTCGGTGCCGGCGCGGCGGTTGCGCTCCTGCGAGCCGCCGACGGTCTGTGGCAGGAACGGCGTGCGCTGACGGACGAAGAGCGCGCCGGCGCCCTTCGGGCCGTAGATCTTGTGGCCGGCGATCGACAGCAGGTCGACGCCGAGCGCATCGACATCGAGGTCGAGCGCGCCCGCTGCCTGCACGGCATCGGTGTGGACGGCGATGTGCGGGCCGTGCGCCTTCACGATGCGCGTGATTTCGGCGATCGGCTCGATCGTGCCGGCCTCGTTGTTGGCGTACATGACGCTGACCAGCACGGTGCGGTCGTCGAGCGCGGCGCGCAGGGCATCGAGATCAACGAAGCCTTCGTGATCGACGGAGAGGTACGTGACACGAAAGCCGTCCTTCGCGAGCGCCTCCGCTTCGTGCAGGACAGCATGGTGTTCGATCGACGTCGTGATGATGTGGTCGCCGCGGCGTCGCGCGGCGTGCGCGACGCCGCGCAGCGCGAGGTTATCGGCCTCGGTGCCGCCGCTGGTGAAGACGACCTCGTTCGGCTTGCAGGCGAGGGCGCCGGCGACGTCGCGGCGGGCGTCATCGAGCCCCTTGCGTGCCTCGCGCGCCTCGTAGTAGATGCTCGACGCGTTGCCCCAGGCGGTCGTCAGGTACGGCAGCATCGCCGCGACGACGCGCTCGTCGGTGGGAGTAGTAGCGGCATGATCGAAGTAGATCCGGCGGCGGTCCATAAGGGCATGATAGCGAGGAGCGAGGGCAGGGGAGTGCGCGGTCGGCGCCTCGGGCCCGCGCCTCCCTCCCTGGTGAGAGAGGGAGGCGCGGGGGGAAGCGGTCAGCAGCAGTCGCAGCCGCGTGCGCTGCTCTCGGTCGCGACGAGCTCGAACGACTCGGCGGCAGGCTTCGCGGGTGGCGCGTCGGATGCGCGCTTGTAAGCGGAGATCGTCGCGCTGTACCACGGCTTCGAGCCGATGCCGCCACGGCTCTCGACGCGCACCGCTTCGAAGCCCGCGGTGTGCAGGCGGTGCACGTAATCGTCTTCGAGCAGGGCGCCGGCCGCGCATCCGGCCCACAGCGCGAGGTCGTCGCGCTCGGCGTCGTTCAGGTCGCGCGACAGCACGACGTCCGAAACGTGCAGCCGCCCGCCGGGGCGCAGCACGCGCGCCGACTCACGGAACACGGCGTCCTTGTCGGGCGAGAGGTTGATCACGCAGTTCGAGATGATCACGTCGACCGTGGCGTCATCGACCGGCATCGATTCCATCTCGCCGCGCCGAAACTCGACGTTGTCGGCGCCGAGTTTGCGCCTGTTCTCCTCGGCGAGGGCCAGCATGCCGGGCGTCATGTCGAGGCCGATAACATGCCCGGCCGGCCCAACCTCACGTGCCGAGAGGAAGCAGTCGAGCCCCGGGCCGGAGCCAAGGTCGAGCACCGTCTCGCCCGCCCGCAGCCCGGCGATGGCGCCGGGGTTGCCGCAGCCGTATGAGGCGACCGTCTCCGGCAGGTCGCCGAGCGTGTCGCCGTGGTACAGCCGCTCACGCTGGTTCGTGTCGCCGCAACACGACGTCGCCGCCTGCCGCGCCCGCTCGCCGTAGTGCTCCTGTACCGCTGCCTTGATCTCCTCGCTTGTCCGGGCCATCTGTCGTCTCCTTTCAAATCGGGAATTCCCGATATTCCCCACAAACAGAACTCACGCCGGGCAGCACGTGCTCTCGAGCGCCGAGAATTCACGCCGCAGCCACTCGAGCGCGGACGGCTCGAGGCAGTAGCAGGTGTTCGGGCCGGCGATCGCGCCGCGCACGATGCCGGCGTCCTTCAAGACCTTGAGGTGCTCGGACACCGTGGACTGCGCGAGCGGCAGCTCGCCGACCAGGTCGCCGCACACGCACTCGTTGCGCGCTGCGAGCAGCTTCACGATGCGGAAGCGGGCCGGATGCGCGATTGCGCGCAGCATGGCGACGGTCCGCTTCTCTTCCGCAGTCTGCTCGAGTTGCTTCATATCGGGAATTTACGATAACCCACCCACTGCTGTCAAGCCCCCGGGGCAAAAAGAAGCCGCCCGACGCGGGCGGCTCATCTACGTCAGTCGGGGCGAAGCGCTAGGCGGCGATGCCCCCGGCGGCGACTTCGGCCCGCACCGCCGTGAGTTCGACGCCGATCGCCTCATCCACCGCGGCGGCATTCGTGCTGAAGAGCCACGCGATCGGTGCGGCAGCCACGAGCGTGAGCCAGCTCGCGACGTTCGCAGCCGTCCCGTCGACGATCTCCGATACCGGCGAGCTCTGGCCCAGCGACGGCAGCCACCGCGTCCACTGCTGCTCGAAGTAGCGCGCCCAGATGTCCGCGTTCGCGGCCGTCGACTCGTGCGGGTTCAAGTCCGATCCTCCGTGCTGTGATGGTGCTGCGGTACGACGATAGCCGATCCCGGCGCAGCAAAGGTTAAGGCGAGATGAAATCACGTTGCTCTCGCCGGACGCTACCCGTACAGCATCGGCAGTGGCGCGGCGATCTGTAATCGGGCGAAGGGCGGAATCAGTCCCGACTTCGGTTGTAGGCGAGGGCCTCCCGCCCGAGCGACAGCCAGCGTCGACCGGCGCGCTCATCGAGCGTCGCCCACTCGCGCATCGGGCGGCCCTTGCCGGCGTCGAACGGCGTCGCGACGCCGGCGGAGATCAACTCGGCGACGCGGGCGGCGGGCAACTTCACGACGAGCGCACCCCGGCGCAGCATCGCGAAGATCTTGCCGTTCACCTGCAGCGCGTCCGACCCGAAGCCGCGCTTGCCGCCCCCTACCGTCACGCCATCGTCGCCGCTCAGCGCGTCAACGATGCGCGCGAACCGCTTCTCGGCCGATGCACTCTTTGTGTCCAACGCAGCTTCCCTCCGTGTCGATGGCTCCCCGCCGCAACGACCGACAACCGGCGAGCACGGATCAGATCACCAATCCTCACCCCGCGCCACGCGCGCGAGGAAGTCGTCGATCGTGCGGCCCGCCTCGTCGGCGAAGCGCAGGTTCGTGACCTGCATGCCGCGCATCCGGTCGAGGCGAAAGCTGCGGAAGTCCTCCCGCAGCTCGCACCACCCGGTGAGCGACCAGGTCGTGCCCCAGAAGAACAGCCCGAGCGGCCGCACCACGCGGTCGGTGTCCTCGCCCGGGCCGCTGGTGTATGCGAGCTGCACCTTGCGCCGCGATTCGAGCGCGCCGCGCAGGTCGGCGAGCTTGCCGAGGACTTCCGTCGGGACGTGGAACCCCGGTGCGAAGAGCGGCGTCGAGTTCAGCCGCTCACGCAGGCGGTCGGGCAGCACCGCTTCGACGCGCGCGAGCGCATCACCGGCCGCCCTCGCCATCGCGGGATCGCTGTAGCTGGCGACGACGCGCGCGCCGAGGACCATGGCTTCGATCTCCGCCTCGTTGAACATCAGCGGCGGCAGGTCGAAGCCGCGGCGCAGGATGTAGCCGACGCCGGCCTCACCCTCGATTGGGACGCCGGACAGCGAGAGGTCGCGGATGTCACGATAGATCGTGCGCTCGGACACCTCCAGCTCATCCGCGAGCCACGCGGCGGTGGCCACACTGCGGCGGCGCAGGAGCTGGATGATCCGGAACAGGCGGTCGGCGCGACGCATCCGCGACCCTCGCTGCGAACGTTACTGGGGCTTGAACTCGATGAGTTGCGGGTAGTTTCCGTCCGGGTCGACGAATGTGGAGATGACGCCGCCCCAGTACTCCTTGCCGGCGGTCCGGATGAACTTCACCCCGGCAGCTTCGAGGCGCTTCTGCTCGGCGGCGAGGTCATCGACCATGAAGTTCAGCAGGACGCGCGGCGGCTCCTTCGCGTCGCCCTTCAGCTCGCTGTGGCCGTCGATGACGAAGGCGGTGTTGCCGGCGAGAAATGCCGTCTCGCCCATGTCGGGCGCCTGCTTCAGCCCGACGACGTCGCGATAGAACGCAACGAGGCGCTCGGGGTCTGCGCTGTTCAGGTTGACGATGACACTGTTCACTTCCATTGGTCTGTGTCTCCTTCCGTGTGATGTCCGGCTCTCCGGCCGCTGATACTGATGCCGCCGTCCCGGGTGGGGACCGGCGGCATCGCGATCATAGCGCCATCCTGCTGACAGCATTCTGTCAGGAGC